>PLEX01000240.1:6145-78703 GCA_003136575.1 Bryobacterales bacterium | reverse complement strand
TAAGTGAAGAGTATTGCCGCTAGGGCCGATAAAGAACGGCAAAAGACGGAGGTCAAGCTAGCCAAGCTGAGACTTCAAACAGAGCATGAAGCGGCAAAGGCTCGCACGAAGTCCGAGCCAGTCGCATCCGCTACCCACTAATTTTTGGAAGTCTATGCTTTCATCGCTATGAGTTGGCAACTATATTATTACCCTTATTAGCCCGGCGTTGGGTACAATCTGGCAACTCGCGGCGGCCAAGTATTGGTCCGCACGCTGTTCAACTATATTGAAGCCGGCCACAGCGTGGAACGCTTTCTGGAAGGTTTCCCCACGGTGGGCAGGGAGATGGCGCTCCACGCCGTTGAGGGAGCGAAAGAGTCGCTGCTCGCCAGCCGGTAGATGCGCGTCTTTCTCGACGAGTGCGTTGACGAGACATTGCGCCTCGGCATAGTCGGTCATGACTGACAGACTTGCCGCTGCGTCGGTCTCAAGGGCATGACCAACGGTCAACCTCTGGCGGCCGCGGAACAATCGGCGTTCCAGGTTCTGATTACCGTGGACCGGAATCTACAGTACCAGCAACGGTTACATGACCGGAAAATCGCATTGGTAATACTGGAGGGGCGATCAACGAACCTCGACGATTTGCTCCCCCTTGTTCCCGGCAGCGCCGGCGATAAGACATCCTCGGCGGCCACGGCAACGATCGGGTCGAGCCGACAAGGTCTGGCAGGAGCGCTCGCCGGGTTAAACTAACGCGGAGGTGCGGCAGGCGACTGAAGACGAAAGAATGCGTCCTTTTGATGCGGGTCCATCGTCAACCGGTATTCGCCGTTCTTTTGGGTATCGACGAACTCCAGGATGATATTTTGCCCGATTCCGTCGATATAACGATAACGCCATTGTTCGAACGGGAACGTCTCGGTCACGCCACCGCCTTCCGACAGAGGCCGCTCATAGGATCCGCCCGAGGAGTGAGCTTCAATCTCGTCTGGCGGGCCGTACTGGATATAGATGCGGCCCCGGTCGGTCTTCCACCCGACAGTAGTTGGCGACGAGAAATGTTCGTTGACGTACACGATGCGACGGTAATGTTCTTCCTTCATCTCGTTCTCGGCGGTACCGGGTGTGGGATCGCGGCGCAGCCAGAACTGCCCGACAAATTTCTCGCGTTCTTCGTTGGTTGTCAGTTGCAGGAACGCTTTGCGTTCTTCATCGGAAATGATGTAGACCACATCCTCGGTCAACCACTTCCGATAGGGCGTATCGAGCGCCACGATCTGCATAAGTTGCATTACAGGCTTATACTGCTCGTCACGCTGGCGCACCATCTCGTCATACTGTTGTTTGTTCATTGGCGGGGCGCTTTGGGAGGAGTCTTGCTGGGCGACCTGCGCTCCGGTTGCCCGATCCCGGCGCAACCAGAACTGCTCTACAAACTGTCCGCGCTGGTTATCGGTGGTCAATTGCTGAAAAGCCTTCCGTTCCTCCTGGGAGACGATGTAGGCGACGTTCTGATCCAGCCACTTCTTGTCGAGTGTTTCAAGTTTGAGCGCCGCGGCGCTGGCCTCGGGTGTGTTCGGAAAGAACAGGATAAAGTCCTTGTATTCGATCTCGGCCTGCGCCTTGCCGTGTTCACCGCCTTCGCGAT
Organism: Bryobacterales bacterium; assembly: GCA_003136575.1. Classification (GTDB taxonomy): domain Bacteria; phylum Acidobacteriota; class Terriglobia; order Bryobacterales; family Bryobacteraceae; genus BOG-234. Next base: position 77,070 of record PLEX01000240.1, on the reverse strand, counting down.
ACCAACTGTCGGCGATCGCGAGCTTCGCTCTGACCTGGTACTCACTCGAAGGGTAGTCATCGATCAGCGTGTTGAGCGTGAGCCGTGCAGCGAGGTAATTGCCGTGTTCGATGTTATTGACCGCGCGGTCGAACAGGATTTTGTCGGGCTGCATCGTACCCGCGCTCTGTTGGTTGGCCTGCGGCACATCGCGGGACGGCACGCCCTGCCGGGCCTGCGCCAGCAGCAACCTCTCCATCGCCGGTTTTCGAATGGGAAGCGGCAAAGCCGGGAACGAGCTCGCGTTCGCCTTCGCGTTGTCGCCCGGATCGCCAGTAGCGAACCGCGTCGCTCCCAATTGCAGCGCCGCCATTGCCGTCACTACGGTCACCGTCAGGATTGCCGCCGTCATGGCCGGCAAAGCGGACCGTGGTCGTCGCTCCCGACGACCCAACAGGCGGTGAATTCGTTTGACCAGGCTACCATCGGTAGCGGCGAGAGCCTCACGCGGACTGACCCGTCCGTGCTCCAGCGCGGTCAACGCCGTCGCGTATTCCAATGCGCAACCGGTGACCGATACCACCAGATCGTCGCAGCAGTTCTCGCGCTCGTCACGCATCACGCCGGAAATCCACCAGATCGCCGGGTGGTAGAACAGCAAACCCTCCACGAAAACCTGCACCAGGTTAACCACGTAGTCGTAACGGCGGATATGCGCCAGTTCGTGCAGCAGAATTGCGTCCACCTGGCCGACCGGCAGGCCAGCCAGCAAGCCCACGGGCATCAGGATGATCGGGCGTACGTACCCGATGACGACGGGCACCTCGGCCAGGCACGATTCCAGCAGAGCGACGGGTCTGCCCATCCGCAGCCGCTCCCGCAGCCCGTCCAGTCTCTCCTGCCAATGCTCCCTTACTCCGCATACCCCGCTCTCTCGCAGCCGCCTGGCGGCCATCCAACTGACCAGGCTGCGTGCGTGGAAGAACAGAACACCCCCTATCCAGAAAGGCAGCAGCCAGCCGAGTTGGTTCACGGGTGCCGGGTCGGCCGGCGGCATTGACGACAGGGCGTCAAGCCCTGGCGGGGTCGCCGGGAAATGCGCCGCGGGCTTCAGCCGAATGAGAACTGGTTGCGCGGGAACCAGTTGGGCGAAAGTCACCACCAGGGCGGCCAACAAGCCGGCCAGCGCCGCGCAGGCCGCGATATATCTTGCACGCGAAGATCGCAGGACCAAGAGCACCACCGCCAACGCCAGCGCGACCACCGCGCCTTCCCATATCGAGTGCAGCAACGTTTTCGCCAGCGCCGCCGCAACGGGCGTCATTACCCAGTTTTCCAGCAGTTTCATCGGGTCTCCTTTTCGTATTCCGCCTCGTATTCCGCAAGCAATTTCCGCAGTTCCGCCAATTCGGCTTTCGACGCTTTGCGCGCCGAGAGGGCACCTACCATCAGACTCCGCGCCGAACCGTTAAATGCCCGTTGTAACAGGTCTCCGGCAAGTTGTTGCTGAGTCCATTCGCGCGGGCGGGCGGCCTCGTAAATGTGCGCGCGTTGGGTCTCATCCCGCTTCACAAGGCCTTTTTCGGCCATGATCTGCAGCGTCTTCAGGACCGTGGTGTATTGGGTCGGTTTGCGCGCCGCGATCACTTCGTGGACTTCACGCACGGTAGTCGGCCCGCGGCTCCATAAAACAGTCAGAATTTCAAGCTCAGCGTCGGTTGGACGGGGCGTAAGGCCAGACGGCTTTTCCATATACGAAGACTTTACTACGATACAAGCCGTATGTCAATAGAAAAATTTGGTCCCCTGAATGCTCTGCACCGTGTGTGCTTTCCAACATTACACAGTCCCGATTTTCAGAAAAACCAACGAAATCGGCGTATGCTCGAATCAAGAAGAACAGGAAGGTAACTATGTCGAAACAACCGGTTTTAGCGCCTCGAAGGCGCGCAACATCTCTGATTATTGCAGTCTGGCTGGCGATTGCGACCACGTCTGTGTGGGCTCAGCAAACACCCGCGCCACCGCCTCTGCCACCCCCGAATCAGGCTCTGACGCCCAATCAGCTCGAGAATCTTGTAGCTCCCATCGCGCTCTATCCCGACGAACTGGTGAGCCAGATCATGGTTGCGGCCACCTATCCTCTCGAAGTTGTGGAGGCTTACCAGTTTGTTCAGAGGAATCCCGGCTTGACGGGACCCGCTCTTACGCAGGCAGCCCAACAGCAGAACTGGGATCCCAGCGTACAGGCGCTGGTGATCTTTCCGGACGTATTGAAGCGCCTGAATGCGGACGTGACGTGGACTACGAATCTGGGCAACGCATTTCTCGCCCAGCAACAGGATGTGATGGACGCCGTGCAGCGGCTGCGCCAGCAGGCCCAGCAAAGTGGGAAGCTGAAGTCCACGCCCCAGGAAAACGTCGCGACAGACGGCGGGTACATCGGGATTGAACCCACCGATCCGGACGTGATCTACGTACCGGTCTACGACCCGGCGTGGATCTGGGGTCCGCCTCTTTGGTATCCCTACCCGTCGTGGGGCTGGCCAGCGTTTGGCTTCTATGGGCCCGGCGTTTACTTCGGTTTCGGAATCGGATTCAACATGGGCCTGTATTTTGGAGAGGGCTGGCACGGCTGGCGTGGCTGGGGCTGGCACCCGGGGTGGGGTAACCACTCGATCATCGTCAACAACGGATTTATCCACCAGAACGGGTTCAATGCCAGTCACCTGGCTGCGGCGCATGGCACCAGCGCATGGGCTCATGATGCGGCGCATCGCGGAGGCGTACCTTATTCAAATGCACGCCTGAGCGAACAGTATCGCGGAAATGTGCGTCAGGCCGTTTCGCCGCGCGCTATGCCTGAAGCCGCCCGCAATGGCGCAGGACAAGGCAACGAAAAAGTCGGCAATCGGGAAGTGCCTGGCAACAGGCCCGCCCAGCAGCAGAATCGCAGCGCTTTTGGCGGGCAGGAGAACGGCTCGGCGGCCGCCACCCATGCCGAACACGGTATGTCGAGCATGGGACCGGCTCGAAGTGCCCCGATGCAGGCGCCGAGGATGTCGGCGCCTCGCTCCTCCGGCGGAGGCAGACGCCGATGAACACGGTCAAACCAACGAGGAACATCGCCATGAAAAACTCAATCAGCAGTCTCATTCCCCTGATGCTCGTCTCGGCAGCGTTTTTGAACGCACAAGCACCGGCTGAGCGCACGTTCGCGACTCCGCAGGAAGCCGCTCAGGCGCTGGTCGACGCGGCGGCGCAGAACGATACCGCGGCGCTGTTGAAGCTCTTCGGCCCTCAAGGCAGAGACATCGTGGAATCGGGCGATACGGCGGAGGATAAGACGGCTCGCAGCGAGTTCTCAAATCGCGCACACGAAAAAATGGATGTGCGGATCGAGCCTTACAATCACGACCGCGCGACCGTCGTGACGGGCGCGGACAGCTGGCCCTTCCCGGTCCCGCTGGTGCGGATGAAATCCGGCCAGTGGCGTTTCGATTCCGCCCGCGGGCGAACGGAAATTCTGGCCCGCCGTGTCGGCCGCAACGAACTCGTGGCCATCGATGTCTCCCGGGGTTATGTGGAGGCGCAGATGGAGTACGCCTCGCAAGATTACGACGCCGACGGCCTTCTGGAGTATGCGCAGAGAATCGTGAGTACTCCGGGGAAAAAGGACGGTCTTTATTGGGATGGCGGCTCGGACAATCTGGTCCCCAAAGATTTTGCCGAGGCTGCTGATGCCATGTCCGTGGCGGGTAAGAAAGTTCCTTACCACGGCTACTATTTCCGCATTCTCACGGCGCAGGGCCCCGACGCGCCCGGCGGCGCTCATTCCTACATCGTGAAGGGCGAAATGATCGGCGGCTTTGCGCTGATCGCTTACCCGGCCGAGTATGGCGTGTCCGGCATTAAGACGTTTATGGTGAACCACGACGGTGTGGTCTATGAGAAGGATCTCGGCCCGACTACTACGTTGTTGGCCCGCCAGACGACGCGATTCAATCCGGATAAAACATGGCAGGCGATCCAGGGGGAATGACCGTCGTAGGACTCACAGGGGTGCGCTGACATGTTCATGTGAGTCGCTTGCAGCATTCGTTCTAATTCCATGCGAGCTGGATGCTCAGGATCGGGAATCCGCCCGACGGCGGGGCATTTCTAAAGATGAGCGGGTGAGGTGAGCACTGAGCCCGTTTCGCGATTGATCGCGCTTTTCGCGGAAGCCGGCGACATCGATCAGATGCTTGGGTTATTGAACGCGGTCGTTTCGGCGCATGCGGGCCTTCCTGGACGCCGACAGCTCCCGCGATCTGGTTTACGATGTCGGCATTTTCAGCGTGCGATGCCCTCATGTCGTCGGCAAGACGGAGCTTCATCGTGATTTTGACCGCGGCCTGAGCGCAACCACCGCCGGGGCCGGTGGCAGCAGGGGTGGTGCACATATTTTCGACTTCGAAAAGCGTGTGAAGCCATTGTAGAATCGACGCATGGTCTCGGTCCATCTCGACTCCGGCGTTGTCGAAGTTCGCGACCTTGCCACGCCGGAACGACCGGAAGGCTTCGCGCTCATCCGAATGTTGATCGGCGGCATCTGCAATACTGACCTCGAACTCCGGCGCGGGTACTACGGCTTCTCGGGAACGCCAGGGCATGAGTTTGTCGGCGAAGTGGTTGCCGCGGATTCGGCGCATCTGATCGGGAAGCGAGTCGTAGGCGAGATTAACCTTGCCTGCGGCACGTGCTCGTGGTGCGGGCGCGGATTGGGCCGACATTGCCCGCAACGAACCGTGCTTGGAATCGTCCGGCATCCGGGCGCATTCAGCGAATTCCTGACTCTGCCCGAACGGAATCTGCACATGGTGCCGGATGGAATTCCACTCGAAGCCGCTGTCTTCGTCGAGCCGCTGGCCGCAGCCTGCGAGATTCCGGATCAGGTCCCGTTAGCGGCAGGAACCGAAATTGCGGTGCTGGGCGACGGAAAACTCGGCCTGCTTGTCGCACAGGTGCTCAACGCCCATGGTTGCCGGGTTATCCAGTTCGGGAAACATCGCGAAAAGCTGAGGATTTCGGCCGCTCGCGGGATCACCACCGAACTGACCAACGGAAGACTGCCAGTGAGCGGTTTTCGCTACGTAGTGGATGCCACCGGCTCACCCGGCGGCTTGCGGGAGGCAGTCAGCATGGCTGAACCACGTGGTACGGTGATCATGAAATCGACCGTCCACGGCGAAGTTCCGATCGATACCGCTCCGATAATCGTAAATGAAATCACGCTCGTGGGGTCGAGGTGCGGAAGGTTTGAACCGGCTCTGCAATTGCTGGAGCGCAGAGCTATCGACGTGGCATCGCTGGTATCGGAGCGGATGCGATTAACAGAAGCGCCTGAAGCCTTCGCGCACGCGGCAAAGACGGGCGTGTTGAAGGTGTTGTTAACGTCCGATTAGCGGCGGGGCGGGGGACGCCAGCCGGAGTACTTCTTCCCCACGACGGCGATGGCTACCAAAGCGGCGACGATCGCCGCTCCCGGCAGCCATAATCCATGAACGTAACACCAAGCCAAGCCGCCCGCCGCCGCCAACAAGACGAAACATCCGCAAGCGCACATGCGACCGGAAAATGCCTAGCTGCCGACGGCGACGGTCTGCCTCGCGGCGTGCCGCAACTCTTCCGCCTTGTCAGTTTTTTCCCAGGTAAAGGAGTCGCCAGTGCGGCCGAAGTGGCCGAAAGCGGCAGTTGCTTTGTAGATCGGGCGGCGTAATCGCAGATGGTCGATGATGCCTTTCGGAGTCAACGGGAAATGGGCGCGGACCAGTTCCGTGAGTTCAGCGCTGGACAGATTGCCGGTGCCGAAAGTATCCACCATAACGGAAACCGGATCGGCCACGCCGATGGCATACGCAAGCTGCACTTCGGCGCGCGTCGCAAGGCCGGCGGCGACTATGTTCTTCGCGATGTAACGCGCCATGTAGCACGCCGAGCGGTCGACCTTCGTCGGATCTTTACCCGAGAATGCGCCGCCGCCGTGACGGCCCATTCCGCCGTAGCTGTCGACGATAATCTTGCGGCCCGTGAGACCCGTATCGCCATGCGGTCCGCCGATCACAAAACGTCCGGTCGGATTGATGTGGTACTTGGTTTTCGAATCCACCATGTTGGCCGGAACGACCGCGTCGATGATGTGCTTGCGCACGTCTTCGCGAAGCTGCTCGGTGGTCACATCGTCACCATGTTGGGTGGAGACGACGATGGCGTCGATGCGAGTCGGCTTGCCATCCACGTATTCCACGGAAACCTGGCTCTTGCCATCGGGGCGAAGATAAGTCAGCGGGCCGAACTTGCGGATCTCGGAGAGCTTTTCGCAAAGGCGGTGCGCCAACTGGATCGGCAGCGGCATCAGTTCGTCGGTTTCGTTCGAAGCGTAGCCGAACATGAGACCCTGGTCGCCGGCGCCACCGGGGTCGACGCCCATGGCGATGTCGGGCGACTGGCCCTGAATTGCGTTGAGGACGCCGCAGGTCTTGGCGTCGAAGCCGAACGCGGCGTCGGTGTAGCCGATTTCGCGGATAGTGTCGCGCGCGATCTTCGGCACGTCCACGTAGCAGTTGGTGGTGATTTCGCCCGCTACAACGCAGATGCCGGTAGTCACCAGGACTTCGCAGGCCACGCGTCCATACGGATCCTGTTCAAGCACGGCGTCGAGCACCGCGTCCGAAATCTGGTCGGCTACTTTATCCGGGTGGCCTTCTGTGACCGATTCGGACGTGAAAAGATACTTCAAAACTTCTGCCATGAACTCTCCAGTTTGAAAGATGAGGACCGATGGCGCGGGGGTGCCCCTGACAATCCCGAACCAATCCTTAAGTTTAACAAGCCGTTACATTCCGTCTAAGCGAGCGGTATGGAACGGCGCTAATGGCGCACTGAACGGCGACTATTGCGCGTCTACCGAAACAGCGCACGGATGTATTGTCCGGGCCGCGCTCATTAAAGGCATGTGGGCGAACTCCCGGCCGCCGCGAGTCGGGACTCGCGCGCTGCCGAGCCGTCCCTACTGCCCGCCGGCAAGGCAGGCCATCAGTTCACGATAGAACTCCGGATGCGATTGCCACGTTTGCGAGGTCACCATCTTGCCGTCGCGTACAGACTGTTCCGCGCACCATGTTCCGCCCACGGTCTCCACTTCCCAGCGAATATGCTCATAGCAGGTCACGCGTTTGCCGGAGAGCAATCCCGCCGCGGCCAGGATCTGGATGCCATGGCAAATCGAAAAAATCCATTTGCCAAGGCGGGCGAATTCCCGGGTGAGACCGATGAGCTTCGGATCATTGCGGAGGTATTCCGGTGCGCGCCCACCCATGATGAGGATGGCGTCATAGTCGGCGGCGCTCGCCTCGGCGATGGTGATATCGGAAGCCATGCCGTAGCCGGGTTTTTCGATGTAAGTATCCCAGCCCGGCTCGAAATCGTGAATCACGAGGTGAAGGCGGCGCTTCGACGGCGCGGCCACCACCGCTTCATGTCCATCTTCCCGGAGGCGATGGACGGCGTACAGGGCTTCGTAAGATTCGCCTCCGTCACCGGTAATGATGAGTACTTTGCGCATGGAGAATATCTTATGTCATTCGACGGGTTGTGTTGTCGATTCAGGCAGGATCCCGAGCGCCGGCGCCTCGGGTTGGCCGTTATCGGGTAACTGAGGCTCGGCCGGGCGAGCGCCGGGCCGATTCGCAGCCTTGAGCGACAGTTTGGCGGCTTTCACGATCTGTTTCGCCAGAGTTGCCGAAGTTGCCATCGCGGTAATATGGCCGCGCGGTCTTCCTGTTCGATTTTCGGATTTTCCGTAAAGGTGAAGCCTGATCCCGGGCATAGCGAGAGCCGCGATCCAGTCGGGTTCGCCGTTCTCCCAGTCGGCGTTGCCCAACATGACTGTTGCCGCTGGTTTCAGCATTGCCGTGCTGCCCAGGGGCAGTCCGCAGACCGCACGAACGTGTTGCTCAAACTGGCCGGTCACACAAGCGTCGATTGTCAGATAGCCGCTCATGTGCGGGGTCGGAATTACGGCGGTTACCACGACTTCGTGCTCCGGCGTCAACGCGAACTCCACGCACGCGACTCCGACCAGCTTCAGCTTGTTCAGGATCTCCCAAGCCGCGTCGACCGCGCGCATCCTCACCCGCGCGCGGATCGCCGCTGGTGAACGCGCGATGTCGATTACACCACCAACCCGGTCGACGGCAATGGGCTGGTAAAATACGCATTCGCCGTCACCGCCGCGCGCGCCTATGATCCCGAATTCAGCTATTGGGTTCCCCGGGGTTTCGGCACGCAAGCCGGCCGACGCCTCGAAAACATCGGGCAAGGGCCGAGTCGGATTCGCATCCGCCGCGGCCTGAAATGCGAGGGCGGGGACCGTTGCGTCCGTCACCGTCAACACGTCGACACCGGCGGCAAACTCACGGACGCTGATCAGATCGTCCAGTTCGCGTTGCATTCCAGCGTCGCAAACAGGGCGCGCCACGTCGTCGCGGTCGGGGGAGTATACGGTTACGCGGTAGCCCATGCCGCGTGCGGCGAGGGCGAACATCCGGGAGTTTTCACCACCGCCCAGGAGGCCGATGGTAGCCCCAGGCAGTACGGTGGTCACGGCAAGGATTCTTCGGCGGCTTTGCGCTTCATGTTTTCCCGAAATGTCTTCAGCTTGCCACGCAGGCTCGCGCGCTTGCCCGCCATGATTGCGATTGCCAGCAAGGCGGCGTTCTTGGCGCCGGCGGAGCCGATGGCCAGAGTGCCAACCGGAATGCCGCCAGGCATCTGCACGATGGAAAGCAAAGAATCCATGCCGTGCAGCGCTTTGCTTTCTATAGGTACCCCTAATACGGGAATCACGGTCTGAGCCGCCGTCACGCCGGCCAGATGCGCCGCGCCCCCCGCGCCGGCGATGATGACTTCAATTCCGCGCGACTCCGCCGCGCCGGCGAATTCAGTGAGCAGCTCCGGAGTGCGGTGCGCCGAGATCACCCGGCATTCGTGGGCTACTCCGAATTCTGCGAGCATATCGCTCGCAACCTTCATGGTTTCCCAATCCGACTTGCTGCCCATGATGATGGACACCACGGGCGGGGCGGGCGTAGCGGCCTTTTTACTGGCCCTGGGCGAGAGTGAAACCTGGTTTGCCATCGAATGTCCTCAAAGATTCGGTCTTGACGATATCGTAACCGGCCGCGGCCACTTTCTGGTACAGGCCCGCAACCTGCGCGTGTGTGATGGTAGCTCCACCCGCTTCAAAACGGCAGCGGTAGCTATCGGTCAGGAATGTTTCCGACATGCCGCCGGGATACACGATTACACCGCGGTTGTCGATCATCTTCAGCGTAAGCCCTTCGAAGGTAATCTCCTTTACGCTGTCGCCGAAGGCCTGCGGAGCAACGCCTTTCGATCCCACGTAGAGGTCCACGCCGATCATCTGGATGTCGATGGAACGGGGTGTCGGAGCCCAGTCCTTTCGCCCGGCCTGCGCGCCCGCGTAAGAAACAGCCGCCAGTTTCTCCGGCTTCCGGCCCATGCGTGCGATGACCGCGTCCGCGAATTCCTTCGTGCCGACCTTCTGTTTGCTGACGCTTTCCTCGTAAATATCGTACGTGTGGACGCCGTCTTCAATCGTGCGGAGCCATGCGTTGTGAACACGTTCGGCTGCTTCCCATTGGCCGATATGGACCAGCATCATGACGCCGCCCAGCAGCAGACCCGATGGATTCGCCAGATTCTGTCCTGCGCGCCGCGGAGCCGAGCCGTGAATTGCTTCAAACATCGAAGCCGAGGTGCCAACGTTGGCCGATCCCGCCAGACCTACGGAACCTGCGATCTGGGCGGCAACGTCCGACAGGATATCGCCGTAGAGATTCGGCATCACGATCACATCAAAGGCCTCGGGCGTGTCGGCAAGTTTGGCCGCGCCAATGTCCACGATCCAATGTTCTTGTTCGATGCCGGGGTATTCCGCGCCGATCTCGTCGAAGATGGAGTGGAAGAGACCGTCGGTCATCTTCATGATGTTGTCTTTGGTAAAGCAGGTGACCTTCTTGCGGCCATTCTGTTTCGCGTACTCGAAGGCGAAGCGGACGATTTTTTCACTGCCCGGGCGGGTTATAAGCTTCAGGCACTCCATCACGTCGGCGGACAGGCGGTATTCGATGCCCGCGTAGAGATCTTCCTCGTTCTCGCGGACGATCACGACGTTCATTTTCGGGTGCTTCGTATCGACGTACGGAAAGTAAGAAACACAGGGCCGGATATTAGCGTAGAGGCCGAGGCGCTTCCGCGCGGTAACGTTCAGGCTCTTGAAGCCGCCGCCCTGTGGAGTGGTGATCGGGGCCTTGTAAAAGACTTTGGTGCGACGCAGCGATTCCCAGGCTTCGGGATCGATACCGGCGGTGTTGCCGCGAAGATAGACCTTTTCGCCGATTTCAATGGTTTCGATGTCCAGTTCGGCGCCCGCGGCCCGAATGATGCGGAGCGACGCACCCATAATTTCGGGCCCGATGCCATCGCCGTGCGCAACTGTGATAGGGGTCTTTTTACTCATTATCGGGGGTGAAGGCTTAGGATATCACCCGTGTTTCAATGGCATGAAAGGACTTACGGGAATCGGTCACTCGCGAGGCAGATAAAGTACGCCTGCCATCCGGTCCGTATCCGTAGGGCATGTTTCGAGGAGAATTATGTCATCGATCACACCGCTGAGCGCGAGCGAATCGGAGGCGAGAACGGTCTTGCCGAAGGCATACCTTCGCGATAGTTCGAATGTTGCCGGGACCATCGGTCCTCATCCGCAGGCCATTTCACGGTATAGGCCGGAGAGCGAGCGACCGATTGCTGAACCCCCCTGTTGACCCGTCCGGGCGGGAGGCAACAGTTCCGCTTCCTCCCTGTCCCGTCACTCGGTAATCCACGAACGCTTCGCTGTGCTTCACGTAGTAACCGATTGTCTTGTAAACGTCTGGAAGTTGAAGACCGTGGAAATCCTGCACCATTCCTTCGGCGGTGGCACGCCGATTAAAACGCGCGCACTACCAAATCCAGATTGTGACCCACAAGCTCCCATCGTGCAAGCCTCCAACGGTTTGACGAAACCACGTCCTCAGCAAAATCTGCGTCCCGTTCCTACCGCCGGTCGACGACCTCGTCGCGGGGCAGCAGCAGGATGGCGATAGCTCCGATCGCCGCCAAAGCCAGTACGAAATTCATCGGCGCGGCGTAGCTGCCGAACCGCTCGCGCAGGAACGAGACACCTAGCGGCACCCAGGTTTGCCCGATCGTATTCACCGGCAGGATAATCGCCATCGCCCGGGCGATCGAATTGACGCCGAACTGCTTCGCCGCCATCAAAGGTATCAGCATGTAATCCGCTCCCATGGCAAATCCGAACACGACGGCGAACAAATGCGGGCTGCCCGAAGGAGTCACGGAGAGCAGCAGCGGAATCGTCGCGGCCACGATGAAATAGGTCGCGGTCATGACCCACTTCATGGACAAAATGTCGGCGAACCGGCCGATTAACAGACGTCCGACGATGCTGGAGTAAAGGATCCACGTTGTCGCCGTACCCCACGCCCCATTGAGTTGAACCTGGTTGGTGAAACCTTGCTCGGCGAATACCAGTTTCATGTGCTGGTTAATCGCGCCGATCGCGCCGATGGAGCAGAGACTGCCGATCAGTAAAAGCCAGAAGGGCGGCTGGCGCAGGAGGTAGCCGAAAGTGCGCGGCTCGATCCGGCTCTCCGCGTGTGCCTCGGCGTCCCCGTCGGGAAACTGACCAATGTCGGAGGGACGATCTTTGAGAACGAAAAGAGCGATGGGCCACGCTGCGATCATGACGAAGCCGACAGCCATGAGCGCGGTACGGAAATCGTAGTGCTCCGTCAACGGCTTGATCAGCCGGGGACCCTGGGCTCCGATGAGGCCGACACCGACGTAGACAATGCCCATGGCCGACCCGCGATTGCGCCGGTACCAGTGGGACACCATGATCTGGTGCGGAATGGGTCCGGAGAGGATGTAGCCGAAGGTGTAAAGAAACCAGAGAAAATAGTAGACGTGGAGATCGCCGGTCATCCGGCTGAAACCGACAAACGCCAGCAGCGTCAGGGCCGTGCCCGCCACGACCAGTTTTCTGGGGCTGAAACGCGGGACCAGAAGCGGCCCGACCCAAAGCGTCAGCAACGCGGCCAGGGGGAATCCCAGCGTGATGTCATGCAGTTGCCAGTGGAATGCGTTCTTGTAGTAATCGTAGAAGAACGGCATGTTGTAGTACGGCAGGCCGACGGAAATTCCGAAGGTCATGCACGATGCCAGCACAATCCAACGGCCGTAGAAGCTCTTGGGCATGAGAGCCAATTTACCATCAGGGGATGGTTCCCGGCTGATCTGCGCGCGAAACAGCGTTTCTCTAGCGCCGATCTCAATTGGAGCCGAAATAGCGGATTGCCATCTGGCTGCGCAGCCGTCAGAAGCAGGCACGGGAACGCCGATGCAACCAACCGCGCCCGGCCTGCGTATACAATTTGACATGGGGTGCGGATCATCGCCTCGTCCCGGGCGCGGCGTTCCCTCTCGTTTCAAATTCATAATTCAAAGCACAAACGGTGAGGAGTATTTTGAGTATCCGCTTTATTTCTATTCGTACGTTTATCCCGGCAGTGTGCCTCGTCTCGGTCATGTTTGCGGCCGCCCTGCCGTCATATTCTCAGCAGCCAACCCCTTCGTCGCAGGTCACGTCGCAAGCCGGCGCGTCGGCACAGATTCCGGCCCCGCCCGCGGCGTCAAAGGAACCCGACTACCCGGATCCGCGGTCGATCACCTTCGGCATTATCGGGTTGTGGAATATGACGTACAACGGACCCGATATCGTTGGCGGCAAGGCGGCGGCCAACAACAATACCTACGAGAATCTGCCGAACCTGGGCCAGCCGTATCGGTGGATGGCACAGTTTGAGTTCTCGGTCCCGGTTACGCGCACAGGCACCCTCCACGCCGAATTCGAGCGATACCACGGCTGGGCGGATAGCACGGTCGGTGTAGCCACTTTCATCGATACTTTCAGCTTCGTAGCCGGCGATACGATGCATACCACTTATCACATCGACACTGGCCGCATTTACCTCGACGATCTGTTCTTCCCGCACAAGTTTCCAATCGCGAAGTTCCGTCTTAAGACGATCTGGGGGATGCGCTACCTGAATATCACCCAGACGGTCGATTCGTCTACGGAAGACACAACCGCGGGCGTTCCAGGCAGCAGTTTTAACATTGGGACGAACTACATTTTCTACCCGGAGTTCGGCATGGCCGGAGAATATGCTTTGTCGCCACACGTTGTGTTCCGCGTGGAGGGCGCCGGTTTCGCGATTCCGCACCATTCGGTCATGACCGAGTCGAGCGCCACGCTGTCGTTCCGCAAGAAGAACCTCGAATTTCTTACCGGCTACAAGATGCTTCACTTCAAGACATCTCCGCAAAAGGAAGAGTACGAAGTCGGCACCCTGTTCAGTCCCTTCGTTGGTGTGCTCTGGCACTGGTAGTCTGAGCGGAAGAAGCTGTGCCGCCTCAGACAACTACAGGGCCAGCCGCCGCACCAGCAGGGAAGGGCCTCAGGATCCTCGATGTTGGCTGCGGAGTCAACAAACACCCCGGCGCGGTTGGCATCGACATTAACCCCGCAACGAAGGCCGACGTTATCTGCGATCTCGACCGTTTCCCGTACCCTTTTGCCGACCGCTCCTTCGACAGCCTGCGTGCAATCCACGTGATCGAACACCTGACGAACGTTATTCGGGCCATGGAGGAATTTCACCGCCTTGTGCGGTCCGGCGGCCGCGTCCGGATTGAAACGCCGCACTATACCGACTTCAGTTCGTTCTGCGACCCAACGCACAAACATCACCTGAACAGCTTTTCTTTTCGCTATTTCGGGGCCAACGACGCGGGATTCGGATACTACACNNCCGCAAAATTTCGTGAGATTTCCCTCCGTGTTCGGCTACTATCCTTTTGGAAATGGTCGGGTTTCGAGTTCCTGGTCAACAGTTTCCCGCGTTTTCGGCGATTCTGGGAGCACTACCTGTGTTACGTAGTGCGCGGCAAGTCGATGGAGTTCGAGTTTGAACCCATTGGCCCCGCTCTATCGCCTGGCCGACTATCTTCGCTACCGCCGTCACCGTGATTTAGGCAGACGCGGCGAAGATCTGGCTCATCGCTACCTTCGTCGTCTGGGCCTGCTGGTCGTCGCCCGAAACTGGCGACCGCCCCAGGGGGGCGGGGAGATCGATCTCATCGCGTGCGAACCGGGAAAAGACGGGGATACTCTGGTATTCGTCGAAGTGAAAACGCGCGCGTCGGGCGAATTCAATGCGCCGGAACGGGACGTGGACGCCGATAAGCTCGTCGCGCTGCGCCGCGCGGCCCGTGACTACGTGCGGCGCGCCGAAGCGGATCCTAACCTGGTGCGATTCGATGTGATCGCCGTTACAGATGTCGGCATCCAACACTTCCGGGACGCATTTCCGCCGGCATAGCAGCACGGACGCATCCGTTTATGGTCGAAACGCCGCCGCGTGATCGATCACCCATTCGCGGAAGGTCCGTGCCGCCGCGCCTGTGATATCCGTGACAGTCGAGGTAATGTACGCAGGCCGGCCGATTGCTTCCGACCATGCGTTCAGAAGCATGTCGGCGACAGCGGGAGACATTTGGGCTGACAGCACGCGTCGCGCTTCATCGGGAGCCATTTCTTCGAAGCGCAGCGGTCGGCCGATGGCGTCCCCGATGATGCCGATCTGCCGGCGCTGCGACAGCGATTCAGGTCCCGTCAATACATACGCCTTTCGTGCGTGGCCTTCTTCACAAAGCGCCCGGACGGCGACTGCGGCGATGTCGCGCTCGTGGATCGGCGCCGTCGGGACCTCGGCGCAGGGCCACCGGATCGTGTCGCTTTCACGAATGGCCGGCATCCACCATCGAAGCGCGTTCGCGGCAAACATGCCGGGCTGGAGGAAAGTCCATTCGAGGCCGGAAGCTTCGATCAGCCTTTCCAGTTCGGCGTGCAGGCTCGCGGACGGGTTCGGCTGCTGAAAGAACGGATGCGGTGCCCGATACGGGGCCGAGAGGAAGACGACGCGCCCGGCGTGCTTGCCGATCCGCTCGATGGCAGCTTCGGCTGCAGCGACAGGTGCTCTCCAGACCAGAAACACGGCATCGACATGTTGGAGAGCAGTGTCGAGGGAGGCGGGGAGGGTGAGGTCGCCACGGACGGTTTCGACGTGGGCGGGTAAATTGGCGGAATCCGGATTGCGGACCAATGCGCGCACATTAGCGTTTTCGATGAGCAATTGGCCGACGACTTCGCGGCCGACTGTGCCTGTGGCGCCGATTATCAGGATTCGTCGCATTCAAAACCAGCTTAACCGGCGAGGCACGGGATCGTCTGCCGCATCCGGCTCCACGCCAGGCGCCAGAGCGGACCACAACCGGGATTGCCCGCCCATCCGAACCAGCGTAAGATAAACGGGCGTAAGTCCCGCGAGTATCTCCAGCATTGCCTTATGCTGCCGGGCCGACAGTTTTGGTCTGGCAATCATGGTCCCTGCAACAAAAATAACTTCCGAAAACGCTCAGCCCGTTTCGAGGGTGGGGACATGAAGAGCGGCAAATTCGGGAAGGGCGGCCACTTAATCGAATCGGAGGCAGAATGAGACCGATTCGGAGATTTACCGGGCCGAGTCGGTGTAACATACAACACTCCCTCACACTCTCGCCACGGCCGTCGCCGCGATCACCGTCTTCGGATCCGTCCCAGTTCCCGGCGCTCCGCAGCGCGCCGCGCCCGATACACTTAGATTTATGGTGCGCCCTGAAACACGCGATGTTCTCGCGGATGAAAGATTTGTCCGGACAAGCGCCGGAGCGCACGCTGACAGATTCAGGGCGGGACGAGCGCTCCAGCCGTATGAAGCAGACTGTCGAAAACTCTTGAAAGAGGCCGCAGCAGGGAAGGGTATTGGGGTTGAAGCGTCGCTGGCTGCAATCGGGCGTGATGGAAAACGGCACGGTGATCTGTCGAGTTGGGCCGCAGGCGAAGGAAGCGCTTGCGAGGTTCGGGCCGGTGATGCCCTAAGACCGCAAACGCGCTATGAAAGGGGTCGTTGGAAACGGGCCGGCGGAAGCCGGCACCGCGCTGACATCTGCCAATGCTTGTAATCGGGTCACGTGGTTCGCAACTGGCTTTGTGGCAGGCCAACCATATTAAAGCGCGCCTCGAAGCGCGCGGCGTCGAAACCCGAATCGAGATTATCCGCACCACCGGCGACCGGATCACCGACGCGCCGCTGCACAAAGTGGGCGGCAAGGGTCTGTTCACGAAGGAGATCGAGGAAGCGCTGCTCGATCGGCGCATCGATCTGGCGGTTCACAGCCTGAAAGATCTGCCGACGGAATTGCCGAAGGGACTCACCATCGCCGCCATCCCCGAGCGCGAAGACCAGCGGGATGCCATTGTCGGCGGCAAGCTGCGAAGCCTGAAATTTGGCGCGAGAGTGGGGACCAGTTCGCTCCGGCGCATCGCACAACTTCGTCGCATTCGGCCCGATCTCGACATTCAATCGATCCGGGGCAACGTCGATACGCGCATCAACAAAGTGGAGAAGGGCGAGTACGATGCTATCGTTCTGGCGGCTGCCGGGCTAAGGCGACTTGGCTGGGACAACATCATCAGCGAGACTTTTCGTCCCGACATTATGTGTCCCGCGGTCGCTCAGGGTGCGCTGGCGATCGAGACGCTGGAATCCGGCGTGGGTTTCGACGCGTGCGCGCCGCTTGACGATCCCTGGACTCGGTTGCCCGTAACGGCCGAACGCACGATGTTGAGTGAACTCGGCGGCGGCTGCCAGGTGCCGATCGGCGCATTTGCCACGCTTGAGAACACTGAGATGTTTCTCACCGGCGCGGTGTTTTCGCCCGATGGCGAAGTGATGATTCGTTACACCGCGACGGGTGAATTCACGAAACCCGCCGAGCTCGGGCGAAATGTGGCGCGGGTGCTTTTGGAGCGAGGCGGGCGGGAGATTCTCGAATCGGTTTACGCCGTGTCCGAGGAGCGGGAAATGAAAGGCGTTGGCGAAGGCGGCAGGGATGAACCGATATGAGCAAGGTTTACCTGGTCGGTGCGGGACCAGGCGATCCGGAACTCATCACTTTGAAAGCAAGACGGCTGCTTGAATCAGCCGACGTCGTTCTGTACGATCACCTGGCCAGCCCGGCGCTGTTGACGCTGGCGCCGGCAGCCGCCGAACTCATCTACGTAGGCAAGAAGAAGTCCGAACACGCTTTTTCCCAGGAAGAGATTTGCGGATTATTGATTGATCGCGGCAGCCGCGGGTTGAATGTGGTCAGACTCAAAGGCGGCGATCCATTTCTCTTTGGGCGGGGCGGGGAAGAGGCCGAAGCGCTTGCCAATGCCGAATTGCCGTTTGAGGTCGTCCCCGGCGTCACTTCGCCGCTCGGAATCGCCGCGTATACCGGCGTGCCTCTGACCCATCGCGACCACACGTCGGTTGTCACTTTCATCACGGGCCACGACGTGGCGAAGATCGACTGGAACAAGGTCGGAACGTCGGAAACGCTGGTCATTTACATGGGTTTGTCCCATTTCGACGAGATCGCCCCTCGGATCGTTGCAGGTGGACGGAACGCCTCGACGCCCGCGATGGCGGTGCGGTGGGGCACGCGGCCGGACCAGGAAGTCGTAATCGGAACGCTCGCGACATTGCCTGGATTGATCCACGAGCGGGGACTCAAGCCGCCCGCGACGATCATTGTCGGCGAAGTGGTGCAACTGCGCGAAAAGCTGAGCTGGTTCGAGAGGCTTCCGCTGTTTGGCAGTCGAATTGTCGTCACGCGCGCGAAAGATCAGGCCGATTCGCTGAGTACTCCGTTGCGGCAGTTGGGCGCAGATGTCGTCGAACTGCCCACCATTGAGATTCAGCGTGCCAGCGACTACGCTCCGCTCGATGCCGCTCTCGCGCGGCTCGGCGAGTACGACTGGCTGATTTTTACCAGCGTGAATGGCGTCCGGTGTTTTCTCGATCGGCTGGATGCGGCCGCTGGCGTCGATTTGCGGTCGATTCGCGGCAGGTTATGCGCGATCGGCCCGGCTACGCGCGACGCTTTGGAGCGCTTCCATCTGAAGGTGGACGTGATGGCCGCGGAGTATGTAGCGGAGGGACTACTTCGGGTGCTGAACGGTTTCGATCTGGAGGGCGCGAAGGTGCTGATCGCGCGCGCGGCGGTCGCTCGCGACATTCTTCCGGATGAATTGCGGCGGCGCGGCGCGGTGGTGGATGTCGTCGAAGCGTATCGGACGGGTGCGCCCGCCGATCTCGCCGCGCGGGCGTCCGAGGTTCTGGCGGCGAAAACCGATTGGGTTACCCTCACCAGTTCGTCGACAGCCGCAAACCTTATCGCCGCATGCGGCGTGGAAGCGCTGAAAGATGTCCGGGTCGCCAGCATCGGGCCGGTAACGAGCAAGACGCTGTGCGACGCGGGAATCGAAGTGTCCGCCGAGGCCTCGCCGCACACCGTTCCCGGCGTTGTCAGCGCAATTCTGATGGCGGGTATAATCGAGGAGTGAAAAGCAACTTCCCCCGCAGTTTCGCGGCATTTCTCGCCATTAGCGCGCTTTCGCTCGCCGGGTGCGCGCAAAAGAACGACACGCCTGAGGCGGTTAAGCAGGGCGTCGTTCGCGATCTTGCGAAGAAATTCGATATGAGCAAGATGGACGTGATCGTGGATTCGGTCTCGTTCCGCGACAAGGAAGCCGACGCGACCGTCACTTTTGTCGTGAAAGGCGGGTCCGCCAGCCAGGGGATGTCGATGAAGTACGTCATGGAACGCCACGACGACAACCAGTGGTACATCAAGAGCAGGTCGTCTTCGCCGGAGGCCGGGGGCGCAGCCGGAGGGGCGATGCCTGCGGGACATCCGGCCATGGGCGGCACGGCTCCCGCGGCGGGCGCTGCCGCTGCAAGCGGATCGAAGTTCAATCTTCCGCCGGGACATCCGGAACTCGGGCAATGAAGGTTGCGGTACTCGGTGGCGGCCCATCGGGCGCATTTGCCGCCGAGAAACTGGCCTCGGCCGGCGTCAGCACCATTCTTTTCGACGAGAAGCTCGCCTGGGAGAAGCCGTGCGGCGGCGGGTTGACCTGGAAGGCGTACTCACAGTATCCGTTTCTGGCCGAAGGTAAGACGCCGAAGAAGGTGGTTACCGATTCGGTGTTGAGCGCTCCAGGCAGTGCGCCTGCGCGGCTGAAGCTGGAACATCCTATCCTGATTTATTCACGCTACGATCTGAACGCCATGCTGCTCGACCGCGCACAACGCGCGGGGGCTGAGCTGGAGCGCACTCGCGTCTTATCGGCCGACCGCACCGGAACTGTCTGGAATATCCGGACGAAGCACGGCACGGTGGAGGCGGACTTCTGCATCATGGCGGCGGGAGCGCGAAATCCCTTGCGGAACCTCGGCACCGAACTGACTCCGGGCGACACAATGACCGCTCTGGGATACTTCGTACCAGCCGACCGCGACCAGATCGACATTCAGTTCTTCGCCGGTTTCGCGGGCTACATCTGGGTTTTTCCGCGATGCGGGCATTTGTCGGTTGGAATCTGCGGGAAGGAACCATCGGCCTCGCTGCGCGTGCGGCTGGAACGGTATATGCACGAGCACGGAATTTCGAAGGCGGGCGCGAGCTTTTATGGCCACGTCCTGCCCAGCCTGGAATCGCAGGCGTGGCGGCGGAATCGCGTGGCCGGGGACGGCTGGATGGCGGTGGGCGACGCAGCCGGCCTGGTGGACCCGATTACGGGCGAAGGATTGTTCTACGCGCTGCGGTCGGCGGATCTTGCCGCTCAGGCCGTAATTGCGGAATCGTTCGACAGATATCCAGTTTATTTACAGAATGATATATCGGATGATCTCGAATTCGCTTCACGTCTGGCGGATCACTTTTTTCATGGCCAGTTCCTGCGCGGACCGGTGACGAGCCGGATGGTGCAGTTTACGCGCCTGAGTCCGACATTCCGGGCGCTGATGCAGGATCTGTTCGCAGGTACGCAGCAGTATCTCGGGCTGCGGGACCGGGTTTGGGGAAACCTGAACAAGAGTCTGCGGGAAATAATTCGAAACAAGCTTTTGCCGGAGCGCAGCGGCGCGTAATCCGAGACCCGTCCGCAGACCGGCATGTCAGGCTGCGGGAGTCAGCTCGATCGGGTCGGCGACCAGAATCTCGCTGCGGTCGATCTGTTCCTGGCATTTGATGCAATAGCCCGCCCATGGCACAGCGGCCATGCGCTTCGGGGAGATGTCTTCTTCGCAGTGCAGGCAGACACCGTAGGTACCGTCGGCGACCCGGTCGAGCGCCCGGCGAATCTGCCGAAGCATCGCCGATTCGCGGTCGAGGTTGCGAATCGCGAATTCCCGTTCTTCCATCAACTGGACTTCGTCGATGGAGTCGGACGCTTTCTCAATGACGATCTCGTCGCGGTTGCGCACTGAGCCGTTTAGTTCAGCCTGCCTCGCCCGCAAAAGATTCGTAAGTCGTTGAGTTTCCAATTGTGTCATCGTGACGTTCCTTTTTAGCACCCGGTTCTTGCGTATAAGTGGGAACGCGAGAGGGAAATTCTCACTTTTCTTTTGAAAAAGTCAGGATCAACGAGAGATACCCGCCGGTCAGGTCCCGGCAGGGCTCGTGGTGGCCTTTTCATGGATGGCTTCGCACGCAATTGTTTCCGGGTCCGGGCGTCGGCGAATGCAGCGCCGAGCGTGCATTTGTGACGCCGGAAGAGAGGTTAAGGCAGCCAAAGGCCCGGCAGCCGATGTGCCACTTTCCTTTCGGTGAGCGAAGCCGGACCGCGTACCACAGAAAAGTGATTTTCGTATTCGCCGGCCGCCCCAGTTCGCCGTAACCCGTGGGTGGCGCCATCATCCGGCTTCGAAGGACATCTCAGACGCATATGGATCGCCCGTTCCGGGTCCGAACGTCGTCTGAGCGTCCGGTCTCGTCTCGCGCCGACATGTGCGCGTAAAGCCGGGGAATTCCGGCAGGAGCGCTCAACAGGAATATGGCGTCGAAAAGGTTGGACTTGATCCGGACTCAGATGCTGGATCGCCTAAGCGATGTGTCGGCGAACTGACGGCCGGGCTGACAATCAGGCGGCTCACCGCACGGCCATGGTGACATTCGGCTGGCTTGAAGACTTGCCAATGGTAATTGACACGGGCAAGGCGTTGCCGGGGGGTATCGTTTGCGGAATCAGAGCATTCACCTGTAAGACGCCCGCAGGCTCCGAAGGCGCCGAGCCGCAATACTGAACAAGCGCGCTCTGTCCCGCAATCGTGACCGAGCAGGACAGGACCGGAGAATCCAATACCGACGCGGTAACGCGCCCGTCGACACCCGGCGGAGTAGTCAGGCCGTCTCCGGTAGCGTAGATCGCGATGTAATCGCCGCGCGCCGCCGGGTTCGTGGAGCTGTTGCGGCAACCGCTGAGCGTGGGCCCACACTGTCCAAGGTCGGCGACGTTGAGGATTGCGCCCTGCCCGGATCCGGAAGAGTCGTTTGTGAAGATGGCGGGATGTGAAGACAGGAGGGTGACGCGAAATGCCGCCGAAGGAAGTCCCTGGAACTCGACGACGACCGGGATGGAAGCGGACGTCGCCGCCAATTGCGCCACCGCATAAGGAACAACGACGGAAATCTGCGTCGCCGAGGTGTAAATAATCGGCGCCGGCACGCCCTGAAAGAGGACTTGCGTTCCGGCGAGCGCGGTGGCCACCTGGCCGTTCGCATCATAAGCGAGCGTCTGAACAGACGCCGGGCCGAGTCCGTTACCGAAAATGACGACCACTTCCCCCGGGGCGACTCCCGATGCATCGTAGGAGGCGGCGCTGAGCACGCTGTTAACCACCGGAGCCGGCGTCGCGCCCTGAACTGCCAGCGGTATTACGAACAGAGTCATGGAATACGCGGGAAATACGGCGCCGATCGAATTGGAGGAGATTGCCACATCGGCTAGCGGGACAATCGCACCCAGGTTCGCGGAGCTGTACCGCCATGCCTGGGCGGCAGCGGGCAAAGCGAAATTGGCAATCGCCACCGAAGACGAGAGATCGCCGGGCGTCTTGTTCAGGACGAGGATTGTAAGCGCGGAATCCTGCCGTTGGGCCGCGAAAATGGAAAGCGAATCGGGATCCGTGGTGACGGCGGAAACGCTGGTGTCGCCGAAGCCGCTGCCATCGCCATCGTAGTTCAGGAAAATCCTGAAGGCGAACGCGCCGGGATCGGAGGGCGCGGGAGTGGTCCAGAGAGTTGCCATATCGAGCGCCTCCCGTCCAAAAATCCCCAGCAGATCGGCCTGTGCGAGTGCGCCCGTAGTCGAGTTCAGTGCGCCCCAACTGTATTCGCTGATGCCGGTCATGGTGCCGGGATAGCTATCCGCTACCCACGCTCGAAGGCGCGGAACCAGTTGCGGAGGCACCTCGGCCCCGGTCGCGTCCCATATCTGTCCACCCGGAACGATGTAGGTGCTGTCCCAGAATGCGCGCGTGGACGTGAGCCGTAACTGTTCCATTGCCGCGTCCCCGGCGGTGGCGCTCAACGCTCCGGGCGTGATGTAACCGTGAACGTCGAGCACATCGAGCAGCCGAGTGCCGGACTTGCTTTCGGCCGCCGCCATCTGTTGCAGATACCAGGGAATCCACGGGATGCCGCCATGCGCGTTCTGGTCGACCGGGTTGTCCCATAGCTGATAAGGGCTTTTGGCCCATCCGTTCACAAAATCGATCTTGGAAAACAACATCCCACCCCATCCGGCTGGAACGGGACCCGTCACCAGGGGGGTCGGGTCGGCCTGTTTCACGGCGCTCGCGAGAGCGAGGTCGCGCGCCAGCATATCGTCGTACCCCGCGGGGGACTTGTATATGTCGTAGTGGACGGAATCCCACCATTCCGGTTCGTTGTCGAGACTCCACAGCCGCACTCCACCGCTCCTGGCCGGGCCATAGGCGCTCAGAATATGCGCCACCCATTGTTGCGAGTACGCGGGCGTGATCGGAACGTACGCGTCGTTCGGATCGTTCCGGACCTGAGCGCCACTCAGAAGCACGCCATTGCCGCAGTCCTTGTTATCCGGGCTCACGGCCTGCTGGGCGCCATACTTCGCCACGCTGAAACTGCAGGGTCCGGCCGCCGAAGGCGTCCAGTCCATCAGGGAGACGGTGCCGAGCGTCGTCGTTCCCGCCCGCAGATCGGCTTCATGCAGAGCGTCGAATCCCGGCGAAACCGAATAGTTTTCATAGTTCCAGGGATTGTCTCCGGTATTATTTTTGACGCTGTTTTGCCAGTTGAAACTGGTAGCGTCGTCGCCGCCCCAGCGAATCAGCGGTATGCGCATCATGTTTCGCAGTCCGCTGCCCTGCCAGGCATTGATGCCGTAGATCCAGGAATTGATCGGGTGACGGGATGCCGCCGCGTCCACAGTTAGTTGGGGCGACTGGGCGCACAGGCATGGCACAAACAGGGCGGTCGCCGAGAAAACTACCAGGCCGCAGCTTGCGCTTCTCATCGCTATCTATCGTACATCCTGGTAGGCTGGGTCCGCAGTGATCTGTACCGCTTCCACAAAGGAGAGAACTTAGCGCCGTGCTCAGGTCCAGTAGTTTCTATCCAGACTCCTGTATTGAATCGCCTCCGCGATATGTTTCGCCGCAATCGAGGCCGACTCGTCCAGATCCGCGATCGTTCGCGCGACCTTCAATATGCGGTCATGAGCGCGTGCGGATAAACTCATTCGTTTCATGGCCATTTCGAGTGTTCGTTCACCCGTTTCATCAAGTGCGCACTGCTGGCGGATCAGCCGGGTCGGCATCCGGGAGTTGGTGCAGCCGCGCGCCATCTGGCGTTCGCGCGCCTTCTCCACCCTGGCCCTCATTCCGGCCGAAGTTTCCGTGACTTCCCCGGCCCGCAACTCCTTATACGGCACGGCGGGCACCTCGATCTGGATATCGATACGGTCTATCAGCGGTCCACTGATTTTGCCCAGATAGCGCTGGATGATGGCCGGCGTGCACCGGCATTCGCGCGTCGGATCGCCGTAAAATCCGCACGGACATGGGTTCATCGCCGCCACCAGCATGAAGCTGGCCGGGAAGTTCAGCGTCATGGCGGCTCTGGCGATGCTGACGACAGAATCCTCCAGCGGCTGGCGAAGGATCTCCAGAACGTTGCGGGGAAACTCGGGAAACTCGTCGAGAAAGAGAAGCCCGTTGTGCGCAAGGCTGACTTCGCCGGGGCGGGGCATGCCCGCACCGCCGCCAATCATGCCTGCGTCCGAGATGGTGTGGTGGGGGGCGCGAAATGGCCTCATCCACAAGAGGCCGCCACCCGATGGCAGCGTGCCCGCGATGCTGTGGATGCGCGTCGATTCAATCGCTTCTTCGAACGCCATCATCGGAAGGATGCCGGCCAACCGCTTGGCGAGCATCGTCTTGCCCGATCCCGGCGGTCCGATCATGAGCACATTGTGGTTTCCCGCAGCCGCCACCTGAAGCGCGCGTTTCGCCGTCGTCTGTCCTCTCACGTCACGGAAATCCGGCGCTGTCGCATTTCCAGCCGCGGCCGGCGCTTCAGCCGCCGACCTGACGGGCGAGAAATCATCGGGCTTGTTGAGCATCGCCACAACTTCAGCCAGGTGTCGCACGCCGAAGACGTGCACGCCTTCTACCACTGCGGCTTCGGCCGCATTTTCGAGCGGCAGAATCAGGTTCTGAATCCCGTTCTCCCGGGCGCAGACGGCCATCGAGAGAGCGCCGCGCACCGGCCTTATCGCTCCGTCCAGCGAAAGCTCTCCCACGGAAAGATGCTTGTCGAGGCCCTTGAATGTGCCCATCGCGCCGAGAATGGCGAGGGCCATCGGCAGATCGAAGCCCGAGCCTTCTTTCCGCACGTGCGCGGGCGCCAGGTTCACCGTGACCGCCTGGCTTGGGTAGCCGAAGCCCGAGTTCATCAGGGCGGACTTGATCCGCTCCCGGCTCTCGCGCACCGCCGTGTCGGGCATGCCGACCAGCATGAAATCGCGCGCCATGCCGCTGCGGAAAAGGTCGACTTCGACGTCGACCGGGTGGGCGTCGATTCCGTAGACTGCGGCGCTTCTCGTTTTGAACAGGGGCATTTGCGACCTATCTAACGTTGCGAAACTATCAGGGGTAATCGGCTCTTTTCGATATCCCGCTAGAGTAGGTGGTGCCGAACAGCGGAGATTTTCTCGGATTTTGTTGGGGAACGTCCTGAGAGCCGTTTCGTGGGTATTTCGGGATTGTCGGGTTTTCAGGGCAGTCGCGGCGCCAGATGACTTGGCGAACCGGCAGAGCGCGAACTCGGCCGCCCCTCATGAAGGATAATGCAAGCTTGCCCACGGAGGCACCATGGCAAATCACGCGAACGCCGATTTTGAATACGCCTTTGAAATGGCCGCGTCCGGCATCCGTTTCGGATTCGGCACCACACGCGAAGTTGGCGCGGATCTCGCCGATTTCGGCGCGCACCGGGCGCTCGTGTTTACCGATCCCGCTCTTCGCTGTCTGCCTTGCGTTGCGACCGTGCTTCAGTCTCTCGATGACAATGACATCCCGTTCACTCTGTTCGACCGCGTGCGAGTCGAGCCATCGGACGAGTCCATTCTGGAGGCCATCCGATTCGCGAGCGTTACGCCGCACGATGCGATTGTGGCGGTCGGCGGCGGATCGACCATCGACGCCGCCAAGGCCGCAAACCTGTACGCCTGCTGGCCCGCGGATTTGCTGGACTACGTCAACCCTCCGATCGGGAAAGGAAAGCCGGTTCCGGGTCTACTGAAGCCGTTGATCGCGATCCCGACCACGGCTGGCACCGGAAGCGAGACTACCGGCGTGGCCATTTTCGATTACAAGCCTCTCCGCGCAAAGACCGGCATTGCGCATCGGCGGCTTAAGCCAACGCTGGGGATCGTCGACCCGGAAAATACCCGCACGCTGCCCGCCGCGGTGGCGGCTTCTTCGGGACTCGATGTCCTTTGCCACGCCATCGAGTCGTTTACCGCGATCCCATATACCGGTCGCCCCCGGCCCGACCGGCCAATCCTGAGACCGGCGTATCAGGGTTCCAATCCCATCAGCGATATCTGGAGCATGGAAGCGCTGCGGATGACGGCGAAATATCTGCGGCGCGCCGTCGCCGATCCATCCGACGACGAGGCACGCGCCCAAATGATGCTGGCGGCGGCTTACGCGGGCGTGGGGTTCGGAAACGCCGGAGTTCATCTGCCGCATGGGATGTCCTATCCGGTTTCGGGGCTCGTGCGCGGATACCAGGCTCCGGGCTACACAGTGGATCACGCTCTGGTGCCGCATGGAGTCTCGGTCATTCTGAATGCTCCGGCTGTCTTCCGCTTCACGGCGCCGGCCGCGCCGGAGCGACATCTCCTGGCGGCCGAGGCGTTGGGTGCCGATATCGGCCGGGCAAATCCGAACGATGCGGGAAGAATTCTCACCGAGCGGATCATTGCGATGATGCGGGATCTTGAGATGCCGAACGGGCTACAGGCGCTCGGATACCATTCGAGCGACATTCCCGCGCTGGTGGAAGGCACTTTGCCTCAGCACCGGGTGACGAAACTTTCTCCGCGTCCCGCCGGGCGGGAGGAACTGGCCGGGCTTTTCGAAAACGCGATGTCGGTTTGGTAGTGGCGGGCTCCTGGCGTTCGGTTGTCTTTCGGCGCAACCTGATGCGAGGCATGGCGCAGGGGGATTCTGCGCGGGATCGTTGTGTAGAATGGAGTAGATCTTCTCGCTGGAGTGGCGGAACTGGCAGACGCACGGGACTCAAAATCCCGCATCCTTCACTGGGTATGAGGGTTCGACCCCCTCCTCCAGCACCCTTATTTTCCTTTCAAAATCAGTAACTTAGCTGCATCCGAAAAACGGTGTGCGGCTTTTTGTACGATAATGGGGTGTGCTCACCCTTTATCGCAGGCACAAGGAAACGTGCGCTAAATCCGCTGACCGCTACTACCGACGATGCTCATGCACGGTCTGGGCGGAAGGGGTCGTGGAATCGAAGTACATCCGAAGATCGCTCAAGACGCGATCATGGGAACGCGCCGAGGAACTCAAGCGCGAGATCGAACGAGGCGCGGAACCGCAGAAACAGGAAGATGCCGTCACGGTCGAGTTCGCTATCGACGCATTCGTCGCGGACGGCATCGCCCGGAACCTCAACCACAACACCATCGCCAAATAGCTCGCAAGTCGGCTCAAGGATTTCGTCGAAGACAGCCGGATCGGGGACATCCGCGAGTTCACAAACGCGCACGCGATCGCTTTCCGTGGGACGTGGAACGGAGCGCCGCGGACGCAGGCGAAAACGCTCGAACGGTTCCGCAGTTTCTTCGGGTTCTGCGTCCAGAATGACTGGATCACGAAAAACCCCGCGAAGGGGATCAAGGCGCCGACGATCAAGCCTACCCCGACTCTCCCGTTCAGCGATACCGAGGTCACGAACATCCTGAAGAAAACGGACTTCCGCAGTCAGGTTTTCTTCCGGCTACTGCTCCATTCCGGTCTGAGAATCATTGACGCGGCACAGCTCCGGCCTGAGCGTATCGAGGACGGGAGGCTGTTCCTTTATACGCAGAAGACTGGCGTGCCGGTCAGGGTACCGTTGCCAACTGATCTGATCGCCGACCTCACAAAGCTCACGCTCGTCGGCGGCTTCGATTTTGTCGTCGAATCGGAACTTCCGTCGTCTGTCGCGGAATACTACCGGGTGAAGCTTGGGAAGGCCGCGACGAAAGCGAAGGTCAAAGGGGCGCATCCGCACCGCTTCCGGGACACGTTCGCGGTTCGGCTTCTCGAAAAGGGGCGTTGCGCTGGAGACAGTGTCGATTTTATTGGGTCACACCTACCTGAAAACGACGCAGAAATCGTACTCGCCATGGGTTGCGAGCCTTCAGGCAAATCTTGAAAACGCCGTCCAGCAGACATGGACGACGAAGTTCTATGAACGAAAGTGTCCCTTACCATTACACCTCGTGCAGTATGACAGTGTGGACGGCACGTTTGTGATGTCGTGCGCCGCTTTGTCAAACTTCGATACCATGACGGGTATGTCGTACTCCGGCTTCAGCAGGTGAACCATTTCGAGTATCGTGGTGATGTCCCCGTTGCTCATTTTTGCACCCAAGACGATCTCATGGATCGCCTCCGGCTCAAGGCCGATATCACGGGAATCCTTCAGTGTGAAGTTCCGTATGCAGCGCCATTCCTTCTCGTAGTTCCAATGTGGGTCTTTGAACCAACACAGTTCCCGTGCGGGCGGCACCAAAGTCGTCGGGGGAGGGTCGTACTGCACCTTTCTGAGTTCGGCGCCGCCGTCCGAAAACAGGGCAGCGTTCGAGTTAAAGCCAATTGCGAAACCCTTATGCTCCTCGGCATAGTGGACCCACATGAGATGATTGGTCGGATCGCTTGTCGTACAAAAGACACCCAACGTGTTGCGCAGAGCAAAAAGGTCCCTGCGTCCTGTTTTGTCTGGAATACTCCAGTTAATATCGAATACGTCGTTGAAGGTATCCGGTCGCGAGAATCGAACCGATAAATCTTCAAAGAAATCGACACGTTTCGGCGAATAGTATTTGTACAGGATTGGTGGACGAGCGGTCTTAATATTGAATGTGAGCATACTATCAAGGCATTCTACCAAGTAACGCTCGTGGATATGGAGACGGGAAGCGTCGTACTCCTCAAAAGCGGAAGCATCATAAACGTCGTCCAACCAAAACCATGATCGAACGCTACACGATAAAATTCGGCCCGGCGGTCAGCCAGAAGGAGCTGGAGAAGGAACTAAACGAGTCTGGCGACATCTCCGTCATTCCGAAGCTTAACCAGATGAAGGCGCGGATCGAGATTGTGGGCGATTTCGAGGATTTGAAGAAGGTGGTAACTTTTATAAAGCAATTGCAAAAACATCAGTAGCTATACGAAATTACTGCTCACGAATTTCCAGACGTTCCCGACGATGCCAAAGAACCCGTAACGTATTTCCAAATAGATTGCTAGTCCCAGCATTATCAGTTCAGCCACGTACATCACTGCGTCGTTGTCTTTTGCGACAAGAATAAGGAGACTAAAGGGAATGCAGAGCGCGATCAACACCAGCACGAAGCAACCCAGTGCGCCAAGGATGTGGCCGAAGAGGTGCCACAGCAAGATTCCGATCACGGTGATCGTGGGCGGTGCGCCTCCATGGAACCCCTTCAGAATATCAGGAAGATCGATCATGAGCGCCTTTATAAACTCGATGACGCACGTTACGGATGTAATGATCTTAAGTGCTGACTCGAACCTGCCTTTTTTTGGTGTCAAATCTCTGGGCGCCATAATCTGTTCCTGAACTTCATCGAAAATTTTATTCATCTGAGTAATGAGCGTCTGGTCTCCTTGCATAATAACAGCGAATTGGTAAGGTTATGGAAACCGCCCAATCCTTCCATGCCGCTCATCATCAAGGACAAGAAGCAATACCTCATTTCGAAGGTGCGCTCGATCGTCGCGCAGGACCATCAGATGTCGCTTGAGGAGCTTCAGCTCCGTCTGGAGCGCGAGTACAACTTGAAATTCGAGCGGCATTACCTTTCGTCCCTCGTCAAGAACATCTACCGTGAGCGTGCGGCGCGTGCGGACCGGTACACGCTGAACGCCGCCCTCGCCGCCTTTGAGGACACCATGACGCAGGTCGTCCGGGTCGCATGGTCAATCGCAAACGACGAATTCGCCCGCAAGCAGGACCGCGTCGCCGCGCTCAAAGAGATCCGCGAGGCCAATAACGCCATCTTTGACAAGCTCTTTGACGCCGGAGTGTTCGAGCGCAAGCTCGGCACGATGGAAGCGACGATCCGCAACACGCCCCTGCCGGAGGACAGGAAGCAGGCGATCCGCGCCGTGTTCCAGAACTGGGGTTTGATACCGCAGGAGCGACTTCAGATCGCTTCAGATTCACTTCAGACACCGAAGGAGGATGCCAAGCCAGACCAACCAGCTTCAGGTTCTTGACGACCCCTTCGCAACCTACGAAGGCCGCCGGGAGAGCGCGAAGACGCTCCTCGGCTTTTCGGCGATCTACCTCACCGGCTACCTCACCGACCCGCCGGCGATCTTCCACCCCGAACTGATCCACGCGCTCGAAAGCGACGATCTGAAGCGGCTCCTCATCATCGGCTTCCGCGGCTCCGGCAAGAGCACGTTCGGCTCATTGGCGTTGCCGCTGTGGGCGGCGTTGGAGCATCCCGAAAAGTACCCGTTTATCATCCTGATCGCCGACTCGTCGCGTTAGGCGACCCTCAACATCGCCAACTCGAAAAGCATCTCGTTTGACAGAAACAGAATATGGTCTGACTCGACGATGCCAATCAGGAGATCGCGGGCCAGACCTTTGGAACTGCCATGTCCTCGAACGAGAATGGCGGTGTCGAGGAGAATTCTCACCAATGGGGGCGATAGCCGGACCTAACGCTTCGCATCGCCTCAGTGATAATCTCTTCGGCTTCTTCCTCCGAGACTGGCTTGCGGTTGGCGTCTACCTCGGCAAAATACTTCCTCAACTCGTCTGCGATTTCCAGTCTCCGCTGATGGGAAATCCTGACCGGCTCGAAAGTACGGACGCTGACCGCTTCTCCCGCCTGCACGCGGCGTCCCAAGAGGGTTTCGACAGCGGCCATCTGGTCGGGAGAGAGATCCTCGGCATTGCAGATCATGGTAGGTCCTTAAACTACATTATGACCGATTCGACTGCTGGTTAATCCCCTGGCCGCTGGTTTCCACCTTGGCCCGCCTTCGTTAGCCCCCCGAAGATAGTCGATGCGCCGATGAATGCTACGGCCAAAATCGTTGTACCGTCGGACCACTCCGGGATCCCGTCGGGCCATATCGGGTCACGTGCTACGGCAGGCATGGCACTTACGGCAGCACCGGCAACCTGAAATCTGGAAGTTACTGATATGATTTTGGCCTTGCTGGAACGACCCCCCTCCTCCAGCACCAAAGTACGATCAACGAACCCCCGCGACCAGCTTGGTGTCGGGCGTTGCTGTAGTTCGGCCAGGTTCTGCGCCGACGTCCATCGGTGCCTGTGGCGCGCGGTTGTTCGGTCTCTCGCCCAGGAGGAGGGCGACCATGTCTTCCGCGATCAACGAATGATTCGGAGATCCAACCCGACGTGGCGAACGTCTGACCATCGTGGAACTCGCTCTTCGTTTCCGCCAGACGCTCGATTTGCAGGGGAATCGTCTTCCGTCAGGTGTGGCGTGGGCAGACTGGCCATGCACAACATTATCGCCGATGCGGCGATCGACGGCGAATGTTTACAAACATCTCAGGATAACGCACGCGGTGGAGCCGCTCGTTTCCCCTATGCTACGCTTCAAGACATCCGAGGTATTTTATGAAGCTGGCGCGGCTCTTTATCGCGATTGCCCTTCTGTTGTCGCTGAGCGTTTGCCTGTTTGCGTGGCAACGAGGTTTCGGGCGGGGGCAATTGTCTTTCGGCGGCGAGTCGAACGTGCCTTCGGAGTTCTTTTTCAGCCGGTTGCGCTACAACTCGGGCTACGCCAACGGCAACAGCTTCGGCTATGGCGGCATGCGCGGCGGCTGGTCGCAGGATTTTCCCCGCGCCGATAACGATTGCCTGATCGTGCTTCGGCGTTTGACCAGAATCGACGCTCCATCGCCACTGAACGTGGTGGATATCGACAACGATTCGATGTTCAACTATCCGTGGGTTTACGCGGTAGGCGTCAGCAACTGGGCTTTTACCGACGAAGAAGCCAAACGCCTGCGAGACTACCTGCTGAAGGGCGGTTTCCTCATGGTTGACCATTTCCACGGCGAAGTCCAGTGGGAGCGTTTTATGTCGGGCATGCTTCAGGTGCTTCCCGATGCCACGGTCGAAGATCTGAAGGACAACGACGAGATCTACCGCGTGCTGTACACGATTGACGAGAAGTTCCAGATACCGGGCGAACAATACGTCTCCACCGGGCGAACCTATGAGCAGGACGGTTACGTTCCCAGATGGCGGGCCATCCGCGACAGCCACGGACGCATTGTGGTCGCGATTTGCGCCAACATGCATCTGGGCGACGCCTGGGAGTGGGCGAATACGCCGGAATATCCGGAAAAATTCTCGGGCCTCGCGTTTCGCATCGTCCTCAATTACATCACGTATTCGATGACCCACTGAGAAGCTGAAGCCTGTTTCTCCGGAGACAAGGTCGCGATCCGGGGACGTAGTGAATGGCCGGTTCCCGACTGTGGCTTGCCTATACGCCAGGATAAACCACGGCTCGGCTTGCTGTATAGCGATTCGTTGGTCAATACACCAGCGGCCATGAGCCGGCGCACTTCCGGGCGGCGTTCCATGGCAGAATAGGCGATATGAAGACCTTCCGCGCGGCGCTCATCAGCGCTTTGTTTAACGCTGTCCTTTTCGCACAGGTTTCCCCGCAGACGAACGACGGTTTGAAAGACGCCCGGGTTTTCGATCCCGCGTCCATCGACCGTGCCATCGATCCCTGCACCGACTTTTACCAATACGCCTGCGGCACGTGGATCAAGAGCAATCCGATCCCGTCCGATCAGGCCAGCTGGGGCCGCTTCAGCGAACTGAACGAGCGTAACCGGCTCATCCTGCGCGAAATTCTGGAAGCCGCGGCAGCCGCCAAAACACGCGATGCCGACACGCAGAAAATCGGCGATTACTATGCGGCATGTCTGGACGAAAAGGCGATCGAGGCCAAAGGAATCGCGGTACTCAAGACGGAATTCGCCCGTATAGACGCCATGAAGTCCACGCAGGATCTCGCCGAAGTGCTGGCGCATCTGCACCGGCTGGGCGTTAACGTCCTGTTCAATTTTTCCTCGGGGCAGGACTTCAAGGATTCAAACGCGGTTATCGGCAACGCGGATCAGGGTGGCCTCGGGCTGCCGGAACGCGATTTCTATTTCCGCGACGACGAGCGAACGGTCGCCACCCGCAAGGAATACGTGGCGCATCTGACCCGTCTTCTGAAACTGATGGGAGTACCGGATGCCCAGGCCGCACAGCAGGCGGACGACGTGATGAAGCTCGAGACCGCGATGGCGAAAGCCTCGATGGACGTGACTTCACGGCGCGATCCTACGGCCGTCTATCACATGATGACGCTGGCGAAGTTCGAGGGACTCTCGGATTCGTTCGCCTGGAGCAAGTATTTCGCAGCGCTCAAAGCGCCGAAGATGGACAACATCAACGTGGTTGTGCCCGATTTCTTCACGGCGCAGCAAACACTGCTGAGGAGCGAATCTCTGGCGGTCTGGAAGACGTATCTTAAATTGCATTTGGTCGTCGGGCAATCGGAAATGCTGCCGAAGGCGTTTGACGACGAAGTGTTCGCTTTCAACGGAACGTTTCTCGCCGGCCAAAAGGAACAGAAGGCGCGCTGGAAACGGTGCGTCGCCGCGGTGGACGGGGATCTGGGCGAGGCCCTGGGCAAGGCCTACGTCGAAAAAACCTTCGGTGCCGACGGCAAAGCGCGCACGCTGGAAATGGTGAAGAAAATCGAAGCGTCCATGGCGAAAGATCTGGAGCAACTCACGTGGATGACGCCTGAGACGAAAAAGAAGGCTGAGGAGAAACTGGCTGCCGTCACCAACAAAATCGGCTATCCGGACAGTTGGCGCGACTATTCCGCGCTCACGATCGTGAAAGGCGACGCGATGGGGAATTCGCTGCGGGCCAACGAATTCGAATTCAACCGGCAATTGCAGAAGATCGGCAAACCGGTCGACCGTCTCGAATGGCAAATGACGCCGCCGACCATAAACGCCTACTACGATCCGCAGATGAACAATATCAATTTTCCGGCCGGCATCCTGCAGCCGCCCTTCTTCGATAAGAAGGCCGACGATGCCGAAAACCTGGGTGCGATCGGCATGGTTATCGGACACGAACTGACGCACGGATTCGACGACGAAGGCCGCCAGTTCGATGCAAAAGGCAATCTCGAAGACTGGTGGACGGAAGCGGATGCGAAGGCGTTTGAAGCCAAGGCCAACTGCCTGGTCGACGAATATTCGGGGTTTGTGGTTGGTAAGGGTGTGCACCTGAACGGCAAACTGACCCTGGGCGAAAATACGGCCGACAACGGTGGCATCCGTCTGGCTTATATGGCCCTGATGAACGTACTGGCGGCGAAGACCCTGCCTCCGCAGGACGGCTTTACGGCGGAGCAGCGCTTCTTCCTTTCCTTCGGACAGGAGTGGTGCAGCAATACGACGCCGGAGATCGAACAACTGCGCGCACAGACCGACGGACACTCGATGGATCGCTATCGGGTGAACGGCGTGGTCTCTAATCTCCCGGAATTTCAGAAAGCTTTCGGCTGCCCGGCTGGTAAGCCGATGGTATCGGCAAAAGCCTGCCGCGTTTGGTAGCAGCGGCGGCGGATTAAGCCGAACTGACCGTTCACGCCGGCCCATCCCAGGACCATCGCGCCAACGGTAGTCCGGCCGGCACGTCGCCTTTCGATTTCGGGTAGGCGGACATTGTCGTGTTCGCCCAGTGAAAGTAGTCCTTGAGCGCGGTTCGCAGCTTCGGATCGTCCGGGAGACGGGCATCGTTGAGGGCAAGCGCGAAACAGCTCTCTGCGCGCTCGTCCATTTCCAGGTGTTCACCGTTTCCCGAGTGCATTCGAAGCACTGTGGATTGATCGCCCATGGATTCCGTGTAGTCCGATGGTCCGCCCAACGCCTCGGCCCAGTACGCAGCCAGGCGCTCGGAATGCCGGGGGTGAAATCCATGCGAGAACGCATGGCTCACAATCGGATCGGCAAGGCATCGTTCGTGCCACGCCCGTGCAAGACCCAGGAACGCCTCGCGTCCGCCCGCCGCTTCGTAGATTGTTTGCGTCATGAGGATCAATTTCGCACGTTCTGCAGACGATAGCAAGGTCGATCTGCGTACCGCCGAGGGCTGGCTTCCGACCACGGCCCGCGCGTCGCTATTCCGCGTGTCAACGCAGCATTTCGCACCGCGACTCACGCTGCTAGACTGGTTTCAACATGGCTATCAGCGCCGATCTGCTCGAGATTCTGATTTGCCCGGCCTGCCGGGCTAAAGTTGAACTGAAGCCCGATGGAAGCGGCCTTCGCTGCGTTTCCTGCCATCGCGTCTACCCGGTGCGGGACGATATTCCGGTCATGCTCATCGACGAAGCCGTCGTTGAGAATTGAGACCGGCCGAATCACGGTTGCGCGTGCCGGCTCAGACCAATATCCTCGAACAACTTCCGGTGAATGGCCGCGTGGCGATCGTTCGGCTGCGCTCGCTGGGAGATTGCGTTCTCTCCACGCCGGCCATCGGCATTCTGAACCATGCCCGCCCGGATCTTCGGATCGGCGTCGTTGTGGAAGACCGGTTTGCCGACGTATTCCGGGGAAATCCGGCGATTGCTGAGGTTCTTCCGCCCACAGTACGCGCCGTGCGCGCCTTCGCGCCGGACCTTTGCGTCAATCTGCACGGCGGAACCCGCAGCGCCCGCCTCACATTGCTCTCGGGCGCGAAATATCGCGCGGGCTTCGATATCTTTCGGCCGGCTTTCGCGTACAACACGCCGATCCCGACCGCGCAGGAGACTCTGGATATCACAAGGCGCGTTCACACGGCCGAGCACATGGCGTCGGCGATGTTCTACCTTGGCGTCGAGAGGACGTGGATTCCGCGCGCCTTCGTGCCGGCCCCCCCGGGACGTTCGCCTCGTGCACCCGAGGGTCCGTACGCGGTGATCCATCCAATGGCCGCCACTGCGGAGAAAACCTGGCCTGCGGCATCGTTCATTGAGGCTGCGAAGTTTATAAGGGACTCGATACATCTGGAACCGGTTTTCGTCGGCGGCCCAGACGACGACCTTACTCCGTTTCCTGACTGGCGCACTGTCGTTGGCGCGCCGCTCGCCGAGGTTGCACAGCTGATGCGCGACGCCTCGCTGTTCGTCGGCAACGATTCCGGCCCGGCCCATGTGGCTGCGGCGTTCGGCTTGCCCATGGTCGTGCTCTTCGGCCCGTCGGACGCCGAGATATGGTCGCCCTGGCGCACCGTCGGAAAGGTGCTGAAATCCACGGGTGCGATAGAGGATATCGCGGTAGCCGACGTGCTTCGCGCCATCGAGCGCGTCCATTCCGTGCATGAGGCGCACCGATGAAGGACGTACTTCGCCTCGCCAGTTACTCCCGCCGCTACTGGTACCTGATGGCGCTGTCCGTGATCCTCATGGCGATCATGGGGCTGATGACGGCCGCGCGCACGCTGCTCATCAAGCCCGTGCTGAATCGCGTACTCCGCCCGGAAAACGTCACGCCGGAGAAGATCTTCACGATTCCGCTGATCCACCGCGACATTTATCTGGAGCAGTTCTTCCCGCCCGCGATTCACAACATCTTCACCATCTTCGCCATCTCCATGCTTGCCGTGTTTCTGATTCGCGGCATCTGCGACTATCTTGGCGATTACGTCACGAACTTTGTCGGCCTTTCCGCCATCACCGATCTGCGGAATCAGGTTTTCGACAAGCTGCTGCGGCACGGTGCCGGGTTCTTCGCGGCCACGTCGACCGGCCAACTGATGTCGTCGGTAATGAACGATATCGAGCGCGTCCAGACGGCCTGCTCCGACATGTTTGCCGATATCCTGCGGCAGAGCTTTTCCGCGATGGGGCTGCTGATCGTCATGGTCGGCACCGACTGGCGTCTGTCTCTGTTCAGCGTGACTCTGTTTCCGTTCGTTCTGCTGCCAACCGCGAAACTGGGGCGAAAGATTCGCCGCTCCAGCCGCAGCACGCAGGACGCGGTGGGAGATCTGAATCACGTATTGCAGGAGGCCATCTCCGGCCAGCAGGTGGTGAAAGCGTTCGGCGCCGAGCGTTATGAAAGCAAGCGATTCCGCGCCGCCGCCTCCAGGCTGATGAAGGCGAACATCCGCAAAGTTCTGCTGCAGGGCATTCCTTCGCCGTTTATCGAATTGATGGGCGCGGTTACAGTGGTCGGCCTTCTCTGGTTCGCGCGCCAGGAAATCAAGAACCATGCGCTGACGGCGGAAGACTTCATGAGTTTTCTCGCGGCGCTGCTTTTTCTGTACGAGCCGGTCAAGCGCCTCACGAATCTCTACAGCATTTTCCAGCAGGCCATGGGCGCATCGGAAAAGGTCTTCGCGTATCTCGATCAGCCCGAAGAAATCGTCCGGCGTAAGGGCGCGCGCAAGCTGGAAAGGTTTCGGGAAAGCGTGGTTTTCGACCATGTTTCGTTCCGTTATCCGACCGCCGCAGGGTTGCAGATCGACGACGTTTCTCTCGAGATCCGCGCGGGAGAAATCGTAGCGCTGGTCGGGTCGAGCGGCGCCGGAAAGACAACTCTGGTCGGCCTGTTGCCGCGTTTTCTGGATGTGTCGGGCGGCGCGGTGAAGATCGATGGCATGGACGTTCGCGACCTGACGCTCGAATCGCTGCGGAGCCAGATCAGTTTGGTTGCGCAGGAGACTTTTTTATTTAACGATACGGTGGCGAAGAACATCGCCTACGGATACGAGAGAATCGACCAGACGCGCGTGATTGCGGCGGCGCGGGCGGCTCATGCGCACGAGTTCATCGAAGAGATGCAGCGAGGCTACGCAACGGTCATCGGCGATCGCGGCGTGAAGCTTTCCGGTGGCCAGAGGCAGCGGCTGGCCATTGCCCGCGCGCTCTACCGCAACACGCCGATCCTGATTCTGGACGAGGCGACATCGCACCTGGATACGGAATCCGAGATGCTGGTGCAGAAGGCGTTGGGGAACCTGATGACCGGCCGCACGGTCATCGTGATCGCACACCGTATTTCGACCATCCGCCGCGCGGACAAGATCGTGGTGATGGATCAGGGCTGCATCGCGGAGATTGGCGCGCACGAGGAATTGATGGAGCAGGGTGGCATTTACCACCGACTACACGAGCTTCAGAATGTCGATTGGACGGAGGATCGGGGAGCGGCGTAGCATGGGACCCGGTTAAAACAAGCCCGGAACTGACTGCGGCTGCGCCACCGGGAGAAAGAGGCCCGTCATGGTGAAATCGCGCGCGATACTACACGCATGCATGCCGCAGGTCTACACGCTCAGCGTTCCTCAATAGCTCCACCAACTTGTGTCTTGCCTTTGGCGAACCGTCGAATGTGAGGTAATTCAGGCCCGAGAGTTCGGAAGCGGGGCGCACGTCGCCCATCTGAATCAAAAACGGTTCGGCTGGGGTTCAGGCCAGCGCAAATCCGATCTCTATCAAGACGTTCTGCCCGGCGACGGCGTTTGCGAGTTTAGCTTTTCCTTCCGCAGCTGGCGCGACATAAAGAGGCGCGACTCCGAAACCCACAGGCCTCACGCTCTCATCTGTAATGCTCACCGGGGCGTATACCACCGCGACCCCATGCGTCGATATACGCTGCGCCGTGACAGTCTCCCCCGGCTACCACGGGCGGCCAGGCATTCAGCGGTGGCAAGGCCGACGCCTACCAGAAGAGTATGGCCCGCAGGCGGGACAAACCTATGGCTTCTGTCGAACGGACCTCAGCCATGTTCTCAGCGACGCTCTCCTGCGCGCTGTCGACGAGTCACGCCATGCCCATGAGAAGGGTTTCTTACGTTCAGGATTCCGAGCTGGACAGTAAGGTGGACATGCTCAGCGTGAAGGGTGTCTGCGAAACCGAAGCTGGGTCTGCGCTACAGCAGTTCCTCTACAGTGCATCGGAGAATCAGGCAGGGCATTGACGCACCAATCGCGAAGGCCGGTGCTCAGTTACGCATGTCTCTCGCCCTCGATCCCGCTACAGTCGGCACAACAGGGATCACCCGGTCCCGCTCGACGAAGCCTTCATCGAACCGACGATTCCGGAAAGCGGTTGGCGAAGGTTCAGGAAACGATCCCCGTTCCTTCGATGACAACCGGGCCCGACATGATCCGGCACTTTGGCCAAGGGAGCCGCGCTGCTTCGTGTCACCATTCGCGATCAGGGCACGCACCGGGTCGGCTCGGTCGCGATCCCACTCGGGACTAGCAACAGTTGGCAGACCGACTTCGCGATGCGCGTCTTTCCATATCGCAGGAGCTTCCAACCCCGTTACAACACCGCAAGGGAAGGTGGGCCCCCCCGGGCGCTCTTCGCTGCCGCCGGGTGCCGGAAGCCCCTTACTCCGTCGGGATAGGCATGATCGCCAACGCAATGGGAAACGGCACGCTCAACGTCCCCACCGGCGTAAGTCGCCCGGTCTCCCGGTCGATGCGAAACTCCGCTAAATTGCTTCCGGCCGCATCGCCGCCGCCGGTCGCGCTTGACCCGAGATAAACGTTTGCAGCAAACAGGAAACTTCCCGTCGGATCGATCAGCAGATTGATCGGCCGCTTCCCGCCGCTCGATTCGATCCGGACGGGCGTCAACGTTCCATTTGCCGGATCGATCGCAAAAACCGCGATGCTGTCGTGTCCCCGGTTGGAAGCATAGAGGAACCGCCCGCTCGGATGCACGATCACGTCGCCACCTCCGCTTTGCCCGTAAAAATCCGCGGGAAGCGTGCTCACAGTCTGAATGGCAGTCAGCGCGCCGGATTGTGCATCCCACCGCATCGCCACCACGCACGATCCGCTCTCGCCCACCGCATAGCCGAAGACGCCGTTCGGATGAAAAACAAAATGCCGCGGTCCCGTGCCCGGCCCGACCTTCCCGTACGGCGGATCGTTGGCCGCGAGCCGTCCGGTGGCGGCATCGAATCTGTAGACGGCAACTTCATCGAGTCCGGTATCCGCGGAAAGCGCGAACCGATTATCGGGGGACATGGTAATCGAATGCGGGCGCGCCCGCTGGCGCTCGCCGGCTCCCGGCCGTATCACGCTCGTGGCACGGCCCAACTTCCCCGAGCCGTCGATCGGCAAAACTGAAATGACGCCGCTGTAGTTGGCGACGAGCAGATTCCCGCCGGAATGATCGACGGTGACGAAAACCGGGTCTTCACCGCCCGAGGGTTCCGCGCCCATTATTGTCAGCTTTCCGTTCGCCGCGTTGTAACGAAACGCGTCGACAGTGTTTACGTCGCTGTTGGCGGAATAAAGAAAACGGCCGTTGGGATGTGGCGCGATCAAAGACGTGTCGAACACGCCTTTAATCATCGTTTTCAGGCTCGGCCATCCTGTCCGGATCTGCGCGAAAATCCGCGGTGCGCTGCTGGCAGTGGCGTCGCTGTTCGCCTGCCAGATACGCCCCGCCGCCAGGCCCGCGGCCTCCGTTTTACCGCTGCCCGAATGAAACTTGAAAAGGTAAATCCCCTTGCCGCCGTGCGAAGTGACAGTGCCCGCGTACAGCCAGTAGTCTTTGCCAATTTGCGCCGCGCCCGATGGACTTGCGGCAGGCAACTGCCCTACCGGCACGAACTGGATCCTGTACAAGCCAGGCAGTTCCAGCGGAATCAGCCGGACGCCGGGTGCTTCGATCACTTGCATGATTTCGACGGGGTCCACGATCAGCCGCGAAGCCCACGGCGTGGCTTTCGTCGGCGGGTCGTAGACGTGGGTTACGTGCCAGTCGCGGGCGAAGGATGTAAAACTGTGTCCGCTCAATCGCGGCATTACGGTCACGGAATCGCCTGTCAGTGCGCCATATCTGGCAGTAGCCAGTTCGTCGAGCGAGAGAATCAGCCGATGCGGCTGGCCGCCTGCGTCACTCTGAACTGCGGCGGCGACGCGTAGCATTTCCGGCGTCGCAGATATCAGATCTTTTGCTTCGGCCGGCGAAAACAAACCGCCCCGGTGTGATCGCAGCGGGTTCACAACCGCCGGAACCAGCGGCAGAGTAAACGCCGCAAGCAGCATCGCCGCGCGCCGGGTTTTCCATCCTCCCGGATCAAACGCAAACAGAGCGCCGAGCAGGATCGCAAACAGGAAGAGAGCGGGCGTCGCAAAATACCGGCTATCCTCATAACCGGCAAGAATCGTCGGCAGGAGAACGATCGGAATCAGGATCAATGCGAGAACGTCGAACCAGGCTGCGGGGACGGGCAACCGCGGCCGTCGGCGAACCGCGCCCCACACCGCAAGCACGAACACCAGCAGCACCGGCAGAGCCGAGGCGGCTGACGTTCTCACGAAGCTGGACGCGACTTTTCTTGCCTTGACGGAGATCAGACCGGCAATCCATTTCCGCGGATTCCGCGCAAGGTCCGAAGGCGGTGGCTTCTCGAAGTAATCGAGGACGTTGCCTCCCACGGCTCGCGTCGCCTGTCGCACGTTGTCGCTGGGAAATGGCTTGCCGAAATGCTTCATTCCGTATGCGACCCACGGAGACAGCACGACCGCAAACGCTGCGAAATACACCGCAGCTGTTATCGCCCGCCTGCGCCATGGCTCATCCGGTGTGGCGGTTCGCGCCGCGAAGAGGAGACCGAGGAAACATGCGGTAGGCATCGCATCGAACCGGGTCAGGCAGCCGAGGCCCATGAGCATCCCGGCCAGCGCAACGCGGGCATGGGTTAGCCGCGCGCCGAACAGAATGGCCAGGGTACCGGTCAGAAGCGCGAGCGACAGCGCATGTGTTTTTGCCGCCAACGCATCGCCAAGGAAAGGAGTGAAGCCGAGAATCGCCAGATAGCAGACCGCACCGAGCCAGCCGGGAAAACCGATGTTTCGGAACAGGCGCATCAACACCGCCAGCAGGGCGATGCAAATGAGCAGATTCAGCAGATAACCGTTAAAGATCCCGAGATTCAGCACCTTCCCGGCCAGTGCGAGCAGCACCGGCCAGAGTGGCGGGAAGGAATTGCTGTATGGCGAAGTGCTTTCGAACTGCCGAAGCGTGCTGAAACGGAAGAAATCGTGGAAAACGGTCTTCGATAATTCAACGTAAGACCACGAATCGACGATAAAATTGGGCGCATAAACTCCCGCAGCGAATACGAGGACCGTTACGGCGACGGCGAACCAAAACGCCCGCCCGGTGAGGTCCTTGTCCGGGGAAGAAACGCCGGGAGGATCGGTTGTCTTGCCAGGGAATGCGTTCATAGACGATGGGCGGAGGGGATGATGCGTCAATTCAGATTATCGCCCGCGCGTTTCCGGGAGGGGCGCTTCGGATTCCGCCGCGAACCCCGACAGGTTAGATGTCACGTGAATGCCGGCAGACAGGGCAGGGGATGCTGCTACTTGTCCTCGGAGATTGCTTTCGGAATCGCCCTGACGGTCTGATCCGTCTGCATTTGCAGGATCGTCTCGCCGTTGGCGATCGCCTTCTCAATGGGCTTGAGGTTAACCCCGTTAACCGTAAGCTGATCGGCCCCGGTCCGCTCATGGAGTCTTGCACCTTCGGGGTTTACAGCCATCAGAATCGAGGTGTTGTAGTAATTGTCGCCGAACCCGCCCCTGCCCTCGGTGATCCCCAGTTTCGCTCTGACACACTCATTCACGGCCCGGCGATCGTAGTAATCGGCTATATAGTGCAACCTTGAAGGGCCGTCATTCCACTTCGGCCCCATTTCCTCGATACCGGGTCCCTGTTCAGCACCTCGAGCGACCTTCAGGGTGTCGGTGCTTTTTCGTGGGGAGGCGGCGCGTTCTTGCGCCCGGAATGTTTCCAACGGGCAAGAGAGCATCGTCGTACCTGCGCCGCTTAGCCAATCGCCGGGCATCCTCCAGGCGCTCCTCTATGATCTGCCGGTCCGATTGGCATCAACCAATTCCGAGACTACGGGCCCGGATTCTGAACCCCGACAAACCTCTCGCCCGTCCAGTCGATTACGTAGTCGTAGCCGACCCGCGAAATCGGCTCGCGCCGCAACTCAAGCAACTTGAACGTATCCACCGTCACGCTCGGATCGTTGTAGCTGAGCTGAATGGCAAAAATGAGTCCATACCCGTTGCGAAACGGGTCGCGCAGCGCGAGCACCCGTTTGTTCACAAGCTTCGCCGGTAGCACCGTGTGAAGACTTTCTATCGTTCGCCGCACAAAGTTCTGATCGTCGTGAACGAACGGCCGCACGTTGTCCCGCATGTACGCCGCTTCAGGCCTCAGCAGGAAGAACGCGATTAGGCAGAACACCACCGCTTGCGATAGCCATTCGAGCCGGGGTTTGCGCGACACAATGCGCGCCCGCAGCCATGCGACTAAAGCCGCGCAATACACCGTCCAACCCGCCAGCGGAACGGCGAACGCGAATCCGGCGCGCGGCGGGATGAACGCGAGCGGCAGAATCGAAAACACATTGAACAGCGACGCCCAGAGCATCGTGCGATTCCGCAACGGAACGGACAGCGCGATACAACCGCCCAGTATCCACGGGACCAACGGCTGTATGGCCCGTTCATCGAGGAACGTCAGTTCCGCCATGTAGCGCGCATACGACCCGACGTACGCCGCCGCGGAGATCTTCGGATGGTAAGCGCCGATTTTGACAAGAGCCTCGGGACCGGAACTCCGGGCAACGATGAAGACCGCCGTCATAAGCGTGGCAATTGCCGTAATCCGGAATTTGCGCAAAAAGCCGCGCCCGCTGCGAAAGGAAGCAGCGACACCCTCCTCGCCGCGAGTCAACTCGAAAAGGAAGAGAGCGATGGGAAACGTGACCGCGATCTCCTTCGA
The DNA here is from genome assembly GCA_003136575.1 of Bryobacterales bacterium. Classification (GTDB taxonomy): domain Bacteria; phylum Acidobacteriota; class Terriglobia; order Bryobacterales; family Bryobacteraceae; genus BOG-234. The sequence goes on along the minus strand of PLEX01000240.1, from coordinate 33,271 downwards.
ATCGAGCGCAAGAAGGTATAACGCCAGCACGAGCACAGACTTCGCGCGACTCGGGAAGGCTCCGCCCGAGCGGCTCCGAACGTACACGGCGAGCGCCGCATAGAAGAAGAGGAAGGCCAGCACGTCGAAGATCATCCCCGTGTCGAAGTAGAGAGGATGGGTTCCCGGGTGAAAGCCGCCGATCAGAAGGGCCAGAACCCCCACTTCGACCGAGTTCGAAATCCTTCTCGCAAACAGGTACAACAAGCCGGCATCGACGCAGCACAGGATCAGCCGCACGACATTGAAAGCCGCGGGGTGGAACCCGAACAACGCAAACAGAGCGTCGTACAGAAGCTCGCCTGCCGGCCGGTAGGCATTCCCGGCAATCACCGTTCCCCCCAGCAGCAAATGACTGAGCGACCGCGACCAGCAATAGTAGATGTTCAGCAGGTCGTCCTGGCTAAAGTAAGATTTCAATCCGTTCTTCGTCATGAAAACGAAGAACACCGCATAGAATAGTGCCGTGGCGGCGAACAGAAAACGCCGGTCAGCCACGATGCATCTAATCGAACGCGCCGCGGTTTTCGGGGAGAATAGCGGGTCGCGAGGCTGAGACAAGTTCCCTGGGATTGCGCGGCTCACTTCCCGGAGCCGGCGACCACTGCTCCGTTTTCGGCATGGAAAAACTTCTGATTGTCCGGGCCGACTAGCCTGTTCTCTTCGGTGTTGAACACGAGCGGCAGCTTTCCGGGCAATTTCACGGGTTCAAAATTCCCGGCGTCATTCACGTCCCCCGTGCCCTTGTATTTCGCAACGTGGGGATACGGATAGACCGGACGCGTGGCAACGGTGAGCTGAGCCGCCTGTGCGTACGGCAGGCTGGGTCCCCGGCCGCCACCACCGCCGCGGCCACCCGAGGCAGCCCGGCCGCCGGGACCGCCTGGAACGCCGCGACCATCAGGGCCACCGGCTCCGCCGCGACCGGCACCGGCAGCCGTTCGGCCGGCAACAATCTTTTCCGGCGCTTGTTTTATCTCGGTCCACGCCATCAGCGGACTGAGCACGTCAATCTGCGGAAAGCCAGGCCCTCCTCCACAATGGCCGACGCCGGGGATCAGGAACATGCGCATAAACGAATCGGTCAATTTGGCCCCGAGCAGCTTCTGTACACCCTGGTAGAAAGCCACCGTGGTGGCCGCCGGCACCGATTCATCGATCAGGCCGTGCCAGACGATCAGCTTGCCGCCGTGCGCTTCAAACGGGCGCAGATTGGTATTTCCGGCGTTGTAGAGAGGCGCACCCACCTCGTTGACCTTAGCGAACCACTCCTCGGTGTAGGCGAATTTGGCAAATTCATCGTCGGAGAGCACTTTCGGCAACAGAAGGTACTTGATATTTCCGCCCGCCATGCCGCCGCCCGGTCCGCCGCGTCCTGTACCCTGCGCGGGATCGGCGCTGACTGGCAGTCCCCACTGCAATTCGGAGCCGAGTGTATAACCGTTGAAGGTAAAAGCGTGCCCGTGGGCATCGGTAGGGCCTTCATAGTATTTCTTCAACACGGCCGTTTCCTCGCCGGTCAGGCACGTCGAGGTATCGGCGGCGCCCGCCGGACACTGCACCCAGGAGGGATCGAATTTGCAGCCAAAGGGATCTTCGAGCAGGCCGTCCTGCAATCCGGAAAGCGTCGGGCAGTGCGCCAGGACCGCATCGTGCGCGATGCTCAGCCGGCCTTTCAGAAGAATCGGGCTGCCGTCGGCACGCTTGTCCACTACGCCTTCCCAGCCGTGGAAGAACGAATTGTGCACGCTGATGCCCAGCACGGGCGCGCCGGCGGCGATGCCGTCGAAGTCGTTCGGATAGCGCTCGGCCTCCGCCAAGGCCTCGCGGCCGCCATCGGAGCAACCGACGAAGTACGAGTATTTCTGCGGCTGGCCGTAGAATACGTGAATCAGCGCCTTGGCCGCCAGCGTTGTCTCGTGATTCGCGCGGTAGGCGAAATCGATGCGAGCGTCGGGATCGGACCCGAAAGAACCCGGCGCGCCACCGCCACCCGAGTGGCCCATATCGTCGCTGGCCACCGCGAACTCGCCATTCATCGCCGGCATGCAGCCGCCCGCGTTGGATATCGAGGCGCTCACCGTGCCGCACATTCCCCCGCAACCGCCCTCGAGGTAACGCTGGGTCCAGTGTTCCATGGGAAGGTCGACTTCAAAGCCGACTGCGGGCGCGATCATGCCCGTTATCTGGCAATACTTTCCCTTCTCTGTGTCGCGCTCCAATGCCGATTTGATGGTGACTGCGACACCCACAGCCTGGGCCAGCGCGGTTCGGGCAAGCTGGCCGCATGAGACGACGGGTTTGACCACTGGAAGATTCCGGTAGTCGGCGGCGCGAGCGCTGCCCGCAAGACCGGCCAACGAAAACAAGCCGACTATCACGTTCGGCCACTTGAGGGCGCTGGGTGCTTTTGCCGTTCGCTTCATGGTTGTATTCGTCCCCGCATGCGCGTTTCCGCAGATATCAAGTTTGTCACAGGCGGTCCTTCGATGCGCCGGCAAACCGGACCGGCCCGAAGACGAGGGAACGATGGCTGGATCGTTTGGTCCATCCGATGGAGCAGGATGAAAGGCGGCATCCGCGCGCGTCGACCGGTCGAACGGATTCCTGTTGGGAATCCGCCCCTGTGCGGTATACAATTAATGCACCGAAAGGAACAACCAGCATGACTCGATTATTCGCGGTGGCCCTGCTCGCCGCCGTAACCCTTCTGGCGCAACGGCCCCAGGGCGCTTCCGGCCCGGCGCGTGGCGGTGCGCGCGGCGGCAACGGGGGCGTCGGCCCATATGACAAACAGGTCGTGGATGCGGCCGCCGCCGACCTCGGCCGCACTTTATACGCCGCTGAGTGCGTCGACTGCCACGGCCCCACCGCGCATGGCAGCGATAAGGGCGCAAACCTGGTCCGATCCGACGTAGTGCTGAAAGACCGCTTCGGTTCCCAACTTGGTCCGTTTCTCAAGAAAGGCCATCCGCTGCAGAGTAAGAAAAGCAGCGCCGATCTTACCTCCGACCAGGTGGTCAACCTCTCGCACTTCCTCAAACAGCGTGTCGATGACGCGCTCAAGCGCTCGCCAACGGGCATCAACAAGGTTACGGGCGACGCCGCCGCGGGCAAGGCTTACTTCAACGGCGAGGGCAAATGCGCAACGTGCCACGCGCTGACTGAGGGAACTCCCCGTACTCTGTTCGCGATCAGCGCCAAATATCCCGACTCCGTCAATCTCCAGCAGGCCCTGCTGTTCCCGGGAGGGGGCGGACGCGGTGGTGGCCGAGGCGGCGGGGGCCGGGGCGCTGCCGGCGGAGCACCTTCGCCAAACGCCGTCACCATCACAATTACACCGCCCGACGGTCCGGCCGTCACGGGCGACATCGTTCAGCTCGACGATTTCGACGTGCAGGTGCGCGATGCGGACGGTAAGGTGACCCATTTTACCCGAACGCCGGCCCTGAAGATCGTTAAGCACGATCCGCTGGCCGCTCATCATGAAATGCTCGACCACCTGAAAAGCAGCGATATTCACAACCTGGTGGTCTATCTGGAGACCGTGAAATGATCAGACTCAGCGCACTTCTTACAACGGCCCTTGCACTCTCGCTGGCGGGGGCCGCGCTCTATGCGCAAAAGGGCCCGCTCGCCGAATCCTGGCCGACTTATAACGGCGACCTTTCCGGGCGCCGCTTCAGTACACTGACAAAGATCAACGACAAGAATGTCGGTTCGCTGACTCAGGCCTGGAGCTTCAGGATAGAGTCGGGCGATCCGGGCGGCAACAATCCCAGCGGAACGCCGCTGATGGTGGACGGCGTTCTGTATATTTCCACGCAGGATCATGCTTTCGCCATCGATGCCCACACAGGCAAACAGATCTGGCACTACACCTGGCAAAGCAAAGGCGCGCGCCACTTCTCCAACCGCGGCATGGGTATATTCGGCAATTTCGTCTACTTCGAGACTCCCGACTGCAATCTGGTCGCGCTCAATAAGAAGGACGGGACGCTCCGCTGGGCTAAAACCATTGCCGATATCGATCAGATGTATTACTGCTCGGTGGCGCCGGTTGTGGTCGGGAACCACGTGATCTCCGGCGTCAGCGGCGACGATCTCGATATCGCCGGCTACATTGAAGCGCACGATCCCGAGACCGGGGCACTTCAGTGGCGCTTCTATACCGTGCCGCAGAAGAAAGGCGACCCCGGTATGGACACGTGGCCCAACGTGGATATGGCATCGCACGGCGGCGGCATGACGTGGCAGCCGATCACTTACGATCCCGATACCAGCCTGATCTATGTCACCACGGGCAACCCGCAGCCAGTTATCGCCAACGTGAACCGTAAAGGGGACAACCTCTTCACGGCTTCCGTGGTTGCGGTGCACGCCGATACCGGAAAAATGGCGTGGTGGTTCCAGACGTCGCCTCACGATACTCATGACTGGGACGCGACGCAGGCACCGGTTTTGTTTGACGGCACAATCGCGGGCCAGCCGCGCAAACTGCTGGCGATCGCGGCGCGTAACGGTCATTTCTTCGTGCTCGACCGGGTGACAGGTAAGGCCTATGTGCATACAGAATACGTGAAGACCAACTGGTCGCTGGGGTATGACGCAAAGGGCCAGCCGATTCCCAATCCCGACATGTTTCCGTCGATTGCGGGCGCTTTGGTTAGCCCTAATCAAGGTGGCGCAACCAACTGGTATCCGCCGACGTTCAGTCCGCAAACCGGACTATTCTATGTAAGCGCCAACCATGCTTTCAGCGTTTACTATCTCTATGACGATTCGGACAATCCGCAGGGCTGGGGCGGCAACGACCGCGGAGGCTGGTCGGAATCCATGCTGGAAGCGATCGATTACCAGACGGGCAAGATCAAATGGAGCCATCCGTGGGAAGGTGGAAATAACTCCGGCCTGCTTTCCACTGCCGGCAATCTGATCTTCACCGGCGCACCTGGTTCGTTTCTGGAGGCTCTCAACGCTGCGACCGGCGACGCGCTTTGGCACGCGAAATTACAGTCGGCCGTCCGCGTCCCGCCGTCCACATGGGAGTTGGATGGGAACCAATACATTTTGGTCGGGGCTGGCGACACGTTATACGCGTTCACGCTTGCCAAGTAGCGACTCGGCTACGGTCGGCGTAATCGCGTTCCGGCATTTTCGTTTTGAAGGCCGCGTGGTGGCTGCGTGAGCCTCACCTTCCGGAATGTCCCGGCAGCTCAACGTTCCGTATCCGTCGGTTGCTTGCTGACGAGCCGCCGCGTTCAGCCGTCGATTGGTCTCAATTGGAGAGAACGCGGGCGAAACTTGCGCTCAGCATGGTGGAGTGCGGAAACCGCTGCGGCCGAAGACGATTCTGTTTGAAAAGGAACTCGCAGTGCTGCTGTCGGCATGGCGGATGCGTGGCGGGCGGCGGAGAGCCGGACGAAGTTAGCGCAGGCGTGGGTCGCGGAATAATCGGCGCGTTACCGGAAAGGTGCGTCTCCGCCGCTGAGATTCAATCGATCCGGAAGATCGGTCAATGACACATCTTTCCGTACCGGCCAGTTCCGGATTCTTTCCAGGATCGCGTCCGATTCGGCGGTCTGGCCCGCCTCCGCGAGAGCGTTCGCAAGATGAAACTGCGCCGGGTAATCGTTGGGTGCGAGTTCGGCGGCGCGACGGAAGTGGCGCACGGCATCGCTGAGGCGGTCGAGCGCAAGATAAACCTGTCCAAGCCGGTACTGAATCATAGCGCTGCCAGGCTGGCCGGCAGCGGCGAGCTCAAGGTCCGGCAAGGCGGCTTCGGGATTGCCCTTCCTGTAATTGAGAGCGCCCCGAACCGACCGTGCTGCCGCGAAGTCGGGCTTGAGCTGAATTGCCTTGTCCAGGCTTGACATCCCGGTGTCCGGGTCTTTCGCGCTCTCGGCAATGCCTAATTCATACCATGCTTCCGCGTCGTCGGGATGCCGTTCAACATACCAGCGCAGGTCCGCCAGACCGGCGTCGAGTTGCGCGATATGAGCGTGCGCAAAGCCGCGTTCGCGTCGGCCGGCATCGTCGTCCGGAGCGAGTTGCACATAAGCGTCCCAGGCATCGGCGGAGGCTTTGTATTCGCCGAGGTTTCCGGCGGCGATCGCGAGCGACCTTTGTATATCAATGCGTCCGGGAGCCAGTTGCGCGGCCTGCGCCAGCAGGCGGAAGGCATTCTCGGTCTGCCCGTCGGCGTCACAAGCGTAGGCCAGGTTGTAGAGGATGTCCACGTTGCGCGGCTGCTGCCGCAGCGCCGTCTCCAATACCTCGCGCGACCGCGTGAAGTGACCGGTGTGAGACGCAACCACTCCCAGGCTGAACAGCAACGGAAAGCTGCCCGGGCTTGCAGCCAGAGCGCGTTCGAGCAGAGTCTCGGCTCCGTTCAGCTCGCCTGCGTCTGCGAGGGCGCGGCCTGTGGAAGCGCTCCACTCGGCGTCATTCCGAAATGCGTCGGCGAGCGTGTTGGCCTCGGAGTTACGGCCGCTCAACACGAGTGCCACCACGCGCCGCGACGCAACCTCCGGTTTGCCCGCCTGTTCGGCCGAGAGCCGGTTCAGGTACGTCAGCGCCTCGGGTCCGGCTCTGGCCTTCAGAGCCAATTGCGCAAGCTGCAGATTGGCGTAGCCGTCCGCCGGGTCCAGCGCAAGGGATTTGACGAAGGTCTTGCGCGCGCCGGATTCATCCCCCATGAGCAGCAGATGGCTCGCGTATTTGTCGAGGATGCTGTTGGAGCGGGGTGCGAGCGCCAGCGAACGGCGGTGGAACCCGTCGGCTTCGGCAAACTTCCGCTGATTATCGAGCGCTACACCCAGGAAACTGAGGGCTTCCACCTCGTTCGGGTGAGATTGCAGTTCCGCTTTCAGCTTGCGTTCGGCGGCAGGGAAGTCGCCGCGCTTGAGGGCATCCAGCCCTTCCGTGAAAAGTGCATCTGCCGCAAAGGCACCAAATGCCGCCACTACGCACAGGAGGAGGCGGATCACGCGCGCCCCGGCTACTTACCGGCTGCGCAGTTCTGCCCGCTCTCCGCGAGGCCCCACGCCATGGCATTGCCGTAAAGCTGAAGGATGACCGGCTCGGCGTACATCATTCCGCCGTGGCCGAGCGCGCTGTAAAAGACGTGGCCCTTGCCTACACAATGCCACCACGCCAGCGGATGATCCGCGCCCATGGTGGAGCGGCCGGGGTTGTAACTCTTCTCGTCCGCCGTGATCAGAATATGGAAACCGGGCAGGCTGCGCGGATTCGAAGCGAAAGAGTACCACTCATCTTTGCGATTAAACACCGCCGGTAAACCCTTCGTGAGGGGGCTCTTCGGATCTTCCACGTGAGCGTCGCCGAACTGTTGCGGTGAATGGCTGGTAAACTGAGCTCCGAGAAGCGTCTCGATATACCATGGCCAGTCGGCGAGCGAACTGCGGCCGTTGGGCGGGTCGTATTTGGGATCGCCGCCCGCGCCGTGAGTACCGACGTAGGATCCGCCGTTCTCCACCCAGGTCTTGAAGGCTTCCCGCTGATCGGCGGTCAGGGTATCGCCGCTGTTATTATTCCAGACGACCACTTTGAACTTCGCCAGTTGTTCCTTGTTCATGACTGCGCCGTTTTCAGTCCAGAAGTAGGGCCATCCGCGTTCGTGAGCGATGGCCGCAAGGGCCGTATCCGACGCCTGAAGCGCCGCCTCTTCGCGGAATCCGTTGGTCTTCGAATAAATCAGTACTCCGCCCGGCTTCAGGTCGGCGGGCAGAACCGGCGGGTCTTTGTCATACGTGGGAGCGGATACGAACCCCCCGCCGCCACCACCGCCTCCGCGACCCCGGCCCCCGGAGGCGCCAAAGCCGCCGCCAAATCCGCCCGAACCTCCACGGCCACCTCCGGGAGCCTGGGCGAACAGCGCCATGGCGGCGATCGTCAGGCTACCCGCTACCAACCACTTCGTGTTTGCGTTCATTGGCGATCTCCTGTCTACTGGTCGCAGATCTCAATCGCTTTTTCGAGCACGGCGATTGGTTCGTGGCCTGGCCAGGGACTGTATTCATGCGAGATGTAGCCCGTAAAATTCAGGTCGCCGATGGCCTTGGCGATGGCGGAATAGTTGAGTTCCTGGGTCTCGTCGATATCGTGACGTCCCGGATTGCCGCCGGTGTGAAAGTGGCCGATCCACTGGAAATTGGTCTGGATGTTGCGGATGATATCGCCATCCATGATCTGCGCGTGGTAGATGTCGTAGAGGATTTTCACTCTCGGCGAATTCACGCGTTTCATCACGTCGACACCCCACGCGATGTGGTCGAACATATAATCCGGATGGTTTACCTTGCTGTTGAGGTACTCCATGCAGATGTTGACGCCCTTATCTTCTGCATGAGCCTTAACCTTATTCAGGAACGCAACGCAATTGTCCGCGCCCTCCGCGTCGGCCATGCCTTTTCGAGTGCCCGAAAAGGTGATGATACTGGGAATTCCATTGGCGGCGGCTTCGTCCAGAGTGCTGTGCATCACGGCCTCAAGCCTGTCGTGGTTCTCCTTACGGTTCAGTCCGTTGCCGATGCCCGCGCCGGCCTGGGGCTGATACATCGTGGGCGTGAGTCCGTATTTCTTCAGAATGGCCCACTGTTCAGGAGTGTTGATCAGGTCGTAGCCTTTGATGCCGAGGCGGGCGGCCTCGCGGCATTGCTCATCGAGTGTCCCGAGGCGACCGAACACGCCTCCGGTAACGCCCTGTTTGATACGGCCTTTGCGCGCTGCGGGCTGAACCGACGATGGCGGGAGCGGTTGAGGCGGGCCGCCACGTCCGCTGCCACGTCCTGAACCACCGAAGCCGCCTCGACCGGAACCACCGAAGCCAGGAGGCCCGGCGGGGGGCGCCTGTGCCTGAGCCAGGAGAACCGGGGCCGCAGCAACGGCCGGCAGGAAATCTCTACGACGCATAATCTTTTCTCCTTCTTAATTCGACGGCAGGGTAAACGCCTAAATCGTATCACCCTGACTGTCGGGGCGCATCGTTCTGCGTTAAACGGCGTTTAACGGCGTTTAACGGAAACGTGGCGGCGGACAGACTGGAAAGCCTCCCCGCCGCCACAGGACTGTGCGCCAGATCAGAACTCGAAGCGCAGCACGCCCGAACAAATGCGCGCCGGTCGGGTGGAACTGGCCGTGCCGAAGGTGTTTGTGATCTGCGCACCGGAAGCGTTAAACGTCGCCCCGGTATTCAGGCCGCTGAACTCCGCGTGGTTGAAGATGTTATACGCCTCGAAGCGCAGTACGAATACGCGCTTTTCGCTCCCCACCGGAATCCGCCGGGCGATACTCGCGTCGAAGTTCATAAAACCGGGACCATACAGAGCATTGACGCCGGCATTGCCGAGAGTGCCTACGGCCGGCACCGCAAAAGCGGCAGTGTTGAAATACGTGGGCTGACCCACGTTGTTGGCCGGATAGTTCGCGCCGGGGCCATTAGGCTGGGCGGCGCCAATCACCTGAATGCGCGGACCCAGGCTGGAAGATCCGGTTATATCTACGGTCGGCGACTCACCGACCGAGGGCGTAAACGGTGATCCCGTCTGCATCACCGTGATCCCGGAAAGGACCCAGTGATCAGTTACCGCGCCGACGAAGCTGTTATGCATCAATTTACCCGGTTGCGGCAGCTGGTACGTGTAGTTGAAGTTCAGGACACGCCGGCGATCGATACCCGCGGGTCCGTAATTCCATTCCGCGTTGTTGGTGTAGAGGGGCTGGAAGCTTGTGAGGCCCATGGCTCTCGACCATGTAAAGTTCGCACTGACTTCCACGCCATGCTGCAGCCGATGTCTGAGGCTGGTTTGCAGCGAGTTGTAATTGGTGGATCCGCCCCAGGCCTGTTGCGTGAGGTTGCCCCATCCAGGATAGAAAGTCCGCTCGAATATCGACGGAAGCACGGATCCCGGCTTAGTGGGATCGGCATTCTTTGCGAGGAAGTCGGACCCGAGCGGGATGGGATTGATGTTATATGTCCAGGGCTGGTTGACGCCCCACGTGGCTACATAGGAAGCATCAAGCACGGTATTCCAGCCAACGTTCCGCTGGATTCCGAGGCTGGCAGTCCTTTCGGAGTCCCACTGCCCGTTGCTGTACCAACTGACACTGCTGGGCGCGATGTAGCCGCCGCCGGATCCCAATTGCGTCAGCTGCTGAATCGTGCCGTCATACACTGTCGCGTTATACGAGTTGGGCGGATTTCCGGTCATGCCATAGACGGAATTCCCGTTTACGCGATTGTAGAAAATGCCGAATCCGCCACGCAGCGCGGTTTTACCGTCGCCAAAAAGATCGTAAGCGAAACCAATCCTCGGCGCAGCCACCACCGGCGGCGTCTGTGTGTACGAGTCCTGGCCCTTTGCGAGCGGAACCATGCCGTCGGCAAAGTTCCCGCTGCCGGGCACGTAGGCGCCGATGGCCCCGGCCGGAGCGAGTCCGCCCGTCGCCGGATCTTCCGCTACACGTTGCCCACTGGAAGTCAGAAACGGGACATAGAGCCGGGGCAGGGTTGCCGAATTGTATTGGGAGGGATTGAAGACGGCCCAAGTGCCGTTCTCATCGACCTGAGGCGTCTGGTGGTAGAACCGAACGCCCAGATCGAGCGTCAACCGTCTGTTGACTTTCCAGTTGTCCTGCAGAAACCATTCGACGTTCCAGTAGTCAACGATATTCGTCTCTCGCACGGTCTGTTCCGTATAACTGGCGTAATATCCCAAAAGGGCATTGGCGTACCCGTCCTGGGCGCCGAAACTCGTGTTGGAGCTGTCGTTGCCGAAATTATAACTGCCGAGGTAACCCTGACCATTCGGCTGGTATTTCCAGTCGTATTCCATGTAAATGCCGGCCTTGAGAGTGTGTTTACCCTTAATCCAGCTAATGTTATCCACACCCGAATAGTCGTGGACTGGATTAGGTGCCTCGCGCTGCGTCGATATGCTGGTCGCGCTCGACGGAATGCTTCCAAAGCTCACATTCGGAATGAAGTCGTACATGTGCGCGGGGTCGGCCAGACTCTGGACATCCGCCGGATTCCCAAAGGTCTTGGAGAACAGCAGCGGCGGGCCTCCGGGAGTCTGGCTCGAGCCGAAAACCGACCGGGCCAGGTTCGTCGGGTCGATGTAGGCATAGTTCCAGTCGCTTCCCGCCTTCCCGAAGTTGAATTCGTTGACGAGGGTCGGCGTCACCGTGTAGGTCACGGCACCCGAATAGTTAAATGCGGGCTCGCTGAATAGCTGCGCCGAATAGGGGAAGGGGAAACCGGCAAACGGGTCATAGGTCGTTTGTGTAGCCGTCACCATGCGGAAATAACCGTTGAGCTTCGAGGTGATGTTGACGTCGGCCCGAGCCACATAGTTGCGTATCGGGAATTTTCCGCCGTTGAGGATTTCGAAGTTGTATTTATTGAAGTTCGGATTGCCTTGCGCCGGGAAATAGTTCGGCAGCGGGAAAAAGTTCAGGATCGTGGCTCCGATGCCAGTCGGATCGAGGGTGCTGGCGGGAATGATGTTGCCCGGATACGCCGTACCCGTCGTCGGGTTCTTGACCACGATCAGCGCGCCGTTCGTGTTAACGCTTTGCGAGAAATTGCCGGCGCGCTCAAGCGCGGTCGGCATGTTCTGCTGCTCCAGAGAGGCACCCGGATATTGATTCGTGAACTCTTCCGATCCGAACAGGAACAGCCTCTTCTTATCCTGATTCCAGTGGTGGGGAATATAAACCGGGCCGCCAAAGCTCCAGCCGGCGACGTTGTACCGATACTTCGGCTTGGCCGTGCTCGAAAGGTTATTGAAATAGGTGTTGGCGTTTAAGTCTTCGTGCCGGTGGGTCCACCAACCGGTCCCGTGAAATTGCTGGGTTCCGCTCTTGGTGATCAGCATGATCGTGCCGCCGGAATTCCGGCCGTATTCGGCCTCGTAGTTGGAACTCAGGACCTTGACCTCGGAGAGCGCATCCATATTCGCGTTGCCTTCGACCAGGCAGTTGCCGCAACCCACGTCCATGCCCGTGAGCCCGTCGACGGTCACGTTCATCATGGATTGGTTCCCGTTTATCGTCAAGCCGCCGGCGGAATACGAATTACTGTAGTTGCGGCTGGTTGCCGAAGTGTCGATGATGCCGGGCAGCGTGCCGATGTACCCGAAGATGTCGCGGCCCCTTTCCGGCATATTCTCGATTTCGGTGTCATCCACTTCGCGGGATTTCGCGCTGCTCGACAATTCGATGGCGGCGACCTCGCCGGTGACAGTGATCTGGTCGGAGATGTTTCCCAGTTCCATAGCGACACGTCCCACATCGCGAGTATCGGTGCTCTGGACTTCGATATCTTTTTGGACACGGGTCTTGAATCCCGGCGCCTTGATCGTGAGCGTGTATCTTCCCGCCTCGATATCCACGAAGCGGAATAGACCCTCCGAAGAAGTCTTCATGTTGCGCACCTGCGCGTTAGCCTGGTCCGTAATCTGGACATCCGCCCCCACAATGACGGCGCTGGCCGGATCCACAACCGTGCCGAGCAGCGTGCTGCTGATTGTCTGTCCCATCAGACATGCGCACGACATGGTCAGTATGCAAATTGCGTTTGCGAGTTTCGTCACTCTCATTTGGTTCGTCCCCTTATTGTTAAAGCATCGAGCACTTTCCGCAGCTTCGCATACGATATCACACGACCTATCCGGTGTCAATGACGTTTATTGGCATTTCCTTACCGTAATTTACGATTTCCGGGGGCGGATTAACGGGATTTGCCCTGGCTTATTCATGGTTTGTACCGAAGGCGTCGGTGAGCCGGGATCAAATCTCGCCCAACCTGAATCGCGTGCCGGGCGTCGATTTCGGCGCGGCGTGATGGATCGGGATTGCGATGGCCGCAGATACAGACAGGTGCATACGGAATTCGCGTTTTGAGGTTTTGCATGCTGGAGGAATCGGCGACGGCTTTCAGCCGGTAGCGCCGGTAGCTGTCTGACTTGACACAGCCTCGCCGTTTCGATAGAAGTACATGGGAAGCGGCGATGCGCTTTGCCTGAGACCGGAGAGAAGATCGATGCACTACACACGACGCGACCTGGGCAAGTTGGCGCTGGCCGCATTACCCGCCGCGCAGTTGCCGGCTAAGCCGAACTCCAACTTCAACGGAGTGCAGATCGGCGCGATCACGCCGTATTGTTATCGCGATTTGCCCGATGCCAACGACGCGGTCGCGAACCTGAAGCGACTGGTCGAAAACGGCCTCAGCGCGGTTGAAATCTCACCGGGTCCGATCGAGACGTGGGCGGGCGCTCCTACTGCTCCAGTTCCGGTCTCCGGCGGGGCCAGGGGTGGTTCGGGCGGGCGAGGTCCGGCTCCTGAGCAGCAGGCTGCGACCGACGCGCTGAAAAAGTGGCGATTGTCGGCGTCCATCGATAAATTCAAAGCCTTCCGCAAGCTCTACAACGACGCGGGGGTACACATCTATGAGGTGCGAATACTTCCCGACCTGACCATGTCCGACGAGGAATACGAGTACGCCTTCACCATGGCTGCCGCCGTAGGCGCAAACCAGATCGGCGGCGAGCTGCCGACCGACCTTGCCTATACCAAACGGCTCGGCGATTTTGCTGTCAAGCACAAGATGCTGGTGGCCTACCACGCACACACGCAGGCTACGCTGACCGCGTGGGACGCCGCGCTCGCGCAATCGAAAGGCAATGCCGCGCAGCTCGATTGCGGGCATTACGTCGCCGGCACCGGACTCAGTCCGATCCCCGTAATTGAAAAACTGCACGACCGCATGGCCAACATGCATCTCAAGGATCGGACGACGCCCGCGCACGGACAGAAGAATCTGCCGTGGGGAACGGGCGATACGCCGATCGCGGAGATCCTTCAGCTGATGCAAAAAAAGAAGTACAAGTTCGTGGCCGCGATCGAACTGGAGTATCCCGTTCCGTCCAGATCCACGTCCGTCGCCGAGGTGGGAAAGTGCGTGGAATTTTGCCGAAAGGCGCTGGCATAGGCTACGCGCGGAATGCAATCCCACCCGCAATTATTGGCGATACGCGGGATCGGCCAGGAAGCCATCCGACGGCGGCTTTTCAAGAAATGGCGTAACGTCCACCGGACCACAGCTTCGTATGCCGTCACGGCCCTGCCCGAGGCGCGACTTCAGCGGCTCGCTTTGACCCGGCAGATACAGTCTGAGTGCCAAGGCGTTTCGGCAAACTAAATCGCCTTCCGCGCCATTATTGATGTTGTAAGCCACCACCACGTAAGCCGGGGATTTCGGCCCCACATGAATTTCCCGAACCGGCTGACTGCGGAACAAATAGGCGTCGCAGTTCTGACAGACCGTCACTGCCAGTGGCTGGTTCGCTGCGTCGACAAATTCCAAAGTCGGAACGCCGCTCAGAACGCAGACCGACGACCCGCGGTTTCGAATGACGACGGTCACGGCGTGATGGCCAAGACCGCCCTCCGGTTGTTCAGGCTCCTTGCTGTCCTCCATAGCGATGAGCTGAGAAGATTTGCAATCGGCGACGCGCTCCCGCGAGTTGGTTTGAGCGCTTGCCGTTCGTGAAGGCAGCGCCAAACCGCACCAAAGCGAAATAAGCGCCGTCAGTGTGCTCCGCGCCGCATCATTCCGACATCGTCTTATCGCGATAAACCACCTTCCCATCCACCATCGTCAGCAAAGCCTCAATGTCCCTGATCTCGTCAACGGTGCAGCGCAGAATATCCTTCGAGATCACGACCATATCCGCCAGCTTGCCGGCCTCGATCGATCCCTTGCTCGCTTCTTCAAACGACAGATAGGCCCCGTTGATCGTCCACATCCGCAACGCCTGTTCGCGCGTGATCGTTTGTTCCGGTCCCAGCACACTGCCATCCGTCGTCTTGCGCGTGATCGCCACCCACATTCCAAAGAAGGGATTGTAAGGGTTGATCGCCGTCCGCGAATCGAACCGGATCATATGGTCCGAGANNGGTCCGAGCCGCCCGCCACAACCACTCCCTTGTCGAGCAACGACCTTAACGGCAGAAAATTCTTCATGCGCGCCGGACCGAAGACGTCCTTGATCGCCGCCCCGTCCTCATACAACCAGGCGGGCTGGCAGTCGAAAACCACTCCCAATTCTCTGGCGCGCCGGATCGCCTGTGGGCCGGCAAAATTGCCGTGCGTGACGGTGAAGCGCAGCGGCGCAATGGGCTTTTGGCGGTCGGCGGCGTCGTATGCGTCGAGCAGGGCGTCCAGGGATCCATCACCCGTGACGTGCGCCGTCATCTGCCATCCGAGGCGGTCCGCCGTCTTCGCCATTTCGATCAAATTCTCGCGCGGAACCGACAGCACGCCACGGTAATCCGGATCGTGGTAGCCGTAAATTTCAGTGTGCTCGCCGTACGGTTCACGCAGATAGGCCGTGCCCAGAAGAATGCCGCCGTCCGCGATGACTTTGAGAGATCCGATTCGATACCACGGGTCGCCCGTGCCTGTGACGAATGTGATCCCTTCGATTTCCGCGCGAACCTGTTCCGGCGTCCCCTGGCCCTTCATCAGATACGTGACGTAGCTGCGAACCGTGAGTTCGTTTCTTTCGCGCAATTCCCGATAGACCTGAAAGCCCTCGGGACCTTCGGCCCGGTCGATAGTGCTGGTAATGCCGACCGCGTTGTAAGCCTTCTGCATCGCCTTCAACGCCCATACCATGTCGTCATGCGTGTGTGTCTTCTCCGTTCGCAGTGGTTCCAGCAACTGCGGCGCGCCGATGACCAGTCCGTTCGGCTCTCCACTGGCGTCTTTGCCGATCTTTCCATTTGACGGCTGTGGCGTGTCGCGTGAAACGCCGATCCGGCGCAGAGCGGCCGAATTCAGCACCGCGCTGTAACCGTTATCGGTCATGGCGGCGCGATTCGGCGCGGCCGCGTCGAGTTCCCGGCGAGTCGGATAGCGATGGTCGGAGAGCCGCGTCGAATAAATCTTCAGGCAGAAAGATGAGCCGGTCGGCGGGCGTGGTGGCGGCCTGTTTACGGATGTAAGCCTGAACGTCCGCGATAGACCCGATCACCGGGATCGGGCCATCCTGTTCGCTGAGCGCCGCCGTGATCGGGTGCGTGTGGCTGTCTTCGAGGCCAGGCAGAACGGTCCGGCCATGCAGGTCGATTTGCCGGGCGGACGAACCTGCCGCGAAGCGAACGTCCGCAAGCGTGCCAACCGCGAGGAAGCTATTGCCGCGAATGGCGACGGCCTCCGCTGTCGGGTGCGCATCCGACATGGTAACGAAGTGGCCGTTGTAATAGACGACAACGCCTGGAGGCTGCAGCCCTGCGAGCATGACGACGAGGGCTGTCAGAAATCCAGCGAGACAAACGAGTCGAAGGCACGAAGCAAATTTCACAGGCTCTCCATCAGCCTACCGCTTCACGTGCCGTAGCGGAGCGCGTATTCCGCGAAATCACCCGGCACGCGGACAGCACGAGTTCGCCGCTGGTGGGCTCACCGCGAATCAACGGCTTTCGCGCCTGACTTGTGGACTCGAATCCGCGCTGAGCGATAGGCCGCACGCACCAAATTGAAAACGAAAACGGCCTGGGCCATATCGCAGCGTAAGACTATTTCAGGAACACAATATCCACAGGCGCACCCGTTGTCACCGAATCGCCCGTCGGCGTAAGCGCTCCCGTATTCTGGTCCACCTTGAAAATCACAATGCTGTTCGAATCCTGATTTGCGGCCAATAGATACTTGCCGGTCGGATCGAGCGTGAAGTGGCGCGGCGTGCGGCCACCGGTCTTCACATTGGCCGTTAGCTTCAGCATCCCGGTTTTGGTGTCGACCGAGAAAACTGCGATTGAATCGTGGCCGCGGTTCGACGTGTAGAGCGTCTTGCCCTTGCCGTCCAGCGTGATTTCGGCCGCCGTGTTGGAGCCTTTGAAGTCCGCCGGCAACGCCGAGACGGTCGCGAGGACTTTGCCGGGTCCCTTTACCGGGTCGTAATCCATCACGGCGACGCTGGCCTTCATCTCGCTCAGCACGTAAATGAACTTCTTGTCTTTGGACAGTGCCATATGGCGCGGGCCGAAGCCGGGGTCGACGCCGGCGAAGGCGGGCGTGGCGGCGGTGAGGATTGCAGTGGCGGGGTTGAGATGGAAGAGTTGAATGTGATCGATGCCGAGGTCCGCGCCGAGGATCAGATTGTCGGCAATCACCACCTGATGAGCGTGAGGACCTTGCTGCCGCTCATGGTTCGGGCCGGTGCCCGTGTCCTGCATCACACTGGCGGCCTCGCCGAGTTTGCCGTCAGCCAGAATCGGGAATGACGAAAAATTCCCGCCGTTGTAGTTGGCCACTATAGCGGCCTTGCCAGTGGGATCGATGACGATGTGACACGGCGCCGCGCCCTTCGACGCGACCTGGTTGAGGAAGGTCAGTTTTCCGGTGCCGCGGTCGATCGAAAACGCCGAGACCGCGCCACCGGGCTTCCCGCCAAAGGTGTCGGTTTCATTGACGGCGTACAAAAACCTGCCGTTAGGGGCGATGGCCAGGAAACTGGGGCTTGTCGTTTCGGCCATCAGACCAAGCGGGCTTAGCTTGCCGGTGGCCGGGTCGAACCGGTAGGCGTTGATGCCTTTGGATTCGGGAACATTCGTATACGCCCCAATGTAGACTATCTGGGCGGAAAGGGAGGGAGCGAACGCAAGTGCGAGCATGGCGAGAGCTTTCATGGCTTTTATAAGGTATCAAAGCGCCGTGGCCGACGGATATTGTGGCTGTTTTATAAAAATATTGTTAAGAGCGGGGCGAATTATCGGGTTATAACGCGCGATCTGATTACAGAGTTTTACGGGTCGAGCGGGTAACCAATCTGTGACGATGCGGCGTCCTATAGGCGAACCCGGCCGCAGGAGTGCGATACCCCTCCATTGCCTCCTCCCCGCCAACGCGGGATGCGGCCGATTCAGATAAATGCGCGGTCCCCTTCCGCGCCTGTCGGGCTGGCGGGTCTCGGTTGAGGCTTGCCAGCCCGTTTTTTTTGCCTCTCCAATCCGTCCCGTAAATCATTACTAACAACTTTCGCCCCATTCGGTCTAACCTGACAGCCGGATGAACGATGGCAATTATGGCGATGCCGCCGCCGTGGAACGGGCACGGAACGGTGATCGCGACGCCTTCAGGGTGCTCGTGGAGCGCCATGCCAGCGCTGTTTTCCGGCTGGCTTATCGTATGACGCTTAACGAAACGGACGCTGAGGACATGGTTCAGGAAACATTCCTGCGCGCCTGGAGCGAGATGCGGCGGTTTGACGGCCGCGCGTCGTTCGGGACATGGCTGCATCGGATTTGCGCAAACCGCACGGTGGATTTTCTGCGATCACGCAAACGGTGGCAGGGGCCGGCCATGCCCGATACCGACCGCGAGTACGATCCTTTCCGGAATCTCGCATCGGCGGCGCCTTCGCCGGAGCGTGAGGCCCAAAGCGCGCAGACCGGGGCGATGCTGGAGCCGGCTCTGGCGGCGCTCAGTGAAGTGGAACGCGCGGCGTTTACTATGCGGCACTACGAGGGGCTGGCGATTGACGATGTCGCCGCCGCTCTGGGCGTTCAGCCTGGCGCGGCAAGGCACAGTATTTTCCGGGCCGTGCGTAAGCTGCGGCGGGCGCTTGAGCCGGTGGGAAGCGGTTTGCCATGAAACACCTCAGCGAAGAAGAGTTGATTTTGGTTTACTACGAGGAACCGGACGCACCGGCGATGGCACAATCGCATCTGTCGGAATGCGCGGAGTGCCGCGCAGCGGCCGGATCGTTGGCCCGCGAGTTGGGCTTTTTTGACGAATGGAACGCGCCAGCCAAAGGCGAGGATTTTGGTCGGGATGCATGGAACCGGCTGGCTCCCGCGCTGGACTCGGGCAGGGAAGTCGGCCCAGGGTGGCGCCCTGTGCGAATCTGGGCGGCGATGGCTGGTTTCGCGATCCTCCTTGTGGCGGTGTTTCTTGCCGGGCGCCTCTCGCGGCCGGCCCTGCCACCGGTAATCGCGGGCCTCTCCGATCAGGCGCGGGAGCGAATTCTGGCGATAGCGGTTGCCGACCATCTGGACCGCGTTGAGACTTTGTTGACGGAAATCTCGCACGACGACTCGAACGCCCCCGACGTTTTTGCCGCCGACAGAGAGCGCGCCGAGGATCTGGCGCAGGAGGGTCAGCTGATGAAGCAATCGCTGGCCCTTCACGGCGAAACGGCCACGACGGGTTTTCTGGACGACGTGGACCGATTCCTGATTGAGGCGGCGCACACGCCCGATCGGGTCGGAGAAAAGGAAATCGCGGAATTGCGGCAGCGGATCGATTCGGGATCGTTGCTGTTTAAGGTCCGCATTGTCGAATCGAATTTACGTAATGAGGAACGGAAACTATGAAACTCTGCTGCAACGTCCTTTTGATAACCGCTCTTGCGGTTCCGGCTTTTTGCCAGGAACCCTCTCCCGACCGCGTGGCCGCTCTGGCGGATCAGGCGGCACAAATGAAACAAGACGCCGAAATGAAGTCGGGCGCCGCGGCGCAATTGTCGTCGGATCGTGCTATCGAACTGGAGAAGCAGGCGGCCAGGATTGCCGCGCAGATCGACTTTTCAAAGCTGGCCGGGCTGACGGCACTGGCCGACAAGGTCGGGACCATGGACATGGAGGGAAAGCTGGCGCAACTGACGGCGCAGTTCGATTCGGGGCAATTCGCGGGTGTGCAGGCGGCCGCCGATGCGCTGGCGGCACAGGCGGATCTCGCGTTCCTTCAGTCGCCGCAACCTGCTCCGGTGGCGCCGTTCGCGCCGGCCGCTCCCATGCCGCGGGGCAAGGTTGCCACCATATTTCGGGGCGACTCCGCCTATAATGCCGGAACCCGCGCCCTCGATCAGCATAAATACGAGGAAGCCGTTCAGCGATTCGACAGCGCCATCGCGCAGGACCCGGAGCGGGCCGATGGAGCGCTGTACTGGAAGGCATACGCCCTGAACCGCGAAGGAAAACGCGATGAAGCTCTCGCCGCGATCGCTCAACTGCGCCGCGATCATGCTTCGAGCGCGTGGTTGAAAGACGCACAGGTGCTGGAAGCCGAAGTGAGACAGAACAACGGGCAACACGTCTCGCCCGAACAGGAGACAAACGAAGACCTGAAACTGATGGCGATAAACAGCCTCATGAACGCCGACGCCGAACGGGCGATCCCGCTGGTGGAAGGCGTCCTGAAAGGCAGCGCCGCGCCGGCGGTAAAAGACCGCGCGCTGTTTGTGCTGTCGCAGAGCAAGTCGCCGCGCGCGCAGCAGTCGCTATCGGACTTCGCGAAGGGCGGCGGCAATCCGGATCTGCAGTTGCGCGCTATTCAATACGTGGGGATGTCCGGCACGAAGGAAGCGCAGCAGCAGTTGGTGAGCATTTACGCGTCGTCGTCCGATAGCCGCGTCAAGAATTCGATTATTCAGTCTTTGTTTATCGCTCATGCGAACGACGCACTCATGAATATCGCAAAGACGGAAAAGGATTCGTCGCTCCGCAATTCGGCCATCCGCGTCCTCGCCACGAATAAGGGTGTGACGGCCGAAGGGTTGGCCGAACTCTACGCCGGCGCCGATGCGTCGACGAAACGTGAGATTGTCAACGGATTGATGGCGCGCGGTGACGCGAAGACGCTGGTGGAACTGGCGCGGAAGGAGAGCGACCCCGCGATGAAGAAAACGATCGTCGAGCGGCTCAGCGCGATGCACGACAACAAGGACGCGATGGATTACATGATGGAGCTTCTGAAGTGAGGCCTTTGCCCCATGCGCCAGTACACGATGCGCCGATCCTGGTTGTCGCGATCCCTCCGCGCGTTCGCGCTGTGCCTCGTCGCGGCCGGCAGTGTTTCCTTGCGCGCTCAATCGCCCTCATTCGAAGTCGCGTCTGTTAAGCCGAACAACAGCGGCAGCGGCTCATCGAGCGAATCCACAGTCCCAGGCAGGCTGACCGCCACCAACATCACCATCAGTTCGCTGATTCAGTCCGCTTTCGGCCTCAAGGATTTTCAGATTGCCGGCGCACCCGGCTGGTTGCGCGACGACAAATACGACATCGCGGCTAAAACCGGCACGACGAAGGATCTGAACGAGAAGGAGTTGCGGCCGTATCTTCAGGCGTTGCTTGCCGATCGCTTCCGGTTCAGATATCACCGCGAGACGAGAGAGATGCAGGTTTATTCGCTCGTAATCGCGAAGGGCGGCGTGAAAATGAAGCCCCATGAGGGCGGAGGCGACAGCACAACCAACGTGTCCAGCGGGTCGGGCCGGTCATCCATGAATTCCACCAACGCTGCGATGGCGCACCTTGCGGACCTTCTCGGCGGACGACTGGACCGGGTCGTGATCGATAATACCGGGCTTCCGGGAGTTTACGATCTCAAGCTGGAGTGGGCGCCCAATCCCTCACCCGAATCGACCGATCCATCGCTCTTCACCGCGTTGCAGGAACAACTCGGATTGAAACTTGAATCGACGAAGGGATCTGTGGAGATCATCGTCATTGACAACATCGAAAGGCCATCGGAGAACTGACTGTGAAACTATTCACTCTGCTGATCGCGCTCGCTGCGGCTTTGTCCGCGCAGCAACCCACTATCGAAAACGCCAAACCTGAGGCTCGCGCGTTCTCCGGAACTCTGGCCACCGAACTTACGCGGATCGGCGCGGGGCCGTTCTGGGTTGCGTATTCGGAACCGATAATTGCCGGACAACACGGCGACAGGTGCTCGTGGAACGGAAACAACGATAACGGCCGAACACCAGGCGCACCAGTGCGACTCGAGGGTGAAGTAGCACTCGTGGTGCTGATTCGCGTCGAGGCTGCTCAACCCGACGAACTGCGCGTGACGTCGCCCGACTGCCGTCTGGACGCGGGCGGCCTTCCCTTTTACTGGCTCAATAATGTGCCTGTCGCGGAAAGCCTCGCGTGGTTGAAGACTCAGGTTTCCGGTCGACACGCGGACATTGCGATAATGGCCATCTCGCTGCACCTGGGCGCGGCCGCCGACCAGGCGCTGGACGAACTTACCGCGACAACCCAGCCAGTCGAAACCCGTAAGCGGGCGGCCTTCTGGCTCGGCGCGTCGCGCGGTGCGCATGGAATCGCGACGCTGAAAAGAATGCTCGCGGGCGACCCGAACTCCGATGTACGCGACCGCGTTGTCTTCGCCCTTTCGCAAAGTAAAGATCCGGCCGGCATTCCGCTCGTAATCGACGCGGCCCGGAACGATAAGGATGCGCATATCCGCGGCCAGGCCCTCTTCTGGCTTGCGCAGAAAGCGGCCGCGCAAGTGGCCAAAGACGCCATTCAGAACGCACTGGCGAACGATCCGGATTCGGCCGTCCGCGAACGTGCTGTCTTCGCTCTCAGCCAGATCAAGAACAACGAGGGCGTGCCCATGCTTATAAACCTGGCGAAATCCCATCGCGATCCGGCGGTGCGTAAGAAGGCGATGTTCTGGCTCGGTCAATCCAAAGACCCGAGGGCGGTTGAATTCTTTGCGCAGGTTCTGAAGCCCTGAGAGACCGGCGTCATCGCTGCCTGCAATATTCTCTGCCTGTCGCGCCTGGCCCTTGCTCAGCCGAGGGACTGCCTGTAGGGCGGACAATCGCCAATGTCGGCCTTGGCCCAGGGAAAGCCGGGTTATTGCTCCGCAGCGGATCGTTTTATCGCCGGCCGAGGCCGGACCATTGTTCCGGCCCACTCTACTTCGACCACGGCAGATAGGCCGCGCCGAATAATCCCGCTTCGCCGCCGAGTTGCGCCTTCTCCACGCGCGTGTTGGTCGTCCGGAAGCTGAAGGAGCGCCAGCGGGCCTCCGCCAGCATGGCTGGCGCAAAGAAGTCCCACGCGCCGATGACACCCCCGCTCAGAAGGTAAAGTGGCGCGTTGAAGGCGTTTACCAGCGTAGCCAGCGCGATGCCCAGCGCCTCGCCCATGCAAACAAAGATTTCCCTGGCCCTTTCATCGCCGGCCACGGCGCGGTCGTACACCTGCTTCGCCGTTACATCGCCATAACCGAGCAGCTTCCCCATGGCCGAAACAGCGGTCGCGGACGCATGTTTTTCGAGACAACCTCGGTTACCGCAGCCACATGGGTTGCCGTTCGGAATTACCGTCATATGTCCCAGTTCGCCGCCCATGCCCATGAAACCCCGCACCATCTTGCCGTCGCAGATAATGCCGCCGCCGATTCCCGTTCCGAGAGTCATCAGGACCAGATCGTTCACTCCGCGGCCCGCTCCCATCCAATGTTCGCCGAGGGCCGCGGCGTTGGCGTCGTTTTCGAGAATGACCTTCGCGTTGAGGCGGCGGCTCAATTCCTCCCGGATCGGGAAATTTTCAAGGGACGGGATGTTGTTGCAGTTGCGCACCACGCCCTCTTCGAGAGAGATGAAGCCAGGTACCACAACGCCGATGCCCGCGATCCCCTCGGCGCCCTGCTGATCCCGCAGGGAGGCGATTGCATCGACCATGTCGCTCATGATGGCCTCGCGGCCTTCGGAGTACTGCGTGTGCCCCGTCACGAGGCGAAGCAGCTTCCCTCCACGGTCGATTGCTGCCGCCCGCAGATTGGTGCCGCCAAGGTCGAGGCCGATGCTGTATTCAGTCATTCTTCGCGCATGATAACATCCCGGGCTGTCTTCAAGGGGGAGCAGTTGCCGCGAGGCGCCACGGGTGGCTATATATATGCCACTGTCGATATGATTCGCGCCACCGAATCCGTCCGATTCGGCATCCCGATCCGCCTGCCACACAAAGGCGCCTAAACGCCTCACAACTTCGTCAAAGCTTCCGCGCCGCTCCCCGAGAAGCATGGGATGCCGCCGCCGATCAGGACGAACGTAACGCGGTACTGCTACGCTCGTCGCGCCCGGCGATACGCGAAAACGGCGATTATGCCGGCGCCACAAAGGAACAGAGTGCCCGGCTCAGGCACACTCATCGGTTCCTCGTAGCCGATCGCATCCAGGACATTGAGGTCCGCGCCCCCATCGCTCAACAAACTATAGTCTGTTCCGGCGCATGCGACGTCATCCTGCACGCTATACAGTCCTCCGACGCAATTCGCGGTAAAATCGGCAAACGCTCCGGATGGATCGGTTGTGAAGGCATTGCCGGTGACGGAGGTGTTGTAAACGAGGCCGTCCGCTCCGTTCGTCGCGCCACCGTCGTAAGAAAAATAAGCGTAACCGTCGCTCACGCGACCAACCGCGGCGGTCACCGTGGCGATGCTCCCGGGGCCCGAGTATCGAAACAAATCGTCCGCCGACGGAAGGTTCTCGAGGGAGCCGGAACAAGCATTTTTCAGCACCGCGGAATTTGTACCGACGCAGGAATACATTCCGAGAATCTCATTTGTCTGTTGTTCGACGAGGCTGTAGAAGTTGTAATCTCCCGACGGCGTGTCCCCGGAGCCAAAGTACAGGCCGTTACCGGTGGCGTTGGCGACATCTTTGGGATTGGCAATGGTGATTAATCCGTTGTAGCATCCCGGACTGCCTATAGGACTACACTGACTTCCGCTTGCGGTGAAGCCGTTGTCCAGGTTCATATCGGCGCTTATGCCCAGGGCCTGGGCCAGCGCCGTTGATATATTGACTCTGCTATTCCCGTACACAGCATTAGCCGCGCCCGAGGGACCCAGCGATGCCGCCGCAGCTATCTGAATCGGGTCACCACCAGCCGCGGCGCTGGCTGCCAGCGCCGCGGCGTATTGAGCGTAAGTCACCGAACCTTTGCTCGTGTCGTTCCCGGAGAGCGGAGAAGCTCCGCCCATCGACACGTAAACGGAGGCATTCGCATTGCTGAACAAGCTGCCATAGAGCGCGGAAACCGCAGAGTTCAGATATGCGCAGGTTCCTGTGGCAAAGGTGTCGGGATCCTCGCCACCGGTCGCGCAGGTGAACGTGATGCCAGATGCGTCGGCGAGCGAAGCACAAAACGCGAACCCGGCCAGCAGCGCCAGTAGCTGTTTGAAGCCCAAGCGACTCTCCGGTATGTGTTTCACGTCAACGACTCGACACGCACCTTTAACAATCTCTCGCAAATCACTACAATACAGATGTTAGCATCTCTTAGCTCATTTCAAATGAAGCGGTGGTACCACTTTGGCCGAGGGGTACTGGAACCGTTTAGCCCGGGCCTCGGAGTGGCTCCGTGTCGGCAGACCGCTGCCCGCGTGCCAGCAGCGCAAATCCAGACGGACCGTAGCCAAACTCCCGTCCCGCCGAACGTGCCTGCTCGCTCATCCGAACCAGAAGTTCGCGATGAAAGTCGGGTTCCAGCCATTTTCCCCAACCGTAGTGTTGGCAGATTGCGGATGCTGCCGCGCGCGTGGTTGCCCCGGACCGCTTCACCGAACGAACATGGAACGGATCGGCTACGACGGGACCATCGGAATAGTCAATGGCGCGCCCGACCAGCGCTTCTGGATCGCAGGGAAGTATCGGGGCCAGCGTTACCGAGGTCTCAATCCCGAAATCGTGAAGCGTTCTGATCGTCCGCCAACGTTCTTCGATGGGTGCGCAGTGCGGCTCGAAAATCCGGCGTACCTCGTCACGGTCGGTAGTTACGGAAAAACTGACGCGAAGGGTGGTTCGTTCGCGGAGGGCGCATAGCAAGCGAACATCCCGCAGGATGAGCGGTCCGCGTGTCTGAATGACAAGAACCCGCGGGGGCGAAGCGATGAGGGCATCGAGGATACCCGGCATCGACTGCCGCGAGGCTTCCGCCGGCTGGTAGGGGTCGGTCAAAGGCGAACAGTAAATAACCTGATCGGACCGCAGACTGCGCGCCAGCAGACCGGCGGCATTGCTCTTGAATGTAGTGAATTCACCCCAGTGCAGCCAGTCGTTTTTCTGCAACCCACCCCGAACCCTCATCGTCGGAACGTAGCAGTACGAACAGCCGAAAGTGCAGTTGCGGGCGGGCGTGAGCGAATGGGTGAAACCCGCCTCGGCCAGAAATCCGGAAACCGGACTTAGGATGGATCGAGCGGGGGAATCGAAGATATGAAAGGGCACTGATCCGGTGCCAGAATAGCAAGCCTTCGCCGGTCGCTCGACCGTTGCGGGCGGCTCGAGGCGGACCGGCGAGGCACGCTCGGCGACCTCTGCCAAAATAAAGACGTGACCGCTCCTCGCATCTTTGTGCAGAATTTCGGATGTCGGGCCACCCAGGCCGACGGCGCCGCGCTCGAATCGCAGTTGGCCGCGCGCGGGTTGCCGCTGGCTGAATCTCGCGACGTTGCCGAAA
This sequence comes from Bryobacterales bacterium, assembly GCA_003136575.1. Taxonomy (GTDB): domain Bacteria; phylum Acidobacteriota; class Terriglobia; order Bryobacterales; family Bryobacteraceae; genus BOG-234. The sequence continues at coordinate 6,934 of PLEX01000240.1, read as the reverse complement.
TCGTCATCCTCAACACATGTACCGTAACGGCGGCGGCAGACGACGATGCCCGATCCACCATCCGCCGGGTTCGCCGTGAAAACCCGTCCGCCAGCATATTGGTAACCGGCTGCTATGCGCAGCGCGCGCCGGAAGAGCTTGCGAGGATGGACGGCGTCGAGTGGGTCGTCGGCAATTCGCATAAGACGCAGATTGCGGACCTGATGGCCGGGGCAGGCCTTACTAAGTGGCGGGCGGAGCCGCCTGCCACAGAGGGAGCGGCCGAACCGTATCACGGCCAGATTCTCTCGGGCGACATTTTTGCAACCCGGGACATCCTCACGGCACCCATCCTCGCAGCCGATTCGGCGGCCCCATTTGAAAACGCGCACGACCAGGCCGCGCGTCGCGGCCCGCGCGCTACCGATCGCACCCGCCCCAATCTGAAAATTCAGGACGGCTGCCACAACCGCTGCTCATTCTGCATCATTCCGTTTGTGCGCGGCGGCAGCCGCTACGTCCAGGCCGACGATATTGTCGCGCAGGTTCGGGGGCTCGCTGCCACATACAAAGAAATCGTCCTCTCCGGCATCAACCTCGGCCGATGGGGCCGTCAGGCGGGCAGCGCAATGCGTTTGGCCGACCTGCTTCGCCGTATCCTGAACGAAACGAGCATCGATCGCATCCGCCTGAGTTCCGTCGAACCTATGGACTTCACCGACGATCTGCTTGGCCTGATGGCCGGCACGCCCCGGATTTCGAAGCACGTCCACGCGCCGCTGCAATCCGGCTCCGATACCATTCTTCGCC
>PLEX01000240.1:0-6128 GCA_003136575.1 Bryobacterales bacterium | reverse complement strand
CATGTGTTCACTTACTCCGAACGCCCTGGCACGCCTGCGGCTGCAATGCCGGATCAGGTGCCGGTTCGCGTCCGGCGGGACCGCAATCGCATACTGCGCGATCTCGCCGCGCGGAAAAATCAGGCCTTCCGCAACAGCCTTCTGGGACGCGACTTCATGGCGGTAACGCTCGATCCTCCGGGCCGCGCGCTCACCGACAACTTTGTGCCGGTAGACCTCGATATGCCGTACACTCCGAATCGCCTGGTACGTGTGCGGCCGCGGTCGCTGACCGGGCAAGGCCTCTTCGCATCTGTCGTCTCGGCATGAAGAACGACCCCACAGAATCGGCGCTGGCCCGGCTCGACGACATTCCTCTGCGCACCCCGGAGGGCAAAGCGGCATTCACCCGGGCTTTTGCCGCGAGATCCAACCTGGTCGTCGCGAAGGCCGCGCGAATTCTAGGCGCCGCGCAATGGCTGGAATTGAGCGGCGAGATGGCGACCGCCTTCGACCGCATGATCGAAAAGGGCGCGGCCGTCGACAAGGCCTGCGCCGCGACGATCGCCATCGCGCGCGCGCTCGTACAACTGGACTACGACTCGCCCGACCTGTTTCTCCGCGGCATGCGCCATGTCCAAATGGAAGGTTCGTGGGGACCCGCAATCGACGCCGCCGTCGAACTGCGCGCCGTATGCGCCATGGGACTGGCCAACAGCACGTATCCGCACAAGCTGCGCGCACTGGTTTCATTGCTGGTCGATAAAGAATGGCAGGCTCGGGTCGGCGCCATTCGCGCGATTGCGGCCATTGGCGGCGAATCGGCGTCGCTCTTGCTGCGTTTCAAGATGCTGACCGGAGACAAGGAAGCGGAGGTCATGGCCGAATGCTTTACCGCCGTGCTGGCGCTTGAAGGCGGTGAAGGCGTGTTTCTGGTTGCCCAATTTGCTGCGCCGTCCGGCGACCCGGAAATACGCGGAGCCGCTATCCTCGCGATGGGGGCCAGCCGACGCGCGGACGCGATCGAGTGGCTGATCCGCGAGTTTCCGAGGACCGCCGCGATCCCGCTGCGAAAATGCATCCTGCTCTCTCTTTCTACGTCGCGCGTCGAAGCGGCCATGGCGTTTCTGCTGGACCTGATTCGCACCGGAACCCCGTCCGCTTCCGCGCTCGCCGTCGATGCCCTCTCCATCCACTCCCGTGACAGAGATCTGAGCGTTCGCATCGAAGAGGCGGTTCGCTCCCGCGACGAAGCCAGCTCGCCCGGCGTTACGCCCGGGGCGTTTTGAAATATCTGAATTGTGAGATGTCTCACACGGCTGCGTCCGGTCCATTAAACTGGTAGCAGATGCGAATCGGAATTGTCCTTGCCGCGGCCTTCAGCATCGCGGGCTTTAGCGCGGAGAACGTCAACTACGATCAGGCCAGACAGGGTCAATTGCCGCCGGGGTGGAGCGCTCCCGAGGCGAAAGAATGGGGAGTTCGTTCCGACAAGACCGCGCCCAGCCGCCCCAACGTTCTTGAAGGTGCTTCCGGCGCGGGCGATTCGATTCCGCCTCTGGCTCTGTTCGACAAAGTCGTTTGCCGCGACGGAGACTTGTCGGTAAAATTTCGTATCCCTGTGGGGCAAACCGGAACCCAGCGGGGAAATGCCGCTGGTGTCGTCTGGCGCTATCACGATCCCAACAACTACTATCTGCTTGAGTTCAGCGCGGATGAGAAGAATATTGTTCTGCGCCGGGTACGCAACGGCGTGACGGAAGTCGTGACCACAACCGGCGGCAAGCCGTCGTCCGTTGGCGTGGCGGAAGACATTAAGGCCGGACAATGGCACGTCGTGAAAGTAGTTTTTCGCGGCCCGAAGATCCAGGTTTTCTTCGGCAATCGCAACCTGTTCACCGCGCAGGATTCGGGAAACATGGCACCCGGCAAGACCGGACTCTGGGCGAAAGGTCCCAGCGGAGCCGCCTTCGACGATTTCCGCATCGAGAAGAAGGGCTGATGCCCGGATTGAGGGGCGGTCTTGCGTAGCAGGGACAGCTACCCATTATGGGATCTTAGACATTTCAGGGGTTGCCAGGTGGTCCGGTGGCAGCACCAATATTCTGTGTGCCGGTGCCGAGTAGCAATTGACGCTCGATGAGCCCGCAGAGCACATCGGGAATCTCGGTATGGCGCGGAACCGGAGCGGGGCGCTTTGTGGCCGGATCGAAGTAGGTGTTATGGCCGTCACCGGAACGCTTCAGTACGCGAGCGATGCCGGGCCCTGCTCTTCGCGCGTCATGTGGCAGCGGTCAGAGAGGCAACGAGAGGCACCCGGGACCGCGAGGCCGTCCTGGATCCCGGGCAACCGGACAAGGCTGTTCGAGTTGCCGCCGCTTCGCCCTGGGCAAACGAGTCCCATGAGTTTTTCGGTCTCCGCTGCAAGGTGATTTCCCGCTGAGACGGGGTGGCAGCTCCCGCCAAAAAACCGCACTGAAAGAATCGCAGGTCCGGCCGATAAGACCAACGGAGTTTGTCGGCGATTCTTATGCGGAACCAAGGGGATACATCAGTTCAAGCGGCCTCGAATGGCCCGGGAAAGGCCTCCGCCAGCGAGACCGCCGAATTCAGCACGCACGAAAAGGCCCTGAGAATCAATCTCGATGCGCTTCGTTACGGCACCTTCGCGGAAATCGGCGCCGGGCAGGAAGTAGCGCGATGGTTCTTCCGTGTCGGCGCTGCGGCGGGGTCGATCTCCAAGTCCATTTCCGCATACGATATGGCCGTCAGCGACGCCATCTACGGCCGCTGCAAACGCTACGTCTCGCGCGAGCGCCTGCAAAGTATGCTCGATCACGAGCATAAGCTCAACCTGGAACGTCTGCGCCCGCTTCGCGGCGATACGACTGCTTTCTTCGTCTTCGCCGATACCGTCTCCGCGCGTAATTTCCACGGCACCAACGAATGCCATGGCTGGATGGGCGTCAAATATCAGGCGCATCCACGCGACGAGGACAGCCAGATTCTGATCCACGTCCGGATGCTCGATCATGAAAACAGCCTGCAGCAGGAGGCTCTCGGAATCGTGGGTGTCAACCTTCTCTACGCCGCCTGCTTCCTGCACCACAAGCCGGAGCAGATGCTGGAGTCGCTGCTGGACAACCTAACGACGGACCGCATCGAGATCGACATGGTCGAATTCTCGGGCATTGAATTCCGCCATGTGGACAATCGGGTGATGAGCCTTCGGCTGGTGCAGCTTGGGCTGAGCCGGGCGGCAATGTTCGGACCGACGGGCGAAGTCCTTCAGCCTTCCGAAGTGTTGCGGAAGCGCCCGGTACTGGTGGAGCGAGGCAGCTTCCGCCCGGTCACCCACGTGAATATCGACATGCTGAAGAGCGCGCACGCGCGTTTTGCAGCGGAGTTGACCGCCGAGCGCCCGCCGGAGCCCGGAGCCAAACCGTTAGAGATTGTCGATCTGATGGAGATCACCATGCGCAACCTGTTGGTGACCGGTACGATCGATCTCAGCGACTTTCTCGCCCGCGTCGACATGCTGGCTGCCGCGGGCAAAACCGTTCTGATCTCGGATTACTTCGAGTACTACCGTCTGGCGGCCTGGCTGACTCGTTACACGACCGAACCAATTGCTCTCACTATGGGAGTTTCGAGTCTGCAGGAGTTATTCGACGAACACTTCTATACCGGCCTTGAGGGTGGAATCCTGGAGGCTTTCGGCAAGCTCTTTACCCGGGATCTTCGGATCTACGTGTATCCCCTGCGCGACCCCTCCACTAAAGGGCTCACTAAGGTCGAAAACGTGGAGATGCCGAAGAACGTTCAGTCGCTCTATCGTCATGTCGTCCAGGGCGGCAGCATCAGGCAACTCGATAACTACGACGAAAGCGTGCTCCACATTTTCTCGCGCGACATCCTGAAGCGCATCAAGTCGGGCGATTCGTCGTGGTATTCGATGGTGCCTGCGGAAATTGCGGAGGTTATCAGGAAGCGCCATTTCTTCGGTTATCACGAGTCGGAAGAGATGGCGACGCGGAGCTGAAAAGGAAAGACCTCTATCCCCTTAACGGCATTCGGACGATATTAGACATGAATACATTTCGAACCTCGAATGGGAACGTTGATACTATGAGAAGAAATGGACGCTACGACTGTAGGCATCATCGGCGCGGTGGTGACGGTCTTTTCCGTCCTCCTGACTCATTGGCTGGGTCAGCGTGGCGGCAGGGAAAGAGCTGACCAGGTGCGCGACGAGCTAACCTCCAGGCTAAGCGGGCTCGATTCGAGGCTGACCGAGGTCAAGGGCGACCTGAAAGACCTGATCAGAGACTCGAAGAACGATTCGCTGACTGCGATCAGTCAGGTTCGGACCGAGCTTCATGGGGCTATCGCAGACGCGAAGAACGATTCTCTGTCAGCCATTGGCCAGGTCCGAAACGAACTTCAGGGTTCCATGGTGCGAATCGAGGCCCGAATCGACGCGGCGAAGGAGACGTATTCCCGCGAACTTAATGCGATGCGCACGGAGATTCTCGACGCCATCCCAAAGCGGGCGCGACAGGCGGCCAGCGGCGAAGCCGAGCGCTAGACGTCTCGCGTCGTGCCCAAAGAACGCTATAGCCGCCGAATCCTCACGTTCCGAAACCACGTTTCCGAAGAATGGTTCTGAAGGCTGATGGGGCCTTCGTCGTGAACCGGTCCGTGGTCGTTCGCCGGCATATTGGAACGTAGCAGTTTTTCCACCTCCGGCGCGTCGGTCTCAAATGACACCACCTTCTGCCCGTTCAGCCAGTGCTCGGCGTGTTTCCCCGAGACGACGATCCGCGATTCGTTGAACTCGCCGATGCGTGGCGGCACTCGCGGTGAAGGCGCCATCAGCGAGTAGAGCGAGCCGGCCACGCGCCGCGGATCGGATGCCGCATCGGGATCTTTGTCGTCGGCCAATTGGTACTCAAGACCGCGCGCCCTCGCCTGCCTTCCTTCGGCGTTNNTCCAGCAGCTTCCAGTCGAAGCGCAGATCGAAGGAACGGAACGTGTCGACCGTGCGGATGTCCTGAAACCCATCCAGCCGCACAAGCGCCTTCAGGCAGCCGTCCTCGATGGTCCAGCAATTGGAGGGAAATGGTTTGCCCGTGATCTCGACCCAACCGTTGGTGGTCGAGCCATCGAACAGCGGCAACCAGCCGTCGCGGCGTTCGGCGTCGGTGAGTTGGTTCTGACCGGTCTGCGCCAGCCCGCGCCGCGCCGCGAAACCGGCAAGGCCAGCGCAGGCCGCGCCAAACTTCCTCCTGGTCATGAACACATTCCGCTGTTGATATAGTACCCACAATGAATCGTCGCGAATTTCTCAACGCGTCTTTTACTGCCGCCACAGGGACGCTGTTCACCGGTCCTTTCGCTCATGCCGCTGCCGCCTTGCGGAAGAAGGTGAAGATCACCGACGTGAAGTGCATGATCGTGCGCGGCACCTGGGACTGGAACCTGATCAAGATCGAAACCGATTCCGGTCTCTACGGCATCGGCGAGGCCTACTGGGGCTGGGGTGTGAAAGATCTCGTCGTCAACAAGATGAAGGGCATCATCGTCGGCGAAGATCCTCTGAACGTCGACAAGCTCTACACGAAGATGCTGATGCAGAGCGCGGGCGCCGGCGCCATTGCGGGCGTCACGGTCACCGCCGCGAGCGGGATTGAGATTGCGCTGTGGGACCTCTGCGGACGCATTCTGGAAACGCCTGTCTGCAATCTGCTGGGCGGCCGTTTCCGCGACCGCATCCGCTTCTATCGCACGCTGCAGACGCCTCCGGTCGTCGCCGACCCCGCTTCGTGGCGCGAACAGGCCAGGGCCGCGCGCGCCGAGAAGTGGGGCTGGACCGCCTTCAAATTTCAGGGCGACGGCATCCCGACGAAGACCGATCCGGAATTCAAAGAACCCGGCCACGATCCCTATGGCCGCGCACTCACGAACAAAGACTATGGGCGCATCGTAAACACGATGCAGGCGGTTCGGGAAACGCTGGGGCCGGATGCCGATTTCGCCGTAGAGTGCCACTGGCGCTACGACACGCAGGACGTCATCCGGCTAGGCCGCGAGCTTGAATCGGTGCGCCCGATGTGGCTCGAGGACCCCGTTCCGCCGGACAATATCGA
>PLEX01000064.1 GCA_003136575.1 Bryobacterales bacterium | reverse complement strand
ACGTGGACGTTGCTGGACGGCCTGGGGATGGTACTGGAGACTCCGAAGGTGAACTGAGCACAGTCACTTCGCATCGGACGCATGGCGTCGGCGCACCCGACCAGACCGCCGCATTAACCACGCGAACGATATCCGCGAATATCGGTAGCGAGACAAATCAAGCGCGCGGCCTCTGTGGATACGTGTTTTGAGCGGGTGACCGCGACGGAGACACAGGCGCTGGGGAGAAGGCGAGCCGTCAGATGCCGTCAGGGGTCTACTCTTGCAGGCCCAAATATTGGCTAAACAGTCGAATTTATTCTGCCGATATATCCAAGGAAAGGAAGAGTTCTCTTATGTCGCTCTCCATTTCGGGCACGCTTTCGGCTCAACCCACCGCTGCAACTACCGCAGCTGCGGCGGCAACGAGGCAGACACCGACAAAGCCGGTGTCAGCGGACACCGCTTCGGTTTCCCAGTCAGCACAGGTTAGTCAACTGAGTCTGCAGGGCCAGAGCCCGTCGCAGATCGCTGCGAGTCTCGGCATACCCGTATCGTCCGTGGATCTTGATTTAGGGATCGCGACTGTCGCCTCGAATTCGACGGCTGCTGGGGCCGCGGCATTGACCAGGAGCACATCCGCAGCCTGAAAGGGACTGGTGCACGTACTCAATCGCTTGCTGGCATAAACGTCCGTCGCGACGCCATGCCCAAAAGCGGAGCGACGTCTACAAACATCGGTAGCGATTCTACGGCACGCGAGCGGCAAAGGAGTTGCCAACATCAGACACAGGCGGGTGTGAGTAAATAGTAGGATTCATGCAACCGGGTGTGGTCGTACCGCCTTTTTCGAGGCACTTTGACGGGAACCGCTACTTCAATCCGGACGCCCCTCAGGCGCGCGGCTTTGTCGATGCCCTGCGGTGGAAACTTACCAGCAGGCCGGAGCCGTCCGCCCGTTTTGTTGCGGACGTAGAGCAAACGAAACCGCCATCGAGCGTAGCTGGTAACTCTTTGCGAATTACGTTGATCAATCACTCCACCTTGCTGCTTCAGCAAAACGGCTTTCACATTTTGACAGATCCGATCTGGTCGGAGCGGGCAAGTCCACTTGGCCTGGTCGGTCCGCGTCGCCGCAGGATGCCGGGAGTTCGGTGGGAGGATCTTCCCCGCATCGATACCGTGCTCCTCAGCCACAACCACTATGATCACCTGGATCTCGCCACTTTGCGCGCATTGGCAGATAAAGGACATCCCCAATTCGTCGTTCCGGCGGGAGTAGCCCGCCTGCTGCGTGGCCGTGGCATCGGCCCCGTCCACGAACTGGACTGGGGCGAATCGCTGCCGCTCGCGCGAGCCACGATTCACAGCGTGCCAGCGTTGCATTTCTCGGCGCGCGGAATCTTTGATCGCAATCGGACTCTATGGTGCGGATATGTGATCGAAGCTGTGGACCGCGTCGTGTACTTTGCGGGGGACACCGCTTTCGGCGACCATTTCGCCCGCATCCGCGGGCGATTTGGAAAGCCGCGCCTGGCTTTACTGCCAATTGGGGCGTACGAGCCGCGCTGGTTCATGTCGTCGGTCCACATGGGTCCGGAGGACGCGGTAAGAGCCCACCACATCCTGGGCGCGGAGAACAGCATCGCGATCCATCACGGCACTTTCCAACTGGCGGATGAGGGCCTCGACACGCCGAAGAAGCGCCTCAGTGAGTGCGCTCCGGGTGACGCGTTTCTGGTACTGGACAACGGTCAATCCGTGACGCTTTCATAATCACGGCCGCGAGTATGGACAAGCACACACTTGCGTTGATCAGCATTATCGGAAGCGCTCTCGACGTGCTCGGAGCTTTGTATCTCGCTTACGATCTGCTCGGCGGCGAACATGGACCGTTGCGGACTTTGACGCGTGCGGTCACGTACGGAGTACTCTTCGGATCAGGCTACGGCCTTGCCTTGGGACCGGTATTCGGTCTGGCGAGCGGGGTCGCGCATGGCATTACCCTCGCTTGGGAGTTCGCGCGCGCATCGCGGCGGGGTCCGAAGCCGGGATTCTGGCTGGACACGTTTATGAGCGCCATTCGCGGATGCGGTTTTGCGCTGGGCGCTACCTATTCATTCGGTGCCCCGTTCGGCATCACGTTTGGCGTATTGAGCACGGCCGGGCAGGCGATTGCCTACCGATTTGGCATTCGCCCGACTGTCGACTACAAACCCGCCACCCGCCCACGCTTGACGCGGTTCCAATTGTTAGCGGCGGCGAACCGGGCGGTCGGCTACGCGGCTACCGGGTACGTGAGCAGCTTAGTAGCCCGACAGCGGGAACAAGCGATCTCAGTGGGGCTGAAGGTGGGACTCGGGATTGGCTTGGTTACGGCGTTCTCCGGTGCTTTCACTCCGTTTATTGAATGGATGGCCGATCACGTGCCCGAAAAACGAATGGGGGTTTTTGGCGTTGGTCTGATTTTGATCGGCTTCACGCTTCAATCCATTCAGTATTGGGTTGCCCTGCTCGATGTGCAGGTACGGTAAGGAAAATACCTCGCAGCATGTTCGGTATTGGGCATGACGCAGACAAAAGTTCAACATTCCCTGCCGACAGCCGCTCCAGGGGGAGGGCGTGGGGTCCTATAGTGCCGTTATGCACTGATCTCGGCAGCTATCGGGCTGCGCGCGCCTTTTGTCATGGGATAGCGAACGCTTCCCATATCGATCAGCACGGCCTGAGCGTTCCGCAACCGCAACGGTCGTCTGGACGCGCCGCTGAGAGTTGACCTCGGGATATTGTTTTCCCGGCTGGTTCAGTGAGGGAGGTTTGAAGTCGTCCGTGGGAGTTGTTTTGTCAGTCCGTCGCTGGCGTTTACTCTAAAATTCAGGAAGCGGGCATTCAGGTTTCCTTCAGATCCCGATGTTTCAATTGAAGGCGTCGACTACTGAATGCACCCTGATTCATCATCGTCAAACAGTGAATACGGCCAGGCAAACGGAGGATATATGCGACGGCACTACTTCAGACTACTGATCATCACGGGCCTTTGCGTTCCCTGGGGAAGTGGCCAGGTTTCCAGGACCCCCGTTGTGACCGCCCTGGGCACAACCGGCGATGAAGACGTCCGGAGCCTCAGCATACCCGGCGTCACCCTGAAAGCAGGTGAGACCTTGCTGGGCTCCTCCAATGACGAGGGCGACGACGCCAAGGTCAAATGGAATGGCGTCTCCCTGCATCAGGACATTGGCTCGACGAACGGTAATGGTTGTTACACGAAGATCTTTTCGCTTTTCAGTGCCAGTCGCGGTACCGGCGACATCGTCGCCAGTCATACGATAGGCGACCTGTCGATTAATGCATATTCGGTCACAAACCTCGCCCCTTCGGCGCTCGACAAGACCAGAGAGGACCACGGGGTCGGCACAAACCCGTCATCGGGAGCGACCCCAATCACGACGAAAGCCAACGAGTTTCTGTGGGGAGCGATCGGCTACGCAAGCAACAGTGTCGTGTCGGGCGCCTGGAGCGAAGGGTTCACATCCGACGGGCAGTTTACGTTCACGGGCGACACCGGCGGGGTCGAAGACGGCTACAAGGCCGTCTCTTCGACCGGCGCATTTGTGGCGGCGAAAACCGGCGTTGTCAAGGACGGCTGGAGCGCGCTCATCGCCACCTACGCCATAGCGCCATAACCAGGCGCGAGGCCGGAAGAACTGCGCTGGGTGTTGCGTTAGGATGAGTACCCGCACGGTGCGACCACACAAGGTGCTGCTCCGGTGCCTATGTTCATCGGACTTTTGCCGGGCCGATCATTTTATGGATGCTGTGCTTGTTATGGATCCTGTGCTTTCTTTCAAACATAGGCGTCAAACTCCTGCGGTGATAGAACAAATATCGGTTGCGTAATAGCCAGCAGCGAAGGTTTTGGAGATTTAAAGCGCCCAACGGTTCCTGCGCCGTTCAGGATTCCTTCGGGCGGCCCATCCGTTTGAGCCAGAATAGAACCAAATGCACACCACACGAAGAGCTCCTGTTGCCCGCGCTGGCAACCATGGCAGCCAGTCGCGCCCAGTCCGCAGACCTGCCCACGCTAAAGTCCGTGACATATCGATTTGAGGACCTGCCGTCGCGACCGAGCGGGCAGAACGTGTCGCACGCCATCTTTGACGGCCTCACGCACTCGGGATTTCGGATCGAGGCACACGAGCCGCATCCGCCGCACCATCACGCGCGCGAAGAAATGACGATGATCGGCAACGAAAGCTCTAACGGGATGTCTCCTCAGGTTCACAATCCGGGCAGAAGCAGTCTCGGTGACAGTGGGAGTGATCGTCGCGTCCCGGATGCAGAGATGGTCCATCAGCCATTGCGGGACGATATGTTCGTTGCTCAAGCGGAGCGTGCGGCCACAGAACAGGCACACCCTCTGGGGAGTTCGGATGCTCATCCCGCTTCGGTGGTTTCTTGTACAGTGTTGCATCCGTCGAACGGGCAGATCCATTTCAGGGAGCCATCAACGAGCGTGAGCACCATCGCCTGTCCCTCGTGATTGAGGTAGCATCTGGGCTTTTGGCTCATCTCCCCGAGGTCCATTGGATGGCCAATCGTGGAACTGAAATATCCAAAATCCGCTGTGTAGTGCCTGGTGCAGGCTGGACGGGGGCAACGATCAGCGTTGAGAGTATTGTGGTCGCCATAGGTCGAAACAAGACCGATTGTTGTCGGAACCATTGTGAATTGCGGGTGAAGATCACACAAGGCGAAATCGTACTTCATTTTTGTTGCAGTGGCCCGGACAGAGCCCTCCTTGACCAAATTGTACCCAGGCAACGAAACAGCAAGAGATGAACACGTTTTGGGTAGGATCCCGGTCGGCGGAGCGGGAAAACTACCGGCCCGTCTATGGCGCCTTCGTCTCAACCTCGCCCGTCGAGCTTCGCCTGCAGTTTGCCCACGAAGGAATATTCACTGCGCAGGGAACTGATAGATCTCCCGACGCCACCCGCGAACTCAGAGACCGTCTCGTCTCAGGCTACAACCAGATTCTGCGGCCAAGACCGGTGCTTGGCCGGTTCCGTTACCAGGAGCCATCCGTGCATCAGTTCGTGGCAAGACTGACGCACGACGCGGCTGCGCAGAAGATACCGTATGCGCTGACGGGCGGTCCCACCGTCGATGCGATGCAACACTTCTGCGGCAGTTCCGAGGTTCCCGTTTTTTTGAACGCAGAACACCACCGCGCCCTGCGGCTGCTTCCCGATCGGACTGGCCCTGTAGTGTTGCTCAAACCTTTTGGCGATGTGGTCTTTGGCGTGAATTCGGAGGCGGAATGGTCGCACCTCCGTGGCTGGTCTATGCGGAGTTGTTGAACGGCAGCGATCCACGAGCGCGAGAGGCTGCGGAGGAGTTCCGTCGGGAATTCCTGAAATGAATGACATTCTCACGTCTGACCAAATCGAAGATTTGGCGGGGATCAGCCAAATCTGCGAAGAACTGGGAGCGTCGTGATCGGCGCCACCTCTCTGTTGATCCTCACGGGCGATCTCGGGCGCTTTACGCGCGATGTCGATCTCACCGTTGCGCTCGAGTTCAATGAGTTCGAGCGTTTAACGATGCGGCTGGCGGCCATCGGATGGACACCGGCACCGAAGCTGGAACACCGCTGGATCGCTCCGCGCCGGACGATCGTGGACCTCTTGCCGGCCGGTGCTGACCTCCGTCGCTGCGGTTCCATAACATGGCCGGCGAGTCGGTTCAAAATGAGCCTGGCCGGTTTCGATCACGTGTTCACCAGCTCGGTCGAAGTCAATCTGCCCGGAGGAATGACGATCCGCGTCGCGCCGCCGATCGTCACCGCCCCTCTGAAGATCGTTGCCTGGGTAGACGACCCGTACCGGCGCGCCAAAGACCGTCAGGACATCCGCATCGTTCTGCGCCGCTATGAACAGGAGAGTGATCGGCCGTCTTCGATGCGGAACTCCCGGATTTCGAATTCGCAAACGCGTTTCTCCTCGGCTTTGATATGCGTGCGTTGGCGACCGCCGCCGACGCCCGATTCGCGGAACAATTTCTCGGACGCCTTCTGGCTCAGGACGAAGAGGGCGCTCCGATGACGAATCGGACACTGGCATGAAGAGCTTTCCCGGCCAGATCCATGCTTTCAGGAAGGGCTTGGCCGCACAATAATCGCCACGACATCCCTAAACTAAGTCGGATTTATCTTCACCGCCGTTTCGTCATCCGTGGACGACCAGTTGGACAGCTTCAAATACACCAAATCGGAAGCTAAGTGTCAATCAAACCTCGCGCTCGTTGGACAGGGTCTCGGCCATGAGCCACTCGGCGCGAAATAGCGGCTTCCTCGCCCGCCACAACTCCTCTAGCCCTACCTTCGCATTCCTG
>PLEX01000017.1 GCA_003136575.1 Bryobacterales bacterium | reverse complement strand
GCGTTCGTCGGAGCGCCGTTCTGGCCGTTGGCCCCTGCGGTGTCGCTCAGCAGGCCCATTGACTTGGAGTACGTGTAAGCCAGACCCATTGCAAAGCCGCGCGACACGCGTTTATTGGCCGTCACGTTCAGGCCATTGTAACTGGTGTAGCCGCACCAGCAATAGCCAGTAACGCCGTTCAGTCCGGGGTAAACCGTTCTCAAAAACTGGCTCCCGAGCGTGTTGCTGTTGCTGCCGGCCGTGTTGGGGGCCAGAGCGGACTGCGTGAACGGCCAGCCGGCGCCGATCGGCTCATAGTTCAGGTTGTAGGAAATCGGCTGGTTGAAGGAGTGATCGTACACATAGCCGATATCGATCACGGTACCCTTGCCGATGTTGCGCTGAATATCCAGGCTGGCGTTCCGCGTGCCGTCATACGGGGTGTTGCCCGAGTACGGATAGGATTGTCCGGGCGCGTTCGGTGCCAGGCTCAGACTTGTGATAGCCGGAGTACTGCCCGTGTTCTGCGCCTGGATTTGGGCGAAAGTCACCGTGCTGACGCTCTGCGTGAAAGAGGTGGGTGCCAAACCGGACATGCCATATACGTCATTGCCCTGCACGCGATCGTAGAAGATACCGAAACCGCCGCGGAGGGCCGTCGTGCCATCGCCAAGCAGGTCATAGGCGAAACCGAACCGCGGAGCTGCGGCAATCGCAGCCTGGTGGTACGGATTCCTGGACGTGCCGTTCGTACCGAGAATGTTGCTGCCATTCGTGTAATTGCCCGACCCCGGAACGGTATCGCCTACGAAGGCGGCGTTGACGGTTGCACCGGTTAGTTTGTCGACAGCGACTTCGCCGTTGGACGCGGAACTACAGGTTGCAACGCCAACGCATTCCGGGTAATAGAGCCGCATCGCCTGCGACGCCTGATAGTTCGCCGACTGGAAATTGACGAACGTGCCGTTGAGATCGTACTGCGGTGTCGGGTGATAGAAGCGAACGCCGAGATCGAGAGTCAACCGGCGGTTAACCTTCCAGTTGTCCTGGGCGTAGAACTCGGTGTTCCAGTACTGCGTGTTGAAAGTCACCGTGTCGGTCGCCTGGCTGTAGCTGGAAGCGATACCCAGCTCCGCAAGCGCCAAGCCGGAGTTGGTGTCGATTGCCGGGGTGGAAGTTGAGGCGGCGAAACCCAGTGCACCAGCGTAATTATCGCTGGCGGGTTGAATCTTGTTGTTCAATTCCACGTATGCGCCGAATTTGAGCGCATGGTGGCCTTTCACCCAGCTGATGTTGTCCTGATAAGTATGGATCGGGTTGAAGTTCTCGTACGTGCCGGAGTTCGTGCCAGGTCCTCGTCCATAAGACATCGAGCTGGGCAACTGGCCCGAGAAACTGAATGTTGGCAGGATGTTCTCATAGCCGTTGACAGGCCCCTGCACTCCGCTTTGCGCGGTGGTGGGCACCGGGAACAGCGTGGGCAGCCCGGGAATGAGGCTGCGGGATTCGCTGGCATAATCGTCCGTCGTGTAATACGACCATGTGTTCCAGTCTTCCGCCACCGTAACCTCATTGATCAGGGTGGGAGTGATGGTGTAAGTCGCCGTGCCGGAGTAGCCGTGGCCCGGATTCGGGTGAGAGATAGTCGCAATGGGCGGCAGAGGCGAACCGCTCTCGGAGACGCGACCGGAGTTACTGATGTTGCTGAACTGAATGCCTGCGTAAAGGTCAGCCATCACGTCGTGGTCGTTGATCCAGCGGAAGTAGCCGCTGAGTTTCGAAGTGATGTAGGTATCGATACGGAGCACGTCGTTGCGGCGGGCGTGCTGGCCGCTGGCCTGCTCGAAGAAGTTATCCACGTATGCCTGCGTCGAAATGGTCGGCGTATAGTTCGGCAAGGGGAAGAAATTGACAAGAGCCTGGCCTACCGGATTAATGCGCGAGGCGGGAATAACGTTGCCCGAAAACGGTTGGGGCGTTCCCGCCGCATTCGGGTTGTTTGGGTCGAGGATGTTGATCGTGACCGGATTTCCGTTGCTGTTGCCGAACGACTGGGAGAAATTCCCTTGCCGTTCAAGCGCTGTCGGCGTGTACTGAGTCTGAGAACCGCCGTTTACGAACTGGCCGGTATACTCCTGGGAAAGGAAGAAGAAGAGGTGTTTTTTGTTCTTGTTGAGCAGTTTCGGAATGTACGCGGGACCGCCGAAGCTGTAGGTTTCGATGTTGTAGCGGTAGTCCGGGCGCGGAGTGGCCAGGTTCGGGGTGCCGTCGATTGTCTTGAGCGTGTGATTGTCCGCCCAGCTGTTGGCGTTGAATTCTTCATGCCGGTGGCTCCACTGGCCGGTGCCGTGGAAATCCGCCGATCCGCTCTTGGTAACAACGGTGATCGTGCCGCCCGAGTTGCGGCCGAATTCGGCCTGATAACTCGACGTCAGAACTTTCAATTCCTGAATCGCGTCCATGTTGGGCTCATAGTGGAGCGTGCCGTTGGAACCCGTATCCATATCTGTGATGCCGTCCACGGTGAAATTCATCGTGTTCGACTGGTTGCCCTGAATGGCGATGCCGCCAATGGCGTTCGGCGACGTCACGTCGCGGGTTTGCGACCCGTTATCGATGACCCCGGGAACCAGCTTCATGTAACCGAAGAGATCGCGGCCCCGGAGGGTCAGATCTTCCAGATCCTTCGTGTCGACCGTCCTGGCCTGCTCGGAACTTTCCAGCTGGACCTGGGCGATTTCGGCGGTGACGGAGACAGACTCGGAAACGCTGCCGATCGAGAGAGTCATTTTGCCGCCGCTGTGCACTTCCTGAGCGGCGACGACGACGCCAGTCTGCACTTCGGTCTTGAACCCGGATGCTTTCACCGTGATGCTGTAATTGCCGGGATCTACCTGCAGAAACCGGTACGTTCCAGCGTTATCCGTACTCGCGGTACGACTCGCTCTTGTGTCCGTGTTGGTGAGCGTGACCGGAGCATTCGCCACCGCGGCATTTGCAGGATCGACGACGACGCCTTCGAGCGAACTCGAGACTGTTTGCCCGTACATGCCGGCGCAGCAGAGCGCCAGCGCAGAAACGATGCGCGT
>PLEX01000085.1 GCA_003136575.1 Bryobacterales bacterium | reverse complement strand
TCACCGGCCAGGTCCTCCTCCTCACGCTCGAAGAACGCCCGCTCTACGACGCCTTCGTCAACGGAACCATGGAAGATCTCGCGCCCAAAGGCACGCAGGAAACATTCCTCGCCGTTTCCATCGCCGAAGAATCCTGGCGTCTGCACCAGATCCGCGCCTATTGCTCGAACCTCACCGCCGCCGGCACTTTCGAAGGCGCGGGAAAGCGGTTCCAGGCCAGCGAAGGCTGGGATCACCAGAT
The DNA here is from genome assembly GCA_003136575.1 of Bryobacterales bacterium. Taxonomy (GTDB): domain Bacteria; phylum Acidobacteriota; class Terriglobia; order Bryobacterales; family Bryobacteraceae; genus BOG-234. Next base: position 10,548 of record PLEX01000085.1, on the reverse strand, counting down.
CGAAGACGCCGTCGTCGATACCGCGATCGCGCGCGACCACTCGAAAGAGCTCGCGCTCATGTCGCTTTACATGCAACGAACGCAGCGAGCCCGCGAAAAGTACAAAAAGGAACTCCTTGAAATGCAGGCCGGGCGCAAAGCTCGCCGCGAGGCCGAACTGGAAGAAGCCCGCCTGCTCTTCCAACTTGCTGAAACAGAAGGCGTGGCGTTCGATCCCGCAGCGGATGGTATTGTTTTTTCGCTCGAAGAAATCCAACGCTACACAGACCGTCATCACCGCCTGAACCGCGCCAAAAACTCCGAAAGGAACTACCTGACTAAGCAAAATCCACCGAAACAGCTGACTCAAACGCGCCAAGAGCCTGATTTTCGTCGTGGGGCAGGCGGTTTCGCCTGCCACTTGTACCTATGACCGGTTCCTGCGCCATCTCTGTATCTATCCATTTCTTCATCGGCGTCTTTCATCGGCGTGAATCGGCGTTCATCGGCGGCCATTTTTCCACTGGCCGCGCCACCGCTGCCGCCGGAATCGGAGAGCAATCAACCCTCGGTGAACCCGAGACACCCCGAAAACGTAACAGGATACGATGGTCGAGTACGACGGAGCCAGGATTCGGGCGTCGGGCGAAGACGAAAGCGGGCCATCCAGGAGATCGACCATGAACAAACTGACAATGTGCATTCTCGCCCTCGCGGCGCTGTTGGGCGGCCTGCTGCTGGCTCAGGATAGAGACATCACCGGCACCTGGCAGGGCACATTACACGCCGGTAAAGATCTTCGCATCGTAATGAAGGTCTCGAAGGCCGACGCCGGAGGCCTGAAGGCTGTCATGTACAGCATCGACCAGGGAGGGCAGCCGATCCCCGCGAGTTCCATCACTTTGCAGGGTATGACCGTGAAATTCGCGGTTTCGGCAATCGGCGGAACATATGAGGGAAAGCTGAGCAACACGGACGGGACAACCATTTCCGGAACCTGGAGCCAGGGACCCAATCCTCTCCCGCTGGACCTGACGCTCGCCAACGACAAGACCGCATGGACGATTCCGGAGCCTCCGCCACCGCCGAAGCAGATGGCAGCCGATGCCGATCCTTCGTTCGAAGTCGCCACGATCAAGCCGAGCAAAGAAGGAACGCCATTCACAATCCATCCGACGGCAAGCGGCAACCTCATCGCCAACAATGCGTCCCTGGGTTATCTGATCAAATTCGCTTATGAAGTCCATCCACGGCAGATCACGAAGGGACCGGCATGGCTTGAAACGGACAAGTACGATTTGGTCGCTAAGCCCGACAAAGAAGGTATGCCCAGCCTGAAGCAGATGAGGATGATGGTTCGGAAACTGCTGGCCGATCGTTTCCAGCTCAAATTCCATACTGAGCAGAAGGAACTCCCGGTGTATGCGATCACCGTGGCGAAAACCGGGGCGAAACTGACGAAGAACGAAGGTAATCCCAATGGCAATCCGGGTTATGGCGGAGGGCCTGCGGGAATGAGAGTCGTGAACTCGACCATCGCGGAGTTCGCCGGCTTTGTTCTGAACGAGGCGCTCGAGCAGCCGGCTGTAGACCAGACGGGACTGGGCTCGGCGCGATACGACTTCGTGCTGAAGTGGACGGCCGATGCCGCTCAAACTCAGCCCGGCGGACCGTTGGCTGGTGCGGCGCCCACGGCCGCCGGTGCGGACGCGCCCCCGGATATCTTCGCCGCGATGCAGCAGCAACTGGGCCTGAAACTGGAATCCACTAAGGCGCCGGTTGACGTCATGGTAATCGACCACGTGGAAAAGCCTTCCGACAATTAACGGATTGGAGACCGACCATCCATGAAGAAATTTACGATATGCATTTTCGCATTTGCGGCGTTTTTGGGAGGCACGCTGCTCGGTCAGAATCAAGCCAGAGATATAACCGGCACCTGGCAAGGCACCCTGCATGCGGGCACAGACCTGCGCACTGTCCTCAAAATCTCGAAGGCCGACGGAGGCGCACTGAAGGCCGTCTTTTACAGCATCGATCAGGGCGGCCAGGCGATACCAGTCAGTTCCATCAGCGTTCAGGGTTCAACGGTGAAATTCGCCGTTGCCGCGATAGGCGGCAACTACGAAGGAAAGCTGAGCAACACGGATGGGACTACTATCACGGGCACCTGGACCCAGGGCCCCAATCCTCTCGCGCTGGAACTCACGCTCGCCAACGATAAAACCGCGTGGACAATTCCCGAGCCTCCGCCTCCGCAAAAAATGATGGCGGCGGACGCGAATCCCGGGTTTGAGGTCGCGACGATCAAGCCGGCCAAAGAGGGAGGGGGCACCACTTTTCGAGTCGGGAACGGCGGTCTCGTCACTTCGACCAATACCTCTCTGAGCTTTCTCATCCAATTCGCATATGGCATTCATCCGCGGCAGCTCGCCAAAGGGCCGGCGTGGATTGAAACGGAGAAATACGACATCGTCGCGAAGCCCGATACGGAGGGCATCCCGGGCTTCAGGCAGTTGATGACGATGGTGCAGAAGCTGGTCGCGGATCGTTTTCAGCTTACCTTCCATAACGAGAAAAAAGAGCTTCCCGTTTACGCCATCACGGTGGCGAAAACAGGGGCGAAGCTCACGCTGGATGAGAGCAATCCAAACGGCCTCCCGGGCTATGGCGGCGACGGGCGCGGGGGAATGAGAGTTGTAAATTCCACCATAGCGGAGTTTGCGAGCTTTGCCCTGTCCCCGAGGATGGAGCAGCCAGTCGTTGATCAGACCGGACTCGGCTCGGCGCGATACGACTTCGTGCTGAAGTTTACGCCCGACGCCGCGGTCGGTGCCCCGCCGCCACCCGCGAACCCGGATGCGCCCCCGGACATTTTCGCCGCCATGCTGCAACAGCTCGGTCTGAAGATGGAATCCACGAAGGCGCTTGTCGACGTCTTCGTAATCGACCACGTCGAAAAGCCTTCCGACAATTAACGCAACGGCGGCTCATACGCGGTTAACCCGAAACACGCGCGACGCGTAAAACAGGATACGATGATCGGGTGTGGCGGAGCGCGGACTTGGGCGTAGGGCGGAAACGAAAGCAGGCCATCCAGGAGATCGACCATGAAGAAACTGACGATGTTTACTCTCGCCCTTGCGGCATTATTGGGCGGCATGCTGCTCGCCCAGAATCAAGCTAAAGACATAACCGGCACGTGGCAAGGCACTCTGCACGCCGGTAAGGACCTTCGCACGGTCCTCAAAATCTCAAAGGCCGACGGAGGCGCACTGAAGGCTGTCTTTTACAGCATCGATCAGGGCGGTCAGGGGATACCGGTCAGTTCCATCAGCCTTCAGGGAGCCACCGTAAAATTCTCGATCGCCGCAATTGGCGGCAACTACGAAGGCAAACTGGCCAACACGGACGGCACGCTGATCACCGGAAACTGGAGCCAGGGTCCCAATCCGCTCCCGCTCGACCTGACGCTCGCCAACGACAAGACCGCGTGGACGATTCCGGAGCCCCCGCCTCCGCCGGTGCCGATGGCAGCCGATGCGAATCCGTCGTTTGAAGTGGCAACGATCAAGCCAAGCGTGCCCGATTCGCCCGGGATCGGCATTCGGATGAACGGGCGCAACTTTTCCACGCTCAATACGACGCTGGACGACCTGATCACCTTCGCGTATGAACTGCACGCCCGGCAGGTCACGGGCGGGCCGGGGTGGATCGGGACGGACAAGTTCGATCTCGCAGCTATTCCCGACAAGCCGGGTATGCCCAGCGACAGGCAGATCAAATTGATGATGCAAAAGCTGATGGCCGAGCGCTTCAAGCTCGCCTTCCATCACGAGAAAAAGGAATTGGGCGTGTTCCTGATTACGGTCGCGAAGACCGGGCCGAAAATATCGAAGAACGAAACCAATCCGAACGGCCTTCCGGGTCTGGGTATGCAGGGTCTCGGCAGGGTGTCCGTAAGAAATGCGACCATCGCGGACTTCGCGCAACTGATGCAGGGACGCATTCTGGATCGCCCGGTGGTAGACCAGACGGGGCTTGCGGGACGATACGACTTCAGTCTGCAATGGACGCCGGACGACAGCCAGTACGGTGGCCGTGGCGGCCAGGCTCCGCCTCCGGCCAACGGCGGCACCGCGCCGCCGGATCTTTTCAACGCAATGCAGGAACAACTGGGCCTGAAGATCGAAGCCACGAAGGCGCCGGTGGACGTTCTCGTGATCGACCACGTCGAAAAGCCGTCGGACAATTGACAGAGGCAAAGCGGAACCGTCCATTGGCATGAAGGCGCGCCCGCGCGCGAAGAACGCTTCGCGCGGGCGTTGCACCGCCGGTCTCCGGATCCGCCGGAAGGTTTACCGATTGGGGGCGTAGCCGCCCGTGATGGTCAGCGTAATGCTGCGCCCGGGCAGCAGATTCAGCAGATCGCCCGGACTCTGCACATAAGGCGTGGTCAGGGTGGGCGCAGTAGCCGGAGTAACTCCGACAATATTGTGATTGTCCATCAGGTTATTGATGGCCAGCTGAACTTTCGTCCCCCTTAACCGCGAACTGCTCTTGATCGTGTAGTTCATAAACACGTTCGCCAGGTAAAAGGGATTGATCGTGACGGCTTGGTCGACGGGGTAGGGAATAGAAATTCCGTTGATCTTGTAACTCAGCGTTGCGTTGTCGTTATAGTAACGGCCGACACGCTTATAGGTGAACCCCATGTCGTAGTTTCTGTGTTGCCAGAGAAGGCTGAGACCTTCAACGTTGTCGGGCGTATTGGCTACCCACTCGCCGCCGTTCGGATAGTTGGGACCGCCCTGGTACTTGGCGGAACCGAACGAGAGGTTACCGTACAGACTGAAGCCGTAACCGAGCGCGATATTGTATTCGGCCTCGACGCCTTTCGTGTTGGAAGGGCCGGTCGCGACGAATACGGGTTCGGTGGTAACCGGATCGGTATAAGAATCGTAGCCGTTCTGGAAATGGACATAATAGGCGTCCATGTCCAGCGTGAACCGGTTCATTTTCAGAACCGATCCCACCTGATACGTCTTGGCGAGGGTCGGCTTGGGTGGCGTGAGGACATTGGCTCCAGGCACGTCGAACACGCTGCTCAGCGGAATCACGCTCCCTTCGGAAAACTGAGCATATGTGGACCACTGCTTCCAGATCCGGTACCGCGCCGTCGCGTTCGGCAGCACGTTGTTGTAGTTAATGCTGTGAGTGACGAAGGCCGCGCCGCCGATGCAGATAGGCGCTCCGGTCGCAAAATCCGTGCCGGCCTTTCCGCCGAGGCAGCCTACAGTCTTACCATTGTCCTGATACTGGTTCAGGACCATGGCATAGTCGGCCGACTTGACGCCGAGCGTGATCACGAGCTTCGGAGCGGCGTGAAATTCGTATTCGGCGAACGGCTGGAACGACTGTGTGATGAAGTGCTCGTGGAAGTTACCGAGCGGCGTGTCCTGCCCGGTAAGGATGTTGGAAGGAATCTGATAACGGTCCGTGTACGCCCAGTCGTACCACGCGCCTGTTCGGAACACCCCCCAGCGCGATTCCTTGCTCACTGTGATCGTATCGCCGGCGTGCCGATAGCCGTTCAGTTTGTCGACGCCACTCGGCTTGGCCGAACTCAGATTGACGGTCGCGCCGTTCTGATAAAACTGCTTGTTCCAGTAACGGGTCGTGTACGCCTTGGTGTCGAACTTCCAGCCGTTGCCCATATCCGAGGTGAATGACGCGTATTCAAAGTCGGTCTGCACGTGGTACTTGTTATAGCCGAAGTAATACGGATCCGGTGCACCGTTGGCAACCGGGCAGTTCAGCGACACGGCGGTACAGGTTGGTGTGCTGTCCAGAAGGTAGTTGTCTCCGAACGCGGCAACCTGCGCGCGGGTCGGATTCGTCGTGTTGGGCGTGTCGTTCCAGATGTCCACTACGCCGCCGTAGAGGCTCATACTCGTCTTCGAGGAGAATCGGTGCTGATACTTGCCATAACCGGCGTCGCGCTGCTGATGGTTGAAAGTCTGATACCCGTCCGACGTCATGGCGTTAATGTTAAAGAGGACGGAATCCTCTTTTTGCTTGCCGAGCAGGCCGGATTCGGCATCGAGCGAATAGAGTTTGGTGTTGAACGATCCGTACGAGAATGTGCCGCGAATATCGGGGTCGGCCTGTAGTTCCGGCGACTTCAGGTTGATGGAGCCGCCGAAGTTCGTCGGGCCGAAGTCGGAAGCCAGACCCGGGCTGCGGTCGAAATCGGTGGAACTGATCCACTGAGACGGAAAGCTGGCCCAGGAATGGTGTGTCGGACTGTTCGTGTCTTCAAACGGTATGCCGTCGAAGGTGATTGTGTATTGGCCGTCGGAGAAACCGCGGAAGAAAGACTTGCCCTGCCCAAGACCGATTCCGTTCGGGTTGAGGCTGAACGCGCCGGGTGCCTGCTGGATGACCTCGGCGAAATCCGCTACCGGCGCCATGAAATTCGTGATCACCGCGTTGCTGATTTCAGTGCGCGCCGCGATGGCATCAAGGGTATTGCCCTGCGGAGCCGTTTCCACCGCGGCCAGATAAGTCTCCTGAACAGTCACCGACTGCGAAATCGCATCAACATTCAGCGTGATCGAAACATTCTCCGTTCCGTTGCCGGCAACGGAGACTCCGCGGCGCGTGTTCAGCGCAAACCCCGGAGAAGTCGTTTCGATACTGTAGGTCCCGGCGGCCAGTCCGCCGACGGAAAAATGGCCTTCGCCGTCGCTCGTTGCGGCGCGGCTGAAACCCGGCGTCTCATTTTTCAGCGTGACGGACGCGGCACCGACGGGCTTTCCTGACTGGTCAAAAATGGTTCCGGCGATCGTCGCTCCGCCTTCCTGCGCGCGCAATAGCGGGAGACCCGATTGCATGAAAAACAGCGACGCACAAATAGCCGACAGGCCTGCAAACCTCTTGGTAAAACCTTGCATCAAGTAATTTCCTTTCAGATGTAACAACCCGGATGTTTGAGGTTAGCGAAAGTATGTGACATTGACGTTTCGATTGCGTTAATCGGTTGTGACCGTGGTTCAAATCTTCGCCCGAGGGCGGATCGCCGCGGAAGGCGGTTTGCGATACTCCGAGTACCGGTCGTCGACCGGAACCCGAAGACAGACTCACATGCCCACTATTCAACCCGGAACTCCCGCTCCCGATTTCGAACTCCCCGACGCCGATGGCAAGCCGGTTCGCCTCAGCGAGTACCGGGGGAAGAACGCGGTCGTCGTCTATTTTTACCCGAAAGACGACACAGGCGTCTGTACGAAAGAGGCGTGCACATTCCGCGACGACTTCGCGAAATTCCGGAACGCGGGTGCGGTGATTCTGGGTATCAGTGACGATTCACAGGAATCCCACTCCGCGTTTTCGTCAAAGTACCGGCTGCCATTTCCGCTGCTCAGCGACAAGGGCGGACGGGTACGAAAGCTCTATGGTGTGACGCGGAAGTTTGGCGTTCTGCCGGGGCGTGTGACGTTTGTGATCGACCGGGAGGGCATCGTACGGCATGTGTGTTCGGCTCTGTTTGAGTCGGACCAGCATGTGCGGGAAGCGTTGGAGGCGTTGGGACAATAGGGGCGACCGCACCGCTACCCTTTGAGGTCGCGGAACGCTTCTTCAATATCCCGCTTCGCCTGCGCGTTCAGCGGCGAAAAGGGCAGTCTCGGCGGTCCGCCGTAGTAGCCGTTCACATCCATCGCGTGTTTCAGCCCCGGCGAGCCGTAAACTTCGGTCACAAGGATCGAAGGGTGGGCGATCCGGCCCTGCCAGTCAACGCCGGCTTCCTCCTCGCGCGTGCGGAACGCTTCCCAGATGGCAATCGTGGCGTAGGGGGCGGCATTTGCGAACGCGAGCGCCGCGCCGTTCGCTCCGGCTCGCAGGGACTCCCAAACCTGGCCTTCGGTTCCGGAGAGAATCGCAAAGTCCTTCCCGGCAAGTGCGCGGATTTCCCCGACTCGCGCGACAGGCGTGCCCGATTCCATAACGCCGACGATGTTCGGGTGCTGCGCCAATTGCGCGATCACCGCCGGAGACAGATCGACTTCCGTTACGATCGGCGCGTTGTGGATGACGACGGGAAGCGGCGATTGGTCGGCAAGCGCGCGGAAGTACACGAGCGGCTGCTCCGCCGCGTTCGGCAGGTTGCGATATTCGCGCGGCGGGCGGCTGATCACGGCATGCGCGCCTGCCTCCTTCATCGCATGCGAAAGCGCGGCTGCGCCGTGGACTCCTTCCTGGGAAATGTCGCCGATCAGGAGAGCTGAGTTGGCGGCGGCTCCCGGCGCGTCGCCCGCACCCGCAGCCGCCATTCTGACAAGTTCGACCTTTTCGGCGGCATCGAGGAGCGGCCCCTCGCCCGCCAGCGAGCCGACGATAAAGCCGGCGAGACTGGTTCGCCGCCACTTGGCGAAATTGTGCAAAACCTTGGCGCGGTAGATCGCCCCTGTATGATCGAAGGGCGTGGCCGCCAGCGCAAACATTCCTTGTAGTTTCATCTCTGAATCTTCTATGTTCTCAATCGACCTTGAATGCCACGGCGCGGTGACCGATCCCGCAAAAAAAGACCTGCTCATCGCCGACCTTTGGGAAGAGGGCTGCACGGGGATCGTGGAGTTGCCCGACGCAGGCGACGCTGCAAACTTGCGCGTATTTTTCGACGACGACGCGCTCGCGTCCGGGTTGCAGTTGCGGTTCGGGGGCGAGGTCCGGCCAGCGGATGTTCGCGACTGGGTAGCGTTCGCGCGTGAGCATCTGCAGCCGATGGAGATCGGCGAACGGATCTTTGTCGTACCCGAGTGGCGCGACGATGCGACCCCGAGCCGGCGCGTGCGGATTGAGGTGAACGCGGGACTGGCGTTCGGCACCGGCGCGCATGAGACGACCAGGCTGTGCCTCGAAGCGATCGAGCGGCATCTGCGCCCGGGAATGTCGGTTGCCGACGTGGGTACGGGGTCGGGAATTCTGTCCGAGGCGGCGCTGAAGCTGGGCGCCGGCCGGGCTTTTGCGTGCGATACCGATCACGGCGCGGTAGTCGTAGCGCGAGAAAATTTCGAGAGGGCCCGGGTACCGGTTCCGGCCTTCGTCGGTTCGGCCGATTCGATAGCGAGCGGGACCGCCGACATTGTGGTGGCGAACATCAGTCCGGCCTGGATTGCCGAGCTGGCGCCGGAGTGGATGCGGATTCTGAAGCCCGGAGGGGTGGCCATCCTGAGTGGCTTCGAAGCCGCGGACGTTGCCGTGATTTCCGCGGCGATCGCGAAGGCGGGAGGGCACGTGGCCGGTCAGTTCGGCGAGCGCGATTGGCGAATGCTGGAGGTAATCCGGTAGCTGGATGGGAAGCTGGTCGGCAGGCGAAACCGCCTGCCCCACAGCTACTCAGCCGTCTTGGTCGCGTGCTCAAAGAGATAATTCAGGGTTTTCTCGGTCTGGATGTGAGAGGCGATGCGATTCAATTCGCCGTTCTCCGTTAGTTTGCGCCGCAGCGCGGCGACCGGCTGACCGGCGAAATGACCGCTCAGCTGAGCCGCGATGGCGCGCTCGAGCGCGCGCCGCAGTGCGAAGACATCGTGCAGATCCTGCTGCGTCGGGCTGGCGACGAACGCACCCCGGTTCAGGTGCAGCTCCACGATCAGCTCCTGCCGCAGCCGCATCAAGACTTCGCGGATGCGCGTGCGGCTGGCATGAAACGCCCTCGCCAGCCGCTCCTCGCTCAGCTTGGTGCCCGGAAGCAGGCGCCGCTCGCTGATCGCCGTGTAGATGCGCTCGTAGATCTGCTGGTTGGTGAGCTTGGCGCCCACGGCGACCCCGCCGAAGCCTCGATGAGGAATTATCCTTCAAAGAGGCCAGCAGCGCCGCGGGGCAGCTGGCGCTTCCTGCCAACGGTCAGAAAGAATGCCGGATCCCGAGCGCGATTCCAGTTTGACTCCGGTCCGCGAACCCCCCGCCGACATTTGTACTCGACCCGAGCAGCGACTCCGACGCGCCATCGTAGTTCGCCAGGTGCGCCACGTTGACCAGCAGCGCGGTCCGCTTGCTCAGGTTGTAAAGTGCCAGGAAGCGATACACCATCGACTTGTTCGACTGGTCGGTGTTCTTCCGGTACACGACGTCGGCCGACAGCGTCAGCGCGGTCGTGACATTGAAGTCCACACCAGGCTCGACGACGTAGGCCTTGGTCGCCGCCGGCAGGCTGGCGATCGACTGGAAGGTTCCCGGACCGCCGATCTTGGCATTCGCATAACCGAGCCGCGCCTTGCCGATGCCGAAATCGAAGCTGCCCCCCACGGTGGTCAGCTTGTAGGTATTGAACTCGCCGGCCACCGCCACCGCGCTTTTTTCCTCGTAGTACGTGGCGCCGACAAAAAACGGCCCGCCCGCGTACTGGGCGCCGACGTTGTACAGGCTGCCGGCCGAATTGTTGCCCGCCTCGCCGCCAAGCGAGTACAGCGCACCGCCCTTGAAGCCGCCGTACGACGGGCTCGCGTACTTGATCACGTTGTTGAACAGCTCGCTGACCGCGTCGAACTCCGAGTACCTGAACACCGC
>PLEX01000195.1 GCA_003136575.1 Bryobacterales bacterium | reverse complement strand
ACCTGAATCTAGCGCGTCTGCCAATTTCGCCACATCCGCACGATTGGTGGGGCAACTTCCTATTTTCTCATAGCCCTTGCGCTGTCCGGCAAATCCGATTGTGCAAGACGCCCTGCGCCGCGGAGAGCCTCTGTCCTTCGGTAACCGACCAGGCACCGCCGCGCTTTCGTCCAGTCTACCCCGCGATATATCGCGGCGGCGAGGCCCTTCAAGGCGTCCACATTCGCGGGTTCCGTTTCCACAATCTGCCTGAAGATGTCCTCCGCCGCGTTGAATTTCCTGCCGTCCATGTAAAGCTTTGCCGCATCGATATTCGCCTGCACATTGACGACAGCCGCTGCCGCCGTGGACGAAGCGTTGCCCGCACTCTTTTCCGCCATGGCCTGAACTTCGCTGCTGGTTCCGCGGGACTGCGCCACTCTCCCCGCCCTCTTGACGTGGATCCGGTAGCCGCCGACCAGCAGGATCAGAACCACAGCCGCAGCTTCGTTGGCTCCGCCGGTCCTTGCGACGTTTCTCGTGGACTCAGACGGCCCGGCCTGCAGCTTGGCTACCGGCGGCTTCGGCAGTTCGGTCGACAGCCGGTTCACAGACGAGATCAGGCGGCTCAGATTCTCTTCCGTACGTCGGCAGCTCTCGAGCAACTCACCCATCGCCTCAACGTGCTCGCGCGCTCTTTTTTCCAGCGCCGAAATGCGTCGAACAAGTTTCGCCTGGATATTCCCGGCGAAGGTCTCCCGCATCGGCGCGTATTGCTCATCGATTTCGGCGTGCAGCCTTTCAGCCATCGTGCCAAAGCGTTCATTGACCGCTTCGTCGATCATTTCCGGAAGTACAGCCATGATGTCCGGAATTGCCACGCCAACTCGGCCGGAGATCCGGGAACTGTCGCTGCCGGGACCAGGAGTCGGACGCACGCTATCCGCCGCCAGGCGAAGGCGTTCCAGATCCGACGCCGGACGCATGGACCGCCGCTCGGCGCGCGAGGTGCGGTTCTCCGCGCTCACGTCGGCCGCCCGCAAGTGTGGAGGGGAGTACTGCCCGCCGTCCCTAACGCAGCTGATCGCGTCGGCCAGATCTCTGGCAGTGTCGTTTTTCAGCAGGTAGCCGTCAGCGCCGGCCAGAACGGCTTCAGCGACATCCTCATCGTCGGTCGTTCCGGAAAGAACGATTACCCTGGCGCCAAGCCCCTCGCTCCTTACCCTGCGGGCCACCTCAATTCCGCCGAGCACCGGAATTCCAGATCCACCACCGCAATGTCGGGCCGAAGACGGCGGATTTCGTCTAAGCCGGTTTGCCCGTCCGCACAAACCGCGACAACAGTCTCAGAAGCCGCATTGAGGATTGCCGCCAGTTCGTCGTGGCGCAACGGATCGCCATCGGCCAAAAGTGTGGTGATCTTACCCGAAGCTGACATTACCCGTTCACAAAGGACCGACGGGTAACTTATCGTTTTCGAGTGCGCGATCAATGACTATTTGCGCAAACGGCACTTCCTCCTGCCGCCCGCGAGGCTGAATATGGGAGTTTGGTTGGGCTGAGTGCGTGTCAGGAACCGTATGTGCGACCGGCCGCCGTCAGCCAACCTTGAACGGCGGCTTCAGGAACTTGTTCGCGTCCTTGTTGTTCGAGAACACGCCCTTTTCCGCATCCCATTCCAGCTTGCCGTCCACCCGCAGCGAGATCACGCCCAGCAGCATCCATCCGACGAACGGAACCGCCACGTTGAAGTTCGAACAAGACGGGTCGCCGCCCTTGCAGGCACGGATCCAGTCCTGATAGTGACCGGGCGAGCGAGTCAGCAGCGGCTCCGGAAACTTGTAATTCTCCATTTTCTCGATTGCCGGGATCAGGCGCGTTTGTTCGCCGTATGTGCCGGTAGTCATCATGCCCTTGTCGCCGATAAACAGGCTGCCGTTGGGACTGGGCCGCTTCACTTCGGGCGGCAGCACCGCCTTGAAGTTTTCCCAGTTGAACACGCTTCCGACGAATCCGGTGCGTGCCGCTGGTGGCCGCGGAGCGCTTCCCGGCGTGCGTGGAACGGACGGCAGATCGCCCAGCAATTCGCCTTCGGGCACGCCATCGATCTTCGGCGTTTCCTTCAAGCCGTCGTGCCAGAAGAGCTTCAATGCAGGCATGTTGCCGCGCGCCGGAAAATCGAAGCGCACGATGGATTTCTTCGGATACATGAAGGTGCTGGCGCCTTCCTTCAAAATGCATTCGACGCTCGTCGGCGCACCGAGACGCAAGGCCAGATTCGGCGCGCCCAGGATGTGGCACGCCATATCGCCGATAGCTCCGCAGCCAAAGTCGTAAAAGCCGCGCCAGTTGAACGGCTGATAGAAATTCCCATACTGATTCGGATAGCCCTCGCCGCCCGTTGTGTACGGACGCTTCTCGGCGCTGCCCTGCCAGAGATTCCAGTCGAGCGTGTCGGGCGGATCGTTCGGGGCCGGGATCTGCGTGAGTCCCTGCGGCCACCAGGGGCGGTCGGTCCAGGCGTGGACTTCGGTCACATTCCCGAGTTGGCCGGACCAGACGATTTCGGCCGCCTGACGTGTGCCTTCGTTTGAATATCCCTGGTTGCCCATCTGGGTGGCCACCTTGTATTTCTGCGCCGTCTCCAGCATCAGCCGCGCTTCGGCAACAGTGTGGACCAGCGGTTTCTGCACGTAAACGTGCTTCCCGCGCTCCATGGCCGCAATGGCGGCCGTCGCGTGCATGAAATCCGGGATGGTCACGATGCAGGCGTCGATGTCTTTGCCTTGCGCGTCGAGCATTTTGCGGAAGTCCCTGAACTTCGGCACGTCAGGATATTGCTTGTATTTGTTGGCGGCGCTCTTATCGTCCACGTCGCAGAGCGCAACGATGTTTTCCGCCTTGCAGCCGTCAATGTCGCTCGACGCCTTGCCGCCCGCGCCGATGGACGCGATGTTCAGCTTTTCGTTGGGAGATTTGTATCCCGCCGCGGACAGCGACGGAACGGAGCCGAATCCGCGGCTGGGAATCGCGCCGGCCAGCAGTGAACCGAAGAAAAAGTAACGTCTGGAAAAGTCGTAGCTCATGCAGCACCTGTGACACGGGAAAACCCGGGTTGCAATCATCATATAACGTCTGGGGCGTCCACGACCGCGAACTCTTGTCTTATGCGCGGATTCGCGGCGCGGACCGCGTGGGGAGAAATTCCAGGCCGCGATGCCGTTTCGCGCGCCGGTCATCGGATCCGCAGGCGGCCTCGTGAAGAGCCGGGATGCCCACTTCAAAGCAGCCCTGAGACCCCTCTGGCCGGGCTCCTGAAGCGGAGACACGCCATGCATTCAGCAATCCGGAGACGGAGACGGGTCGCCGGGAGCAATCCGATTGAGGATTAGCCGGTTGGAACCATCTGCGGCCGATCTGTAAATAGATGCCTCTGTAATACGGTGCTTGACGACGGCGCCTACGATTACAAGAAATGGTCGGAGAGCGAGGACCGAATCCTGCAGCAGTACAAACTGACGGACACGGAACTGAAGGCGGTGGCGGCGCTGCAAGGCCAAGTTCAGAGAACGATGAAAAAGTTGCAGGACTGTCGCGTTGACCAGTAAGGACGCGGGCTGCGCAGCGTCGGCACGGCCAGTTCCTTGACCGGACAAGCCCGACGGGATCGGTGCACTGAATTAGATATACTTCAGAGGCACTGGAGTAATCGAACTTATGCTGAAACGTACGGGATTCGTCGCCATCGCGGCTTTGATCTTTACCGCAATCGCCTTCGCGCAGGGTGCGGGAGGCGGACGCGGCGGTGGCATTCCGAACGCGACTCCCGAGCAGCTTGCCGTCATCGCGCAAATGAATGCCGACGCGGCCCCGCTCAGCCAATCGCTTGCCGCGGCCCGAACGGCGGTGATTTCCGCCGCATTGGCGGATCCTCGAAACGACGGCGGCATCCGGACGAGCATCGACGCGGTTAAGCAGGCCGAACTCGCGCTGGCGACGGCCCGAGCCGGCGCGCTTGCGAAAATTCAAGCGTCGCCGAACAAGCTTGCTCCCGGTCAGATCGCCGCGCTCGCCGCTAATGGCGGCGCAGCCGGTGGCGCGGGTCGCGGCGGTCAGGCCGGAGGTGGCCGCGGCGCATCCGGCGCTGGTGGAGGCCGCGGCGCGGCGGGCGCTAGCGGCGGTGGTCGGGGCGGCGGTGGCGGTGGAGCACGCGGTCCGGCCATCGGCGCGACGGCGATTCCCCACAGCACGGCAGCTCAGGGCAATTTGCTGAACAGGATGGCATTGGACACAGCGCCGTTGCTACAGGCCCTCACTGACGCCCGAAACGCGATTACGGCGGCCTCATTGGCCGACCCGCCCAATCCGGCCACAGTCAAGGCGAAGATCGATGCCGTCGGAGTCGCCGAACTCACTCTTGCCAACGCGCGCGCCGACGCGCTCGGAAAGATCCAGGCCTCGGCCAACAAACTCGACCGCGAGCAACTCGCGGCGCTGCTGGCCATGGGCGGCAATTTCGGCTCGGGCGGATTCAGCCAGCCCGAACCTTACGATTTCAACGATCACCGCGGCTACGTTTCTCTGTTCGATGGCGTCAGCCTCAAAGGATGGGACGGGAATCCGAAATTCTGGCGAGTCGAAAACGGCGCCATCGTCGGCGAATCGACTCCGACCAATCCGAGCGGCAACACCTACATCGTCAATCACGACGTGACGGCTCACGATTTCACGCTGAAGTTCGAAATCAAAATCGAGGGTACCGGCGGAAGCGGCTTGCAATACCGCAGCAAGTCCGGAATTCCGTGGCGTCGGCCGATCGCGGCGAATCTCGGTCCCGTGAATCTGGCGTGGATGCTGACCGGACCCCAGGCCGATTTCTGGCCGAGCCAGATTTACAGCGGCCAGTTTTATTCCGAGAACACTCCAATGGGAATCATGGCTTACCGGGGCCAGGTCGTGGAAGGAGCCGGCATGGGTGCCAGAAGGCTGATGGGAACCATCGGCGACCTGACTGAACTAGGCAAACTGATAAAGCAGAACGACTGGAACGAGTACACCGTTATCGCCCGCGGCGGGACTTTCATTCATGTCGTGAACGGGCAGTTGATGGCCGTGATGGTGGACGACGACCCCGATTCGTCGAACAACTGGACCGGGAACTTCGGCATTGAAATTGAGGCCACCACGAAGGTTTCTGTCCGGAACATCTGGCTCAGGAAGTTGAACTGATACTGGCCGAAGCGCCTGCCCACAACCTCACTTATGCAAAAACAGGCGGGCAGCATCGCGCAACCCATCGACGTCAGTTTGCTGCTCGACCTCGGGCCGTGGACCGCGTATCAGAAAGCTCTGACGCTGCTCGCGGCGCTGGCCATCATCTTCGACGGCTTCGACATCCAGATTCTCGGTTTTGCGATACCGTCGATCATGCGCGACTGGCACGTCGCGCGTCCGGCCTTCGGGCCGATCACCGCGCTGGGACTCGCAGGAATGGCCGTCGGCAGCCCATTCGCGGGTTTCTGCGGCGATCGCTTTGGCCGCCGCGTCACGCTGATCGGGTGCGTCCTGTTGTTCAGCGCGGCCACCGTTACAACCGCCTTCTGCCACAGTCTTTTCCAACTGGGAGTCCTTCGCACCTTGGCCGGAATAGGAGTTGGCGGCGCATTGCCAAATGCCGGAACTCTGACCGCCGAGTTTGCTCCGATGCGCCGTCGCGCGCTCGCGGTTACGCTGACCGTCCTCTGCGTACCGCTGGGGGGGATGGTGGCTGGCCTGATAGCGGCGCGAGTGCTGCCGGCGCTCGGCTGGCATGCCCTTTATTTGATCGGCGGTGCCGCTCCGTTGTTGTTCGCATTGGTCTTGCTCACGGCGCTGCCCGAGTCTCCCCGTTATCTGGCCCGGTTTCCTGAAAGGCGCGGCGAACTGGCCGCTCTCTTATTGCGCATGGGGCACTGTGTTGCGGCAGGCAGCTTCTTCGATAACGGACCGGAGCGGAAGATCGAAAGAGGACGCAATCTCCGGGCGCTTTGGATTCCCGAGTTGTTTCGCGACACGGCCGGACTCTGGCTGGCCTGCTTCGCATGCATGATCGGAGTCTACCTGGTTTTTGGATGGCTGCCCGCCATGCTGACGGCACAGGGTCTCGACCTTGCCACCGCCAGTTCCGGTCTGGCGGCTTACAACTTCGGCGGCGTTCTGGGCGTCCTCATCTGCGCGGCGGCTGTCACCGTATTTGGTTCGAGAGGACCGCTGCTGTGGGCGTCGGCCGGGGGAGCGGCCGCCGCGCTGGCGCTGATGTTCGTGCATATTGCGCCAAGGGGCGACCATACGCTGCTCATCGCGGGAATTGGCTTGCAGGGACTCTTTGTGAATGCCGTGCAGACGACCATTTTCGCGCTGGCGTCGCATGTGTATCCAACACCAATCCGGTCCACTGGCGTGGCGTGTGCGGCAGCCGCCGGACGCGTGGGCGGCATAGCCAGTTCGCTCGGCGGCGCGGCGATCATTCAGGCAGGCAGCGGCAGTTATCTGGCAGTGCTCGCCGCCGCGATGGCCGTTACTGGCGTGTGCCTGGCGATTGTGCGCAACCATTGTCCGGGCAACAAACGATAGCGGCGCGGCAAATATCCCTGCCAGCAACAATTCCTGCGAGGCGGTCCAGGTGAACTGATGGATGAAGAGTTTCTCGCCGGGCTTCAGGCAGTGTTGAAGCGGATTGAGATTCTGTAGATTCGATAACGGACTTATGCACAATCACCGGGGCTGGCTTTCAAAGCCTTCGAAAGCTTCTCGGACGATTGCCTCGATGGAGGCCACTTCATCGTCCGTTAACTTCTCAAATTCGCCTTCGCGGCGCTTGCGGCCCAGCTTACCTTCGTTCAGACGAATGAACCTGACGAGATTTTCCGCCAGTCTGTCCGGCATCTCGACCATGTTCATGATGCGGCGCAGCGCTTCGTCGTTGCGGCGCAGGAAGTCGATTTCGCGAGGCAGATCCTTATCGATGGCCCGCGCAACGCAGGCGTAGAGAAACTCCGCCGCTTCCGTGCAGTCGAAATACCGGTAGAGGTCGGCCGTATCGTTGAGAACCTCGACATTTTTCTCCGGCGTAGGCCGCCATTCAATGAAGTTCATCAGGGGGGCCGAATGCGCGCGCAGCGTGTCGCGGTAGGTGTCGATCCGGTCGAGCATGACAGGGGAGACCGGGAATACCATGCCGGGCGGTGTGAATTTTCTCTCCGCCAGAGCGTGATGGATCAGGCAGCGGTGGAGACGCCCGTTGCCGTCCTGGAACGGATGGATGTAGACGAAACCGAACGCCGTCGCCGCCGCCTGGAGCACGGAGTCGAGCTCTCCCTCACGCATGCGCTCGTTCGCGGCGATCAGCCCCCGCATCAGGGGCGGCAGATCCCGCGGGCGTGCGCCAATGAATTCCGGAAGCGGATCACCCTCATGATCGTGGTCGCCCAGGAAAACGCCGTCCAGCCGCAGGCCGGCCAGAGTGAAGCGCGTGTCCTCAATCAGCACGGTATGCAGGCGCAGAATTTCGTCAATCGTCAGCGGGTTCCTTCCGGCCTGCAGTACCGCCCGGCCCCACCGCTCCAGCCGGCCGCGTGGCGGCTTTTCGCCTTCAATCTCGAAGCTGGCGCGGCTGTCCGCCAGCAAGAGGAAACTGGCCGCTCGCGCGATAACGTTCGCGCCGGTACGTCCTATGACCTCGTTCGCCCTGGCTTCGAGCGCGCGCGCGCCGAAGTCTGCGAGCGCCTGCGTCCTGCGAATCACCGGGCAGAAGGCCGGCGTGCCGAGCAGGTTATCGCGTACCTTGTGACGACGGGAGAGCCGCGGCGTCGAGGTGAAATAAAGGCGCTCGTCCAGAAGATCGGTGAAACTCGCCTCCGTCGCGTCGGGAATGCCGAGCGTTCTTCCGGTAAGAAATTCATAGAGGAACCAGGCGCGCCGGTTGGGTGCGCCGGTCGGGGCGCTGCGCACGAATGCGGTGACGGCATCCTGCGGGACGGCGTCAAAGATGCGTTTCAGGACGAGCAGGTCGAGGTCTTCATGGCGCAGCGCAAATCCCAGCTGGCCGCCGAACGACTCGCCGGGCCAGTACCGCTTGTCGAAGATGTTCCAGCCCCGCACTTCCCTGCGACTCGCCTTGACGTGCTGCCCGGATACGACGCTCGGGCGGCGGATCGGGGCTTGAACGCCGAATGTCTTGACGAGGGCCGCCCAGCCCGCCAGCCTGGTATCCGTCGGCACCGTCTTCTCCTGGAAGGTTTTTGCGTGATTGTCGGCGGCCACGGTCGAAAACTCCTCTCTTCGGTCGAAAGCAACCGATAATTTCATCTACTGGTCGAAAACCACTATACATTGCTTTTGGTCGAAAAATCACTATCTGTTGGCGAATTGAACCAGCTCGCCCCCACCGTGAAGACGACGGTCAGTGCCCGGCGGGCGTGTTGGAGAACGCGTCGAACAGCGGCGCGGCGGACGCGTCGAACAAGGTCATCGGGTGAAGGCCCAGAATGATTTCGAGAGTTCTCAGAGCGGACAAAGGATCGACTGCGGCGTCGCCCGGTTTCGTCCACGGCGATATGACCGAAGCGCTCGCGGGCATCGCTCCGGATGCGCCGGCGTTCACTACAAACATCGCCGTTTCGCTCCAGAACTTACTCTTCGTCACCGCTTCGGTGACGATGCCCAGCGCCTGATCGTCGCTTCCGATGTTCACCAGAAGCAGTTGCGGCATCTCGCCGACCTGCGCGTAATCGTTCAACTCACTGGCAAATTCTTTCGCGCGCTCAGTGTCCGGATAGGCCGGGTCTGGTCCGCGGTACTCCATATCGGTCGATGCCGCCAGCGATGGATCCCAGACGCGGTCCACCTGTTCGCCGTCGGCGGTCGCTTTGTCGTGATTGTGCACCTGAAAACCGTAGTTGCGAATCTTCAGGCCCGCCTGCGAAGCCGCGTTCCAGATGTAGCCTGCCGGCGGTAGGCTGGCCGGGTCCGGCATCGCGGAATCGTTCCGCGCGCGTCCGCCCAGGCGGACCGAGTAATCGGTGGCGACCGCCGCAGTCGGCCAGTCGGCCGCTTCAATCGCGGCGTTCGCCTCGCGAACCACATAGACAACGTGTTTGATAGGGCCTTCGGCGCGTACCGGGTTACCCGGAGGCGCGGCCGCGTTTTCCGCGCCATCATCGCGATGCGGAGCGTTATCCATCACCTGGTCCGTATACCCGCTGAGCTTCGCGTCGTCGGGCGCATCGACCAGTTGAACCGAATCGCCGTTGCCGTTCAGTATGGCGATGCGCCCGTCCGCCAGACCGGTTACCGCTGTTGGATACGCGCCTGTAGGGATAAACGCCTTCACGAGACTGCGTTCGCCTGCGATATCGACAACCGCTACGGCATTCACGCTTGAACACGCGACATACACCTGCTTCTTATCGGCGCTGATGCCGACCGCGCTCGGCGTCATGCCCAGCGGCTGGTTGAGCGCGAGGTTGATGCCGTCGAGCTTCGTCAGATACCCCACATCGCTGGCGCCGAGCAGATAGACGCTGTTGGTATTTGCGGCGGGAACGACGATGCGGCCCTTGACGTCTGAAGGTGGCGCGGCATCGGCGTTTGCGCCGGCTGGCGGAGGGCCATCGAGCCAGACCATGTCCGTGGGATGCGGTGCGACACGAACGTTCGAGAGCCGCTCCCCGGAGTTAACGTCGTATTGCCCGATCGCGCCGTCAGCCCAGCTGGAGACGTAGAGATATTTGCCGGAAGGATGGAAGAGTAACCGGTACGGCCGGCGTCCGGTCTTGATTCGCGAAAGAATCAATCCCGATTGCGGATTCATCACGACGACGCTGTCACGGTACAGGTTCGCGACATAGAGCAGATGGCCATCCGGCGCGAGGCTTACGTCCCCGGCGAAATCCTGCGGAGAGCGGTCTTTCGCCGCGGATATGGGAAATGTCCGGCCCGCCGTGAGAACGCCGCCGGCAAGCGAGAATTCGAACACGGCGGCCTTCGCGCCGCCACCCACATAGACCTTATCGCCCGCTTTAGCGATAGCGATGCCTTGCCACGCGTCGGGAACCGGCGTTCGGTTCAGCTCTTTGGCGCTGGCGAGATCGATCACGCTGACGCTTGTCGCTCCCCGTGCGCCGTTCAGCGTCAGCAGATACTTGCCGTCCGGCGTGAGCGCGTACGACATCGGGAAACCATCCACTTTGATCTGTGTGCCCGCCGGCGTGAGCTTCCATCCGTCTGGCACGGACTGTGCAGATGCCGCTGTGCACAGCACGAGCGCGGCCATCAGAACACAGACAGGCTGAGGCCGGCCCCATATAGAAGATCTACTCATCCCTCAAAATACCTTTGCGCGATCGGGAAACGGCGGCCGATTCCAAACGCCTTCGACGTCACCTTCAGCCCCGGCGCAGCCTGTTGCCGCTTGTACTCGTTCCGATCCACCTTGCGGGCAACGTCCTTCACCAGGTCGAGCGTCACGTTCAGCTCCTCCGCGATCTCCGCCGGACTCCGCATATCTTCCACATATAGCCGCAGAATCGCGTCCAGCACGTCATAGGGCGGCAGGGAATCGCTGTCCTTCTGATCCGGACGCAGCTCGGCCGATGGCGGTTTCTTGAAAACGAACTCCGGAATCGCGCCCGCATGACGCTGATTGGCGATTCGCGAAAGCTCGTAGACCATGGTTTTCGGCACGTCGCTGATCACAGCCAGCCCGCCGCACATGTCGCCGTAGAGCGTGCAGTAACCGACCGCGATCTCGCTCTTGTTGCCCGTCGTCAGCACCATGGCTCCGAATTTATTCGAGAGCGACATCAGCGTCAGGCCGCGCAACCGCGCCTGCACGTTCTCTTCGGCTACGTCCGGCGCACGGCCTTCGAAGACCGGGCGCAGAGTGGCCAGCATCTCGTCGTAAGCGGGCGTAATCGGGATAATGTCGAACTGAATGCCGAGCCGCTCGGCCATCTCCTTCGCGTCGCGCACACTGTGGTCCGATGAGTACGGCCCGGGCATCGCCACGCCGCGAACGTTCTCGCGCCCCACCGCATCCACCGCAACCACCGCCGTCAGCGACGAGTCGATACCGCCGCTCAGCCCGATCAAAACCCTCGAAAAACCGCACTTGCGGATGTAGTCGCGCGTACCCAGCACCAGGGCTTCGTAGACGGCTTCGGTTTCGTTCGCCAGATCCTCGCGTTCGTCGCCGCTTCTGGCGGCGGTGTCGACGACGATCAAATCCTCGCGGAATGAGGCCGCGGATGCTATGACGTTCCCGTCGGCGTCCATTGCAAAACTCGATCCGTCGAAGACAACCTGATCGTTGCCGCCGACCTGATTCACCATGATCGCCGGCACTCGGTGCCTCTGCGCCATGGAGCGGAACATCTCGCGCCGCAATTCGCGTTTACCCATATGGTAGGGCGAAGCGTTGATGCTGACGAGAAGACTGGCACCCTGCTGCATCAATTCGTCGACCGGGTCGCGCGAGTAGAGGCGATGCGTCCAGAACAGCTTATCGTTCCAGGAGTCTTCGCAGATGGTGAGCGCGAGGTTTTCGGTTCCCAGCGCCCAGATGGACTGCTGCCGGCCCGGCACGAAGTTGCGGCCTTCGTCGAAAACGTCGTAGGTTGGCAACAGCATTTTCGTCTGGCGCAGCATGATTCGGCCGCCCTGAAGAATAGCCGCCGAGTTGGTGGCCTGCTTCCCAGTGGATTCTTGGGACCGGCCGACATAGCCGACCACGATAGCAAGCGGCAGATCCTTCGTGTCTTCGGCGAGTTGGCACAGGCCGGCTTCCGAGCGATCGGGGAAGCTGCGTTTTTCGACCAAATCCCGCGGCGGATAACCGGTGATGGATAGTTCGGGGAAGACGGCGAGTTCCGCGCGGCGCTCCGAAGCGACGCGGGCCATCCGCGTGATGATCGCGAGGTTACCGGCGATATCGCCGACGGTCGTATTAATCTGCCCGAGGGCGACCCGCATGAATCTCCAGTTTAGCGGTGAGGAGGGGGCGCCGCAGGTGGGCTGGCCGGGTCTTCGCCGTGCGAGCTCACGTAAGCGCGCAGCACCGCGTTAATCCTGGTTTGATAGCCTCTGCCCCGTTTTTTGAACCATTCCATAACCTCTCGGTCCAGACGCAACGAAACGGATTGCTTCGGCTCGGGCATGACGATCCGGGCAGACTTGAACCAGGCTACATCGACTTCCGGAGCCGCGTCCGGGTCCGTCACGATGGCGCGCCGAATATCGTCGTCGGTCTGCGCATCGACTCGACGCCAGTCCGACATCTCAGAAATCTGCTTGCCCGTGGAGTGCCTCATAGTACGCTTTCTTCTCATTGCTCGTCGCCCTTCTTGCGCTGATGATCCTACACGTTTCACCGCGCCATGTGTACACCACCGCGACCCGAGGTCCGAGTGTCCCGAATGCTATTATGCGGACCTCCCGATCCTCGCGCTCATCCGGGCCTTCGACGACAGGGCCATCGAAAATGCTCACCGCTTCAACAAGTCGATCCCGTGCTTTCGGCGGTTTGCCGCGTTCTTTCGAGCATCCCATTCGAACGCCACACACTTCAGTATAGACGAATTGTATGGACACGGTGGGGTTGGTTGAGGGCTATACTCAGGTCAATGGCATGGGAGGTTGAGTTCACTCAACGAGTTCATCTAATGGTTTCGTTCCTTGGCAGAGAATCAACCGGAGATGTTGCCTGGTCAATTGGTCTTCTCACCGAACTCGGTCCGGCCCTCGGGTTTCCGCAGTTCAAAAGATCATAGGATCGCGCCATTCGGGAATGCGGGAGTTGAGAACCCAGAGTTCCGGCCTGCCTTTGCGGACGCTTTACGCATTCGACCCGTTGCGCGTCGCTATTTCGCTGGTCGGCGGAGACAAAATGCGATGACAGGTGGTATGAGACATTTGTCCCTCTGGCGGACCGTATCTACGACGAGCTTTTTCTTGAACTCCGGAAAGGGGAGAGACTGTAATGCCGACTCGAAACTTTCGTGAATTGCTCGATGCCATGCCGGCCGAACGCCGGCAAAGGGTAACTCAACGTGTCCGCGAAACAATTGCCGCCATGCCCCTCGACGAACTGCGCCGCGCTCGGCAGATGACGCAGGCAAAGCTCGCGGAAAGCCTGGGGGTGAACCAAGGCGAAGTATCGAAGATTGAGCATCGGACGGATCTTTATCTGAGCACCCTTACCGAGTACGTTGAAGCGCTGGGCGGGACGCTCGAAATCCGCGCCGTCTTCAGCGATCGGGAAGTGCGGATCACTCAGTTTGAGGAGCCGCGCTAACGAGAACCATACCGTGGTTTGCGCCACCGCGAAGATGGGTCTTTTGACCGCTCCGGGTTGCTCGGATACGTTAATCTCAATCCTCCAAGTCAGCGCACGGCTTCAATCGCCAATACCGGCCTCGGAGCTTTCGGGCCGAGAAGAGGGTTGGCTGCGACCGGAGTCCCCAGCGATTACTTAACTATAACTATTATTGCAAAAGCCCGCTTCGACGTGCGCCCGTTTGCTTGCATGGTTGTCGGAGCAACGGAAGCGCGGCGTCATTCTTGCTTCCGGAAGGTATTGCGAGGCCGCTGCCGTAAGGCGAGGGAGTAATCGAAGCTTTGCGGTTTCCGCGCCTAGAACCCCTTTAAGAGTTCTGAGACTTCGATCTTCAGCACGGTTGCCAGCTTACACATCGTACTGATCTTTGGATCCAACAGTCCGCGCTCCAGCATGCTGATGTGCGTGCGGTGCAGACCGCACGCGTCGGCGAATCCCTCTTGCGAATATCCGGCGGCCGTCCGGAGAGAACGAACCCTGACACCCAAGCTCTTTTGGAAGCTAACGGCTTCTGCTGACACGAAGCCATAGTGTGTTAGTATTTTCGTCCAAAGGTCTACATAATGTGTTATGACAGAATATATTATGAATTTCTGGGCCCAGCGCGGGATGGGAGGTCGCCGATGAAGATGGCATCGCAGGTTTCTTGTAGCGCAATGCTGGCACGGTGGATGTGCGGGTGGATGGCTGTTTCGATAGGCGCGATTTGTTCCGCCCAGTTTAAGGAAATTCCACCTGCGCCATTTTCCGATGCCGTTGCGCGAAATAAGATCAGCGCCCTTTTGCAAGCGGTCAGCCCGCGAAACGAGCGCGAGACGATTGCGGCGCTTTCTGATCTGGCCTTGTGGTACAGGGCGATCCTGGACGATGAGCTCGTGGAGGCTTGGAAGTCCGGCACCCGGGCCAACTTGCCGGATGTCGTTGACAGATTAGCGGACAACCGTGTAGCTTCGGCGATTGTCGAGTTCTCCTGGCGCGTACAACGACAGGCCACATTCAATCTAACCTACGCACCAATCCTGGGGAACCTGATGGCACGGTACCCGGACAGCGCGAATCCGTTTCTCGCGGATCTCCTCAGCTCGGCACGCGGAGGACAATCCGAACTGATCTTATCCCGATCGGAATCGGAGGCTGTCTGCAGAATTCTGCTCGATTTGCC
This sequence comes from Bryobacterales bacterium, assembly GCA_003136575.1. Taxonomy (GTDB): domain Bacteria; phylum Acidobacteriota; class Terriglobia; order Bryobacterales; family Bryobacteraceae; genus BOG-234. Next base: position 2,508 of record PLEX01000195.1, on the reverse strand, counting down.
CAATTCGGGAAATTGGCGGGCCGACGCGCTGCGTATTCTTCCGCGCTACCAATCGGTGACCGAAAGCCTTCTTGATCACGACATCAACGAAGGAGATGCGGAAAAGAGCGCAGCCGCGAGGTTCTGGCTGGACGACCTCAGGCAGGCCGGGGCTACGATGCCTCGCGCGGAAGCCATGCGGCAATCAATCGGAGATGGTGGCGAAATCGTTTCAAGACCGACCCTCCGCGCGACTGCCGATTCGCCCGCTCCCACTACTGCGGGTCAGTCAGCCCTTCCAGGCGCAACTGGGGCGGCGGTCTCCAACGGTCGAAATTCCGCCGGCCGTGGGATGGTAATGCCGGTCGTGCTCTCGAGCGTGCAGCCAGAATACACGCCTATAGCCCGAAGGCTAAACGTAGAGGGGACTGTCACGCTCTCGGTACTTGTTGGTCGCGATGGTCTGATCCGGGATGTCCAGACGGTGAAGTCGCTGGGCTACGGACTTGACTCGAAGGCCGCAGAGGCGGTCCGGAAGTGGAAGTTTGAGCCGGGCCTGAACGTAGGGATGCCGGTAGACATGCGAGCACAAATAGATGTGACCTTTCGCAGAGTCGGAACGGCGACGCCGGAGCAAGGATGGCTTTCAGGGCCAATGACCTTTGTTCTTCCCGATGGGGCGTCCCTTCCCGAGGTTACCGACGGCGCACTCCCCGCCGCAAACGGCGAAATGCCCGGGGATAGCGTCGTGCTTGAGTTTACGGTCGATGCGAACGGCTACGTAAGGAACATTCGCGCAATAAGCGGTACTTCATCGGCGGTTGACACACTCAGCCGCAGCCTGGTTGCGTGGACCCTCCGGCCCGCTGTGTTGGCGGGTCGACCGCTTGAGGCCATTGGCCGCATCAGATTCGTTAGCGAAGGGGGTGGTGCTCAATTTTCGCCTCCGGTGTCGAGACCAGCGGCTACAGTTGATGCAGATGCCGCACCGCAGCCCGCGCATGAGCAGAAGGCCGAGGTTGGCGGTCTTCCCGGACAATCCGCATTGCAGTCTGCCCCGGTAGGGACCAAGGAGCCCGAATCTGCGCCTCTTCCTCCCGTGGCACCAGGAAACAACTCGTCGGGTTCCGGCACAACCCACGGGCGGTATTCCCAATACAAGGTCAGCTACACCGGAGGATCTTTGCGTGACTTCCGGCAGGGCGCGGCAATAAAGCTTTCCATCGATCATGGAAGTATCAGGATGGAAGGAAAGTCTTCGGCATTTGTCTCGGTTACCGCCAACGCCGTAACGGAGGTCATCTATAGCCAGGACGCGCGTAATGTCTTCGTGCCAGGCGTGGGAATTCCGTCGATTGGAATCCCCGGCGCTGTCGCCGCCGCGGCTGGCATTGGGGCCATCGGCGCGCTGGCTCGTACCCGGAAGTATTACGTGGGGCTTCGATGGGAAAGGGAATCCATCATCCTTGAGGTGAGCGGCAACAACGATTGGCGTGCCCTCATCGCCGACCTTGAGGGTACGACCGGCCTGCGCGCGAGTCCACGTTGATCAAACTGCGGTCGTGAATCTGTTCGTTAACTTGTCCCCGGCACGCGAGTTCATGGCCGGAATCCCGTGTGTCCTGCGCACCGGACTCCGCCAACTACGCCACTGGCGTGCGCGCTCCCGAGCCTCCTCCGTTCGGCGTACGGGAAGCCAATGCAGGATCCAGATGCGTGTGCAAACGCTATTCTCGGGACGGATTACGAACTGAACAAGAAAGACGCCCGCGACTTGACCGCACCAGCAAGGTCCATCGAGCTGGATTTCGGAAAGAACGACCGTAACGTGCTGTTGCTCCGTCTACCGAAAGATCCGGATGGCCTGGAAAGGACTACAAAGCGGATCCGCGCCCCGGTTGCGGTGGCAGTTCAAAAGGTGCGGCCTAGCGTGGCGCGCCACGTAAGATCAAGATGTGATTGAACGCGTCGCAACCGCCGTCGGCGAACAAAAGCGCATCGGAGTTGCCGTTTCCGGCGGCGCGGATTCCGTGTTTCTCTTCACCGCGCTCCGGGAATTGAGCCTTGCCGCCGCCGTTCTTCACGTCAATCACCAGTTGCGAGGCGACGAATCGGACGCCGACGAAGCCTTCGTCCGCGCCCTGGCGGAAAAAGCCGGTCTCCCCTTCCACACAGCATCGCTTCCCCCCGCCGACGGCAACACTGAACAAGAAGCCCGCCGGCTGCGCTACAAATTCTTCGCCGGCTGCATTGCCGCCGGGATCTGCGACCGCGTCGCCACGGGCCACACGCTCGACGATCAGGCGGAAACCGTGCTCTTCCGGTTCCTGCGCGGCTCGGGTTCGGCCGGCCTGAGCGGCATTCTGCCTTCGACCGCGAATGGCATCATCCGCCCGCTCCTTAAACTCCGCCGGAGCGAAATCCGCGCCTGGCTGACCGAACGCGGGATCGCCTGGCGCGAAGACGCCTCCAACGCCGACGTCGATTATCGGCGCAATCGTATCCGGAAGAACATTCTGCCGGAACTCG
>PLEX01000108.1 GCA_003136575.1 Bryobacterales bacterium | reverse complement strand
CGCGCCAACCGCCATTTTCAGGTCTGTCCCTGGTGGGGCGGTTCCCCGGAACCGTGGCGGACGCCCACGCCCGCCTGCCGACACACAGCCCAGCGGCCTGGCCACGGGCGACGGCCCCGTTCCAAATGGTTTAGAGAAACGCGGGCTGCCTGGGCCTGCCTGAGTGAAGCAGGTACCCGGCTCCGCGCAAATCCCCCTTGACAACGCGTCGTAAAACGCGCAATATGTCGTTATGCGACATGTCGTGAACAGTTACGGCCTCGGCGCGCTGCTGTTATGCGCCTTCACCGGCCACGGTCAGACGCCTCCGCCCCGTCCCGCCTTCGAAGTCGCGTCCATCAAACCAAACCCAAACTGCGCAGGTGGGCGCGGAGGTAACGCCCCTCCCGAGCCAGGCAGACTGCGTGTGACGTGCCTTCCCGCAAGCGCGCTCATCGAGGTAGCCTACGGCACGTTCGCCGACGGCGCTAGCCAGAATCCGCAACAATTCCGCATTCTGGGAGGGCCGGGTTGGATGTACTCGGACACATTCGACATCAGCGCCAGGGCGCTCGACAATGCAGCCGTTGCGCAGATGTACGGACCCATGATGCAGATGCTGCTCGAAGACAGGTTCAAACTCCGAATCCACAAGGAAAACAGGGAAAGCCCGGTCTACCTTTTGACGGAAGCAAAGAACGGTTCCCGGCTTAAGGCGACCACCGAAGGTACGTGTGCGCCAGTCGACCTGAGTCACCCGCGGCCGCCCGAACCCGGCCATCCTGCCTGCGGTGCCGGGTCGATTCACGGGAGCGACGCGGTGACGCAAATCGACGTTCACGGCGCACGGCTCGATGTATTTGCCGGCAGGATGCTGGCCAGCTCACTGGACCGGCCAGTGATCGACAAAACCGGACTCACCGGGATGTACGATATCCATCTGGAGTTCTCAAACGACGCGCAGAATTCCGCCCCGTCGACCGCGCCTTCCATCTTCACCGCCGTGCAGGAACAGCTTGGCCTGAAGTTATCGCCAGGGACAGCCCCGATGGAAGCCTTCGTAGTAGATCGCATTGAAAAGCCAACGGAAAACTAAGCATGAAGACCTTCGCCATTGTAATCGCCACCTTCGCCGCTTCAGGCTACTGCCTCGCGCAATCGCCAACCTTCGAAGTCGCCTCCATCCGCCCGGTCGATTCCTGCTATTCCCCGCAGGAAGTCCAGACGACGGCCGATTCCCTGACCGTTCGCGGCCGCACCATCGCCGTCCTTCTCCAGTGGGCGTACGACACGCCGTGGTTTCAGATCAACGGCCCGGAGTGGCTTCGCGACTACTGCTTCGACGTCGTTGCAAAGACCGCCGCGCCCGCCAGCGAAAAACAGTTGCGGCTCATGTTGCGCACTCTGATGGCCGACCGCTTCGGCGTCAAGGTGCATACTGAACAAAAAGAAATGCCCGCCTATGCTATAACGCTCGCAAAAGGAGGTCCCAAGTTTCAGGAATCGACCACCGAAGGCCCATCGGAAATCGACCGCGGAAGTCCCGAGATTCTGACCGCGCATCGCATCACCATCGCCGAAGTGGCCGATCGGATCTCCACAGAAGCCGGACGTCCGGTTATCGACGAGACAGGCTTGAAGGGCCGCTACGAAATCCACATGGACCTGAGTCCGTATATCGCCGGCGCGGGCACTGCCGAAGCCGGTAAGCTCGACATGACCAGTATCCTGTTCACCGGTTTGCAAGAGCAGCTTGGCCTGAAGCTGGAATCCCGTAAGTCGACTGTTAATATCCTCGTCGTCGACCACGCTGAGAAGACGCCCACGGAGAATTGAATATGCAAAAGCAGGAATCCGCAGCCCCATTAACCGAGCCGGTCTTCCTCGTGCTTCTGAGCCTCGCCCAGGCGCCGCGCCACGGCTACGCGCTCCTTAAAGACACCGAGGTACTGAGCGACGGCCGCGTCCGTCTCAGCACGGGCACGCTGTACGGCGTGATCCACCGCCTTCTCGAAAGTAAGTGGATCGAGCGCTTCGAGACCGACGACACCTCGCGCGACAAGCAATCGTACCGGCTTACGTCGCTGGGCCGTAAGTTCCTCCAGGCCGAACTCGCGCGAATGAAGCAATTGACGCGCGCCGCCTCGGCGTTCCTGAAATCGAGGGAGGCATAGATCGATGATCAAACACGCATACGAAACGCTTCTCCATCTTTATCCGGTGCCGTATCGCCTGCTGTTCGAGCGTGAAATGACTGCTGTATTCGAGCAGGTAACCGGAGATTATAAATCGCGCGGAGCTCTTACTTACAGCGCCTTTCTCGGCTGGGAATTCGTCGGCCTCATAGCGGGCGCATTCAGCGCCTGGGGCGACGAATATATGCGAACGACGGCGCGCAGGCGCGGGCTGACGGCATCCACCGTCGGGGCTGCGGTCTCGGCGCTTGCCGTGACCGCCTTCCTCCAGAACGCCGTTTACAACGGACTGATGGGACATCGCCCGCCTCGCCTTCCCACCCCGGTCCCATCGCAGACACCGCTTCAGCTGGTGGGTCTGATGACACTGATCGGAATGTGTCTCGTCCTCGTCTCTGTCCTGTCCATGGCGTTCGTCTGGAATATGCGTACAATCGGAAATCGCTCGGGAAGGTTGAAACCAGTCTGGATGCCGGGGAGGACCAATGCTCGAACTTCAAAACGTGACCAAACGCTACACCGGGATTCCGGTCGTCAGCGGCGTCAGCTTCATCGCCCGGGCCGGTGAGGTCACCGGCTATCTTGGGCCGAACGGTTCGGGCAAGTCCACCACGTTGAAAATGATCACCGGGCTGATAGAACCCAGTGAGGGCGAGATACTCTTCAACGGTCAGCCCATCGGGCGCGACCGGATCGCCCACAAACAACGCCTCGGCTACGTCCCGGAAGAGCCGCACCTTTACGCGCACCTGACTGGCTCTGAGTATCTCGAAATGGTCGGCCAGTTGCGCGGCATGCCGGAGCGGGCGGTGGCGACCAAGACCACGGGATTCCTTCGGCTGCTCGGGCTGCACGCGGATCGCGACGTACCCATTTCGTCGTACTCGAAAGGAATGCGCCAGAAGATTCTTCTCGCGGCGGCGCTGCTGCACAATCCCGATCTGGTCCTTCTCGATGAGCCTTTCTCCGGGCTTGACGTGAACGCGGCGCTGGTTCTGCGCGGCCTGATACGCGATCTCGCGGCGCGCGGCAAGGTCGTGTTGTTCAGCTCGCATGAGCTTGACACGGTGGAGCGCGTTTCGTCACGCGTCGTGATTCTGCATAAGGGCCACGTGGTCTCCAACGATTCCATTCAGCAGTTACGGACGCTGATGTCGCTGCCCACGCTGGAAGGCATCTTCTCGCAGCTTGCCGTCGAGCAGGACACCGAGGCCGTCACGCGGGAAATGGTGGAACTGATCGAGTCGTGACCGGAGGTGTGATGTTCGAATACGTGCATTCGCCGGAGCCGCGCGCTCCGTTTGGCGATTGGCTGCTGCGTGGCGGGATCGCNNCTCGTGCTGATTCCGTGGACGGTAACCGCCGGGCTCGTCCTTCTCGGTTGCACAATGGCGAGCGCCGCGCTCATTATGATCTTTGTGGTCGGACGCCCTGCGGACAGCATTTTCTCCGGCGCACTTTTCATCGCGTTGTCGTTGTTCTGGTGGAACCGGCGGAATCGTTGAAATGGCCACCAACCCAAACAGGCCGGACGAGCGCAAACAATTCCGCATCCTCTACAGGGACTTCCTCACCCGCATGGTCGACCTGGAACTCGTCACCGCTGGAGCCGACGCGCATGGTCTGATTGTGCGGTTCGGCTCGCTGCTTGCGGCGCTGAGTTTCGTACTCGCTTACATGATGGTCCCCAGGTACGCGACCTCTGGCTGGCCGCACGGCAGGCTGGTGATTTTCGCGCGGAGCGACGAGGAGTTCCTGATCTCCGCCACGATCACCGTCGCAGGTCTGTGCGCCGTGACGGCGTGGAACACGGTTTTCCCGGATCGCCGCGACAGCCTCATTCTCGGCCTGATTCCCGTTCTAACCCGGACCATGATTCTTGCTCGAATCGCCGCGATCGGCACAGTGCTCGGCGCTGCCATAACCGTGGTCAATTGCTTCACGGGCGTTGCATTTCCATTTGTCCTCGCCACGGGTTTCCTCGATGGCTTGCGCTCGTTCGCCGCCTGGTGGCTGACCATGGCGGCAGCCGGAATCTTCACCTTCTGTGCCGGACTTGCCCTGCAGGGAGCCGCCTCGCAGCTATTACCCATGCGGTCATTTCTGCGAATCTCCGGCTTCCTGCAACTCGCCGCGATGTTCGCGGTGCTGGCGTCTTTCTTTCTGGCGCCGCCATTCGACAACGTCACCCCGCCGCTGTACTTTCCGTCATTCTGGTTCGTCGGATTGTTGCACAAGCTGCGGGGCGACGCGGACATTGTGTTCGATCCGCTGGCGATGCGTGCGTTAACCGCTCTCGCCATGGTGATCCCGTCGTCGGTCGCCCTCTATTTCCTGTCGTGGAGCCGAAACGTGCGGCGGATCGTGGAATCGCCGGAGATTCTTCCCGCCAAGCGACCGGGTATCGCGAAGATCGTTGCGAAGATTCTGGCGCCGGCGCCGTTCGAGCGCGCCATTCTCCTTTTCACGGCCAGGTCGCTCGCCCGAAGCAGGCAGCTCAGGATGATGCTCGCCATTTACGGAGGCTTCGGATTCGCGCTGTCGCTGGCGTTTTCAAAAAGCCTTCTGGCCGGCAACTCGCCAGAATCCTGGAACAGGCCGAACGGTCCGTTTCTGATTGCCGGCCTATTGCTGCTCTCCTGCGCCGTCGTGGGAGTTCGCGCGGTGTTCGCGCTGCCGCTGTCGCTTCGGTCGAACTGGATCTTCCGCATTACCGCGGTTCACCGGCCCGCAGCGTACTTTGCGGCCGTGCGGAAATCGTTGTTTGCGCTTGCCGCGCTGCCGGCATGGGTGATAACGGCCGTTTGGTATCTGGCGATCTGGCCTGGCCGTCCGGCGCTGGAACACATTGTGGTTCTCGTGCTGACTGGCATCGTCTTCGTGGAACGATCTCTGTACCAATTCCGCAAGATCCCGTTCACCTGCTCATGGCTGCCCGGAAGTACCCACAGCAAGATGAAGGCGGGAGTCTGGGGTTGCGTGTTTCTGGTCTTGGCAAACGCAGGCGCGGCGATCGAACTCTGGACCATGGAGAAGGCGGCGCGGATGATAGCACTGCTCACTATCCTCTGCGCCGCCGCCTTCTATTCCCGAATGCACACCGTTGAGTTCGCGGCGGATCCGAACAATCGCCTGCAGTTCGAGGATCTGCCCCCGGCCGACATTTACGCGCTGGATTTGCGGCAAGACGGTTCGTGGTCGGGAGATGAAGCTTTCGTGGAGCCGATTCGATCCCGGTCCGCATCGTAGCTCCGCCGCGCGGACCTTCTATGTCGACGCAGCCGCATTCGGCGGCGAACGGCAACGCAAGAGCGGAAATGCATTCTTTTTTTGAAAACTCGTGAGCCTTTTCTTAACCCTTTCACGCTGGTTTGGATGAAAGCGGTTGGCAACTTCCGCTCAACTTCAAGAAAAGAGAATTACGAAAATGACTATTCGAAGTGCACAAGTGACAATCGGCGCGTTGGCCTGCTTGCTGACGTCGAGCTGGACCAACGCTCAAACCATGAAGCCTTTCCGGAGCCCGGGCTTGCCTGCCGATGGCGCAGCTCTACCCGGCGCGCCGCGCGAGGTACCGCGCGGAACCGACCCGGCCGCTGGCCAGCGTCTGTATTCAGCTACTTCGCCGCAGGCAAACGCCAATTTGCCTGTTCAAACTCTGGATGTGCCCGGGGGAGGCGGTCCGCGCCACGCGGTGCTGGGCCCGGGAGATGATCTGCTTCCTGGCAATTACATCTACATAGGCGACGACTTTGCGAACCCACAGGCCCCTCCGGAATTTATACTTCTCCTGCAGGTAGACGGCAATTTAGTTCTATACCAGGCGAATGGCAGCGAATACGAGGGGCACTGGGCAATCAGCAACCCGGTTCCCTTGACTGCCCCCGACGGGACCAAAGGCTTCGCTTATCCGATGTGGGCGACGCATACAAATGGAAAGTCAGTTGCGCGTCTTTCGATGCAGACGGACGGAAATCTGGTGCTCTACGATTACCAGCATCATCCCGTCTGGGCGTCTGGAACAAATGGGCATCCGGGTGCCTATCTGGTAATCCAGAAAGATGGCAACGCGGTAATTTACAAGGGGATTACACCGTTGTGGGCGACGAATACAGTGGGCAACTGACCAGCCTTCATTTGCTGCGCAGTACAACCACGGAAACGGATCGATCTTGCGGGATTCCATCGGTGGGTTCAGGGCGCTGTAGCCGGAGCGACTTCGATGGAATCCCCGGCCATCCCGGAGAAGGGACCGCTCCCGTCCCGAGACAGCGTGGGCTGGCGAATGACCTTGCATGACCACTGGAGGCCGGAGGACACGGAGCCCCTGGTTGACGCTGTCCATGCCGTACTCGATGAGGGCCGCGCGGCTACGCCGGTTTCCAGCGCGCAGCCAGCAACCCAGTAGCCTCGGCGATATCGATGTCCGCAACGAGTAACCCGCTCAGACCGTAAGGCTGGTAGCTCAACAGCGTTCCGTCCGGCCGCACTATAGCCGAGGTCGTTGGCGACCCGTCGCTCGCATAATTCACCGTTGCGAAGAGGCAAGTATTCTCCGCGGCCCGGCAAAGCGCCGCTTTCTCATGGAAAGAATTCTCCGGGTCCGCAAACCGTTCCGGCCGATAGCTCCTCGTCTCCGCAACATGATAATGCGGGTGGAACACAAGATGCGCGCCATGCCGAACCGGCCAACGGACTGTTTCCGGATAACGCCAGCCCTCATGGCAAATCGCCACGCCGAACTTCAGCTCTCCAACCTGAAAGACATGCCTCCCCGCGCCTGGTGAGTAAGTCTCGTCTTCGGATGGATCCAATTGAACCTTGTCCTGAAAACCGGCAATCGTACCGTCTCGGCCGATCACCAGAGCCGTGGCACGAAGCCCGCTATCTACAATGCGCTCGGTCCCGAGCACCACCGCTACATTGGCTTCCGCCGCCACAGCCGCGATACGCGCCCACGCGCGATCAAGGAACGCGGCATCCGGAGGAGGCGGCATTTTCCCCAGCCCTCGATAGCCCGGCACAAAGCATTCCGGGAAGCAGACGATATCGGCACGTTTCCGAGATGCCTGCCGGAGCGCGCTCTCGGCCATGGCAACCGATTCGTCGGGACTCGCCGGGTACGGCAGATTTGCCAGTGCGATCCGAACCATACTCAACCGCGCCGAACCGAACCCTGCGGAGCCGCTCTCAAATACTGCACCGGCCACGACGCCTGTCGTCCCAATGCCGATGCCGCGTGCATCGGCCAGTAAGGATCGCGTAACATTTCGCGTGCCAGCAACACCATATCCGCTTGTTCGCTCCGAATGATCGCGTCGGCCTGGGCCGGTTCCGTAATAAAGCCAACCGCTCCCGTCGGGATGCCTGTCTCTCTGCGGATTCGCTCAGCAAACGGTACCTGGAACCCCGGACCGGCCGGTATCTTCGCATGTGGCACCAATCCACCCGAAGAACAGTCAATCAGGTCTACCGCGCGTTCCTTCAGAATCTGCGCGAGCGCCACGGACTGATCCGCGTCCCACCCCCCATCGGCCCAATCCGTGGCGGAAATCCGAATCAGCAACGGATGATCGCCAGGCCATTCGGAGCGTACCGCCTCGACGACCTCCAGCACGGCGCGGATGCGATTTTCAAACGGACCGCCGTAGTCGCCGGTGCGTTGGTTGCTGAGCGGCGAAAGGAATTCGTGCAGCAGGTATCCGTGCGCGGAATGAATCTCCACCACGTCGAAGCCCGCGAGGCGCGCCCGTTTTGCGGCCATGGCATAATCGTCCACTACCTTGCGAATGCCTGCGGCATCCAGCGCGGTTGGCAGTGGATAGTTGCCCGCAAAAGGAATCGCGCTCGGCGCCATCACGTTCGTCCAGCTGCCTTCGTTCAACGGCACGCAGCCATCTCCATCCCACGGGCTGTATGTGCTCGCCTTGCGCCCTGCATGAGCCAGCTGGATGCCGGCGCACGATCCCTGCGAGCGGATGAAATCGGTAATCTGCCTCAGTTTCGGGATGTGCGAATCCAGCCAGATCCCGTGGTCGCCCGGCGAAATACGGCTTTCCGGCGAAACAGCCGTCGCTTCCATAACGACCAGCCCTGCGCCGCCCACCGCGCGGCTGCCCAGATGCACCAGGTGCCAGTCNNGAAAAACCTCAACAGCGGGCGGCGGCGTGAGAATCGTCGGCATGATAAGAACTGCGGACAAGCGGGCCTGCCTCCACATGCGCAAATCCCATCTTGCGGCCAGCCTCGCGGAAATCGTCGAACTCCACCGGCGGCACGTAGCGAACGATGGGCAGATGCTTCGGTGAAGGCCGCAAATACTGGCCCAGCGTAAGAATATCGACGGAATGCGAACGCAGATCCTGCATCACGCTCAGCACTTCTTCCGCTAATTCGCCCAATCCGAGCATCAGACCGGATTTTACCGGCGTCTCGGAACTAAGTTCCTTCGCGTACCGCAACATATCCAATGACCGCTCGTAACGCGCGCCCAGTCGGACCTGGCGATAAAGGCGCGGCACTGTCTCCGTGTTGTGATTGAGCACGTCGGGTCGCGCGTCCATCACGATTTTCATCGCCGCGCGATTCCCCTGAAAATCCGGCACGAGCACTTCCACCTTGCACCCTGGCACATTCGCGCGAATAGCTTCGATCGTGAGAGCGAACAGCTCCGCGCCGCCGTCTTTGCGGTCGTCGCGATTCACGCTGGTGATGACGGCATATTTCAGCCCCATCAGCGAAACCGCTTCGGCAACGCGCCGAGGTTCGTCGTAATCGACCGCCAGCGGCGCGCCTTTCTGAACCGCGCAGAAGCCACAGCGCCGCGTACACACATTGCCGAGGATCATGAATGTCGCGGTGCGGTGGTTCCAGCACTCGCCGACATTGGGGCACGCCGCGCTCTCGCAAACGGTGTGCAGCTTCAGATCGGTAATCAGCGACTTGAGTTCGCGGTAGTTTGAGCCAACCGGCGCCGGCGCGCGCAGCCAGGCCGGGCGGGTGGGGCCGGGCACCCCGGCAAGACGCGCCCGGATCGCGGGCGATGTCGGCTTTGCGGCTCCTTCGGAAATGGAAACGAGCACTGAACCCAGTCTAACCCGGGCGCGAACTCAGGGCACTGCCGGGCAATCGCCAACCCGAACCGATGGGAACCAATGATAACCTATGGCCGCGTCGACAAAGGCTAACTTGCCGTGTGCCACAATATTAGAGTAAATTCTCATGTCCAAACCCTCCACGCCCGTTCGCGAAGAAGACGTTCGCGACACGGAAGAGTTGAATCCGTCCGAGGCGGAAAGCTCTTTCGGCGATATCCTTAACCAGTTCGAACAGAGCCACGCGCACGACGCGGCGGGCGAGAGGGGCGTTTCCGCGACCGTGGCAGCGGTCGTCGTGGCAGTCGGCGCCGACAGCGTTTTCTTCGACGTCGGCCAGAAAACCGAAGGCGTTCTGCCCCTCGAAGCTTTGAGCGACGAACAGGGCCCGATTCCCGTCAAGCCCGGCGACACGGTTCAGGTTTCCGTCGGCGGCCGCAACAGTGAAGGCTATTATCAGCTCTCGCTGATCAAGGTGGAGCGGCCGAAGGACTGGTCTTCCCTGCAGAAGGCTTTTGACGAAAAGCTGACGATCTCCGGTGTGGTCACACAGGTCATCAAGGGTGGCTTGGCGGTCGATGTGGGCGTGCGTGCCTTCATGCCGGCGTCCCGGTCCGGCGCGCGCGACATCCCGGAAATGCAGACCATGGTGGGCCAGGAGATCGCCTGCCGCGTCATCAAACTCGACACCGAAAAAGAAGACGTTGTGGTCGATCGGCGCGCCGTCATGGAAGAAGAGCGCGCCAGGGCCAGAGAAGAACTGCTCGCCGGGCTGCAGGCCGGCGCTGTGGTTAACGGGACCGTACGAAGCCTGCTGGATTACGGCGCTTTTGTGGATATCGGAGGCATCGACGGCATGTTGCACGTCGCCGACATTTCCCATGGCCGCGTCAACAAACCGTCCGACGTTCTGGCCATCGGCCAGCAGCTCGACGTAAAGATTCTGAAAGTGGATGCGGCCAAACAGCGGGTGTCGCTGGGCCTGAAACAACTTCAGCCCGATCCGTGGAGCACGGCGGCGGAAAAATATCAGGTGGGCGCGCGTGTTCGCGGCGCTGTCGCCCGCGTAACGGATTTTGGCGCGTTTGTAGAACTTGAGCCGGGACTCGACGGGCTGATTCATCTGTCGGAAATGTCCTGGTCGAAGAAGGTTCGCAAGCCTTCGGATGTGCTCAAGGGTGGAGAGTCCGTGGAAGTGGTTGTGCTGGGCGTCAACCCCGCGGACAAGCGCATCGCGCTCGGCCTGAAGCAGGCACTGGGCGATCCATGGGAAGAAGTGGCTACACGTTATCCTGTCGATTCCATCGTGGAAGGTCCGGTAACGCAGCTCAAGCAGTTCGGGGCGTTTGTTCAGGTGTCGGAAGACATCGAAGGGATGATCCACGTCGGCGATATCGTCAACGACAAGCGCATCAATCACCCGCAGGATGAGCTGAAGGTCGGGCAGGTGGTCAGGGCTATCGTCCTCGAGAACGACCGCGAAAAGCGCCGCCTCCGGCTGGGCCTGAAGCAATTGCAGCCTACATCGGTGGATGAGTTCATCGCCGGGCACAAGGAAGGTGAAACCGTCACGGGACGCGTGTCCGACGTGAAGGGCAACCGCGTGACGGTGGAACTGGGCGAGGGCGTTCACGCCTCGTACAGCCTGGTGCCGCAGGAGCAGAAGGCCGAGAAGCGAGCAGCCAGCGCGGATGTCTCGACATTATCCACTATGTTGGCCAGCAAGTGGAAAGGCGCGCCAGGCTCGGCCGGGTCGGGCGAATCGAGCGAAAAGCGCGATGTGCCGAAGCCCGGTCAGGTGCGCAGTTTCCGCATCGCGAAGCTGGACCCGGAAAAGAAGCGAATCGAGATCGAAGCGGCAGGATAGGGGGCGAGTCGCTTTCATGGCGGCCACTACGTTGCTTACGGAGACCGGTAACGCGGTGGCGGAGGGATCCGGCCGGCTCCGGACTATCGACGCGTTGCGTGGACTGGCGGCCTTCTGGGTCGCGTGGTTTCACGTTACTATGGCGGGCACCCGTCTGCCACCGAACGCACTACTGGGGTGGTTTTCGCGAGACGGGACAGTCGGAGTCGACGTGTTCTTCGTCATCTCCGGTTTTGTTCTGCCGTGGTCGTTGTATAAGTCTCACTACCGGGTTGGCAGATACGGACGGTTCATCGCCAAACGAATCGTGCGCATCGACCCGCCTTATCTGCTGACCGCATTCCTGATTATTCCGCTGAACTTCGCCGTCGCCCGTTTGCCATGGTTTACTGGACCGCCGTTTACCGTCAATTGGGCCTCGGCGCTCGGACACATCGCCTTCCTCAACGCTTTCACGGGCGAACCGTGGCTGAATGTGGTGTTCTGGACGCTGGCAATCGAATTCCAGTATTACCTTCTGATCGGTCTCATATTCCCATTCGTGGCGTCCCCATCGCGGCTGGCCGGGGCTTGTTTGGTGGCGGTCTTCCTGGCATCTCCGTTCGTTCTTAAGTCGGAGGCGCATTTCCCGCACTACGCCTGCCTGTTCCTGATGGGGATTGCAACTTTTCAGTACCGCGCCGCAATATGCGGTCGGACCTGGTTTTTCGCTGTGATTGCGCTGGCAACGGCCGACGCCTGGTACGCTTCGGGTCCCACCATGGCTTTCGCGGGCGTCTTTGCGACCTTCGCCATCGCGTTTTTGCGGATCGATTGGCGGCCGCTGCAGTGGCTTGGCGCGATTTCGTATTCGCTCTACCTTGTGCACGCGCCCGTCGGCAACAAGGTTGCCAATCTGGTTCATCGGCTGCCGCAGACTCCGCTGGTCCAATACTTCGAAGCGATAATCGCCATGCTTTTGTCGCTGGCCGCGGCTGCCGTCCTTTTTCGGTTTGTTGAGAAGCCGGCGCGCAAGATGGCGTCGCGGATTCCGTGGGAACCGAGGCCTCGCGCTGCAGAGTAGGCGTTGCCGCGGCCATTCGGCGGAGAGTGGATGCTGTTGCGTTTGCCCCACCGCGACTTGCCCGCCGCCTCGGTACCTGGCACTCGGGTGTCCGCCAACTTCGCGGGACCCGGGCTCTCTCTGTGATTCGCTCCATCGCGCCTTTTGTCCTTTCGCGCCTTTATCAAACTGAAACCCGGGATGTGTTATTCTCGCCTTCGGAGTCACTATGTCCATCAGCCAGATGTTTTTACCGGAATACGATCAGGAAATGGCGAACACGCGTAAATTGCTCGCGTGCCTTCCCGAAGACAAACTCGATTACCAGCCGCATGAAAAGTCGATGAAGCTCGGCCGGCTGGCCGGACACGTAGCGGAAATGCCGGCCTGGATCGGAATGCTGCCGGGCAGCGACAAGCTTGAGGTCCCGTCCGACTGGAAACCAAACGCGGCGACTTCCACGGAACAACTGCTCGCCTTTTTCGACGATAACGTCGCCAAAGGCCGCGCGGCGCTGGCCGCAATGTCCGATGAGGAATTCGCGCAGAACTGGTCCCTGCTCTTCAAAGGCCACACCGCGTTCACGATGCCGAAGATTGCCGTGGTGCGAACCATCGTCTTGAACCACGTCATTCACCACCGCGCCCAACTGGGAGTTTATTTCCGGTTGAACGACGTGGCGATTCCGGGGATGTACGGTCCGTCGGCGGACGACAAGACGGCTGCGGCTGCAGCCTAGGTTCGTCCGTCAGGTCAGCTCGTTGGCGCGCGGGTGCGTGCATGACGTGGGCGCTCACGGCGGCTCCTGAATACGCGAGTACTGCCCTCGATGAACCGCAGCTTCCTGCTGCACCGCTCCGGTCAGACGATGGAGATTCCTGGACAGTCGCTTAATTCAATCGTGCTTTTTAGGCGGTGCTGCATCGCCCGCCAGGAACCGGGCGATTTCATCGGTAGATTTGTTCGCCACTTCCACACTCGTGCCGGTGGTCTTCATCTCATCCGGCGGAGCCGTAGCTGCACCCAGTCCCGCAGCCAGCCGGAAGCCCTTCCTGCGGCAGAATCTCAAAGGGACGGGTTGACCACTACGAGGTTGATACCGGCCCGAGCCGTTTCCCCCCCAACAACACGAGGGACACTGCCAACCTATAAATGAAACACTGCGAATCGCTTCTGAACTGTCGTCATCTTGAACCTCCGAAACGAAATCAGCCGTTCCCAAACAAGTCAGCCCGGACATCTGAACACGGCACTGAAAGTTCCGTGCTCCGGACCGCATTACTCCTGTTTCGCAGCGCGGTCAAGAGAAATCTTCACCCAAGCGCAAAGTCAGCAATCTGGTGGGTCTTTAGTAACGGCTGTACTATAAGTGCCTGATGTCGGCGAGCCGATTCGCCCTCTGGGTTGGCTTGCACTCTAACTCATATACCAGCCGCCGTTAACATTAATCGTCTGGCCCGTAATATACCCGTTCTTCGCCAGCATCACCGCAACATCGGCCACTTCATCCGGCTCGCCGAAGCGCCCCACCGGAATCAGGTCCGGCTTCGCATTCAGATTCGACGTCACCATTTCCGTCGCTATCAGCGCGGGCGCGATTACATTCGCAGTAATTCCTTCTTTCGCCAGATACCGCGCATAGTAGTGCGTCAGCCCGTGCAGCCCCGCCTTCGACGCCGCGTAATGCGGCCCCACGACGCCGCCCAGTTGCGCGGCCACGGAAGAGAGATTGATGATCCTGCCCCAATGCCGCGCCCGCATTCCCGGCAGCACAGCCTGCGTCATCAGGAAGCACGACTTCAGGTTCACCGTCATCAGATCGTCCCAGTCGCGTTCCATAATCTGATCGATGGGCTGCGGCCGTATGATTCCGGCGTTGTTCACCAGGATGTCGGCCGGCCCAAGACTTCGCTCGGCGTCCTGCGCCAGGCGCGATACGTCCTCCTGTCGCGACACGTCGGCCTGCACACATATACACCGTCGCCCTTCGGCCAGAACCGCGGCACCGGCAAGTTCGGCTTCCGCCGCGCGGTTGAGATAGTTAATAACGATATCCGCCCCGGCGCGAGCCAACCCGATTGCGACGGCTCGCCCGATTCCGCGGCTGGAACCGGTGACGATCGCCACCTTTCCCGTCAGGTTATTCATTGTCTTTGCGCTTTCACGCTTTCAACCACGTACTCCACCTTCACGAAATTTGCGCTGACCGGAATTCTCGATGGCACGACGGTTACCGTCACGCCCGCTTCCTTGTAGAGTTGCTTCAGCAACAAAGTCGTGCCATCCACCTTGCTCTGGTCGTACGGCTCATCCACACCGAACAGCACTCCACGTTGTGCCATTTTCGCCCGCAGAGCAGCCGTCGGAATTTTCTTATAGCTCCCGACCTCTCGGATCGTCCACGAACGCACCAGCGGCGGACGGCTGGCCTGTTGCCCGGGCAGCGCGGCGGCGCAGCACAACGCCAGCCAGATCAGTCTCGTTCGCAGCCTCAGCTTTCGTGGGTCTCGCATCGCTCTGGTCGAATCTTATCGTACCGGCCGCACCAAACACGCCCCGGTCGCCCGGTAAACGTCCACCCGTTACAATCAAACGAATGTCTATGGTCGTCGTTGGCTCCGTCGCATATGACGGAGTCGAAACTCCTCACGGAAAAATTGATCGCATGCTGGGTGGTTCCTGCACCTATGTTGCGCTGTCCGCCAGCTTTTTCACAGCACCGAAAATCGTCGCCGTGGTGGGAGACGATTTCGCTCCGGAAGACGCGGATCTGCTCGATGGTCGCGGCATCGACCTCACGGGACTCGAACGCGTGCCCGGCAAGACCTTTTTCTGGGCCGGAAAATACTCTCCCGACATGAACGACCGCGAGACTCTCGTCACCGATCTCAACGTCTTCGCCGATTTCGACCCAAAACTGCCGGATTCCTACAAAGGCGCTCCGTACGTGCTGCTGGGCAACATCCAGCCTGCGCTTCAAAAATCCGTGCGCGCGCAGATGGATGGCTCGCAGCGCATCGTCGGTGGCGACACCATGAATTTCTGGATTGCCGACTTCCGCGATCAACTCCTCGCCACCATCGCCGAATGGGATTTCCTGCTCATCAACGACGGCGAAGCGCGCATGTTATCCGGCGAATATAACCTGAAGAAGGCCGCGGCGAAAATCCTGGAGATGGGCCCAAGTACCCTCGTGATCAAACGCGGCGAATATGGCGCGATTCTCTGGCGGCGCGATGGCCACTTCATGGCTCCCGGCTACTTGCTGCGCGACGTTTTCGATCCCACAGGTGCCGGCGACTGCTTCGCCGGCGGCTTTATGGGTTATCTTGCCGGACAGGGTATCGATTTCCATGTCGACCGCGTCGATCACAACGAGATTCGCCGCGCCGTGATCTACGGCTCGGTCATGGGAAGCTATTGCTGCGAACGCTTCGGCGTCGAAAGGTTCCGCACGCTCACGCGCGCCGATATTGATGGCCGGTTCGAAGAATTCCAGGAATTCACGGCGTTTTAAGGGCGTTCTCGCATCGCCCGCGGTATCCGTTGCGTTGTGCGCCATTGCATGCGGAGCCACAATGGCGTGCGCGGCGCTTTACTTCTACCGCTCGGGAATGACCCTCTGGTACGGCGATGCCGAATCCCATCTGAACATTGCCCGGCGGATCGTCGATTCGCGCACACCCGGCATATCGCAACTCGGCACGACATGGCTGCCCCTGCCGCACCTGGCGATGATCCCGTTCGTTAGCCACGACGATTTGTGGAAGACGGGCCTTGCCGGCGCGATTCCTTCAGCTCTCGCCATGGCGCTCGCCGGCGTTTTCCTCTTTGCCGCCGTCCGGCGTATCTTTTCGAGCGCTATCGGAGCCACGGCAGCGACAACCGTATTCCTGCTCAATCCGAACACGCTTTATCTGGGCTCGATTCCGATGAGCGAACCGTACTTCTACGCGGCATTATTCGCGCTGCTTTATTTCACGGCGCGATTCGGCGATACGAAAGGCTGGGGCGCGCTCCTGGGCACCGCGCTGGCAGCTTTCGCGGCGGCGTTGACGCGCTACGAAGGTTGGTTCTTGATTCCCTTCGTCGCGATTTACGTTCTCGTTCGCGGCAAAGGAGTTTCCCCAAGGATCTTCGGCACGATCCTGTTCTGCCTGATCGCCGCAATCGGACCCGCCCTGTGGCTTGGCTACAACCGCTGGTACTTCGGCGACCCGCTGTACTTTTATCGCGGGCCATGGTCCGCGGCCGCAATTCAGGGCAGCGCCTGGTATCCGGGGAAAGGCGATTGGCTCGTTGCGGTCCAATACTTCTTCGAAGCGGGGAAACTGCTGCTGGGTTTGCCCGCCTTAATTCTGGCCGCCGCCGGCGTTGTCGGAGCTGTCGCATTGCGGGCGACGGCGCGGCGCGCGATTTGGCCCGCGCTCCTGCTGGCACTGCCGCCGCTCTTCTACTTCTGGACCATTCATTCGTCGTCGACGCCGATTTTTGTCCCGACCCTCTGGCCGCACAGCTTTTACAACACCAGGTATGCGATGGCGTTCCTTCCCATCGTCGCGCTCGGCGTGGGAGCGATCGCCCGTTTCGGCAGAATCCCCGCCGCACTGGCGGTGCTGCTGGCTTTTTCGCCGGTGATACTTCACCCGACAGCTCACTCGATCACGTGGCAGGAATCCGACGTCAACTCCCGCGCGCGCCGCGAATGGACCAGTAGAGCCGTAGCTTTTCTCGGCAGGCAAATGGGACCGAATGAAACCGTTATCACCAACTTCAGCGACATGACCGCCATCTACCGGACACTCGGGATCGCGTTGCGCCTGACTCTCACGGGCGATAATGATGCCGAGTTCGCCATGGCATTGAGCAACCCCCGGGTTTTCCTGCATACCGACTGGGCCATCGTCACCGGCGGCGACGAGATACAGAGTGTGATCGACCGCGCCAGGCGCTTTGGCCCACGTTACGAACTAAAGGAACGTGTGACCGTCAAAGGCGAGCCGGCGCTCGAAATATACAAGCGAGTCGAAGATCCTCCTGAACTTCCCTGATTGAAAGGCGCCTGACCCATGAAAATACCCTTCTTCAAGCTGCACGGCGCAAAAAACGACTTTCTGCTGACGTATCTGGAAGCGCAAGAGCCGCCGGACGCGGCGCCAGGCATCGGAGGAACCACCCATTCAGCCGGGTCCGG
>PLEX01000169.1 GCA_003136575.1 Bryobacterales bacterium | reverse complement strand
GCTGTCCCCTCTGTCTTGCAGTTATGAGAAAACAAGACATGCCGGGCCACGAGCTTCCGGCCTTTGGCCGCTGGCTTAATAAGGTTTTCAATTTTCGCTCCCGTGTCGCAGGCCTGACCGATTCCCGGCGCGATCCAGATCTCCCCGGGCGCCATCTGATCACTGCCGGCCTCATTGAAGCAGGTTTCTGAACGCTTCCATCTCGCAGTCCTTGCCCCCGGCCCGTTCCGCGCACGGCCCGGCCCGGTGCCCTCTTCGCGTAAGCGGACTCGGCGGACGGACGGCTTGCCGATGCGGCGCGGGCTATTTCGACCGCACCGACTGCTTCAGCTTGTCCAGCTGCTTTCGCGCCGCGCGCGCCCAGTTGCTGGTCGTGTCCAGCTTCAGATACGTGCTCCAGTAGCCGATCGCGCGCAGGATGTCGTTCGTCCTCTCCGACAGCAAGGCCAGATTGAAATACGCGTCCTCATAACGAGGGTTGAGGCGGACAGCCTCAACATAGTGCCTGCGGGCGGTTCCAAAATCGCCCTCTTCGTCCGCCAGATTGCCCATGTTGAAGTGCGCCAGCGGATAAGCCGGGTCGGCCTGAATGGCGCGTTCGTAATACTCTCTTGCCTGGCGATACTTGTGCTGACGGAAGAGAATCGTCCCGAGATTCACCAGCGCGCCGGGAGCGGCCGGATTCGCCTCCAGCGCCTTGCGATACGCGTCGATAGCCGCGTCAACCGGCGCTCCGGTTTCTTCAAGCGCGAGGCCGCGCTGGAACCAGAATTCGGCCTTTTCTTCGTCGACGGCGGGGACATCGGCCTGGGCCGAGGGTTCGGGCTTCATCGGGAAGCTGCGCAGCTTTTCGATTTCGCGCTCGCCGAAATCGAACAATAACTGGCCGCTGATCGCCTCCATGCGAGAGCCGGAAACATGGACGGCGATGCGGCGACCTTCCGTCGTGACGCGGAGTTGAGCGAGTGGCCGGTCGATATCTTCCAGGCGCAATTTCAGGGACGCCACGGCGGTCTTGATCGTGTTCACGGGTATGCGAAGCTCCCGCAGCCGCTTCAGCGTCCGGAGCGCGACGAGATCGGGAAAGCCAAGGCTCTCGCCATCGGAGATGAAGCCGAGCTTCTCCCACGATGCCAGCTGGCGATTAGTGATGCCCAGCATGCGGCAGACGTCGTCGCGCCGCCATGCGCCGGAGGGCGTGGCTTCCGGGGTTGTCGGTTTCCTCATCTCTGCCGGCATCATTACCATCATCCGCGATCAGTGCCGGGAATCCGGCATTTACACATGATCCACCTCGCGCAGCCATTCCGGCCGCTTGAGCACTTCACGCGGCTTGCTGCCGTCCGGCGGGCCGATGATGCCGTCGCGATACATCATATCCAGAATGCGGGCCGCGCGGCCGTAACCGAGGCGCAAGCGCCGCTGCAGCGTCGAAGTCGAGGCCTTGCCCGCTTCGAGCACCACGCGGACCGCTTCTTCGTACATGGCGTCCTGCTCGCCCATCGGCTCGTCGGCGCCATCGGAAGCGCCCTCGTCTTCCGGCGGCGCGATCAGATACGACTGATCGTAATCCGGACGCGCCTGCGCTTTCCAGAATTCCACCACTCCGTTGATCTCATTCTCCGTGACGAACGCGCCATGCACGCGCGTCAGGCGCGAGGAACCCGGCGGCAGGAACAGCATATCGCCCTTGCCGAGCAGATGCTCCGCGCCCATCACGTCGAGAACCGTGCGGCTATCCACGCGCGTCGCGACGCGGAAGCTGATTCGCGCCGGGAAGTTCGCCTTGATCAGGCCCGTAATCACGTCCACACTGGGCCGTTGCGTGGCCAGCACCAGGTGCATGCCAACCGCGCGCGCCATCTGCGCCAGTCGCGTGACCGATTCTTCCACATTACGGCCTTCGAGCATCATCAGATCGGCCAACTCGTCAATCAGAATCAGGATGTAGGGCAGCGGCCGCAGAGGCTCTTTTTCCTGTTCGGATTCGTCGTCGAAAAGGCTCCGCGGCTCGTTTTGCAGCTGGCGGATTTTCTTGTTGTACTGGTCGATATTGCGCGCGCCGACTTCGGCGAGCAGGCGCAGGCGGCGCTCCATTTCGAGCACCGCGTTTTTGAGCGCGTTGGTGGCTTTGCGGGGGTCGGTGATGACGGGCGTCAGCAGATGCGGGATGCCTTCGTAGATGCCCAGTTCCACGCGCTTCGGATCGACCATGATCATGCGCACTTCGTCGGGCGTCGATTTGTAGAGGATCGACATGATGAGCGAATTGATCATGACGGATTTGCCCGATCCCGTGGAGCCGGCGATCAGCGCGTGCGGCATCGTTTCGAGCGACGCCACTTTGATGCGGCCGCTGATATCTTTGCCCATCGAGATGGTAAGGCGCGAAGGCGACGATTCGAACTCTTCGCTTTCGATGACGGCGCGCAGGCTGATGACTTCGCGCTTCGTGTTCGGCACTTCGATGCCGACGGTCATCTTGCCGGGAATGCGCTCGATCAGAATCGATTCAGCCTGGAGGCCGAGGCAGAGATCTTCGCGCAGATTCGTGATACGGCTGTATTTCATGCCGGCTTCGGGCTTGAATTCAAACGTGGTCACGACCGGGCCGGGGTTAATTTGCACCACGGACCCGAGGACGTTGAACTCCTCGAACTTGGCTTTGATGGCGATGGCGACGTTCTTCAGTTCCTGCTCGTCGAATGCGGAGCGCTGCGGAATTTCGTTCAACAGATCGGTGGAAGGGAGCCGGTAGATGGTGGGGAGCCTCGGCCCCGCCTTCACGGGCGTGCTGAACGGGAATTCAAAGAGGTTGCCCTTTTCGGGCGCGGGTTTCTCCTCCAGCACGCAGATGGGAATTTCGTCGGGCGATGCGGGTAGTTCCTCTTCTTCGGCTTCACCGACCGTTTCGGGGGCTGCGGGATCGTCCCAGGGCAGGGTATCCGTGACCGGGGTGGGAGTGCGCCGCTTGGGGCGCGAAGCCAGCGCCGGATCGCCGGTCTGGACGATCGGGACGGAGAAACCGGGCGAGTCCTGCGGCTGCGTCGCCAATGGCGCCTCTTCACCGGACGCTTCGCGCCGGGCTGCAGCGCGGTCCGCTTCCCGCTCGGCTGCGCGCAGTGCGGCGGCGGCGCGCTTTCGCTCCTGGCGTTCCAGCCTGTCTTCGCGGCGGCGTTCCATGTAGCGGTTCCAGTTGTCGCGCAGCCCGGCGAAGAATGAACCGAACGGCGAGAACCAGCGGTCCAGCGTCGCCAGAGTGAATGTCGAAACCAGATAGAAGGAAATCACGAACGACGTGAACAGGACGACCGCCGTGCCCGCCAGGTTCAGCGAGCGCTTGAGTGAATCGGCGATCAGGAAACCAGCCGTGCCGCCGGGAAGGATTGTGCCATCGAACATTCTCCATTTCGTGAACAGCGCGGCGATGCCACACGCCGAGGCGACCAGGGTCGCGCTTCCGATCAGTTTGATGGCGGGCGCGTCGGTGGCTTCCGAGCGGATCCATTTCCAGCCGAGAGCGAAGACGAGGAAGGGGAACAGGAATGAGCCGAGGCCAAATGCCTGAAGGCTCAGATCCGCGATGTGCGCGCCGAATCGGCCGATGAGGTTTTTTGTGACCGGGCTGCCACCGACGTGATTCCACGAAGGATCGGTCGGGTGGAACGATACGAAACTCAGCAGGAATAAGACGCCTGCCGCGAGAAACACTAATCCCGTCACCTCATTGAGGCGTTTGGATGCAGTCGGTGTAAACAGCTTCATCCCGCTGGCGGCAGGAAGACTTCCCGGAGCAGCCTTTAGTATGACAGAAATGGAAAGGGGGCGCTGCATTCGGAATTGTCCAATTCAAGCCCCCGGACCGGGTTTTGACCGGTCCGGGCCGGAAGGACGGCTACCCGGAAGGAAGGGTGTATTTATGATCAGGGGAGGCTGCGGAAGGCGACTCTGCCGGATCTTCGGAGTGGCTCTTACAGCCATACCGGGCATCAGCGTACTTACCGCTCACACCATTATGTGCGAGATCGGTCCCGATATCCCGAAGTTTCGGAGCGCCGCCACGTTCGCTTCGTGGCTCGGATTGTGTCCCCCCAACACCATCAGCGGCGGCATGGTCCCTGAGCGTAAAAACCCGCCGGGTGAAGAACCGACCGGCGGTGGCATTCTGCATGGCGGCCAACGCGTTGTTCGTTGTTCCGGAGCCAGTCGTCGCTGGGGGAATTCCGTCGTCGCATGCGCGCGAAGCATTCGCAAGCATATGGGTTTCGGGCACATCAGCGCGCGGCATGCCGAAGAGGTCGACCAGTTCCATGGCCGGTATTCCGGTTGTCGGAGTTGAATTCGTGGTGTTTCGGCGGTTAAACGAGGACATCCCCTGACACCGTAAGCGTCTGCACCCCGAACCCTGCGCATCCGGCGTTCACGGACGTGATGATCCTGAAACAGACCATGGATTCTCATACAAGATGAGCCTGGGGGCGGACGGGCGGAGCAATTTACAAACGACAGATTTCAGAGCTATGGCAGGTCCGTCTCGGAGAATACGCCCGAAACGGTCGAGGCGTAGCCGGGAGATCGGCTCCAGTCCGGGCGGAGAATTCACACGAAGTTCGGAGTGCAGTTGCGCGGGAGGATCAAACCGGCGACAACACATCGGGAATTCAATTTGTCACACACGCTGAACGTCGCGGTCAGGGCAAGAGCGGCTCGCAGCCAATCCCTGCATGGCCGTCGAATTCCCTGTTTCGGTCAAAAAATCAACCAGGAAGCCGCATTACATGACGGCAACCGAACAGACAAAGATCGAGAACGCAGCGCCAGCCTACCCGAGGAGTATCGTGGTGATCATTTCCGAGATGGACTGCCTTACAGGAGTCTGCCGGAACCGAGTATCTGTTCCCCAGCCCCAGGCAAGGAACGGAGAGACCGTACATGACCAATCTGCGGAAAGTCTGGGCAGCAACCCTGAAACGAGCTGGGGTGCCGTACTTTGCCCCATACGAACTTCGGAACACGTTTGCTACGAGGCTCAGCGCGGGCGGAGTTGCCCATCATATGGTGACGGGCGATGCGGAAGTCTTAAAGCTGTACAGTCAGGCAAAGCTCGGAATGATGCGAGGGCTCTGGCCAGATTGGCACGGCAAGCAGCGAGCAGCGAATTTTGAGCACAGAGAGAGCCTCACGCACATTTTCGAGCACAAAAATCAAAGCCTCGCCCCCTTGAAAGGAGACGAGGCAATGATTCTAAAGGGGTAATTTGGTCGGGCTGCCGGGATTTGAACCCGGGACCTCTTGCACCCCAAGCAAGAAATATCAATCACTTACAGAGCATCCCCAATGAAAACACGCGACTTAGAGTGAGGCGATTTGGACGCCACTTGGACGCCAAAACGCCAATTCGGGCCGTTTGGACTCCGGTTGGACTCCGTATCCGGTCGAAGTGGGAAGGTAGAATCTGGTTTGCCAAAGGTGAAAAAGAAAACCACATCGTGGCACGTTGCTGTTGCGGCAGAAGCACTCGCGGCCGCACAGTTCGCCCGCTGCAGGTTCGACGTTTCGATCCAGTACGGTGCCAACCAACCGGAGTACGACCTTATCGTCGCCCGAGACGATCAGATGCTCAAGGTCTCCGTTAAGGGCAGCCGCGACGGCAGTTGGGGTTTAACTCAGTCCCTGCTCAAGGAAGCCAACTACCACGGCGCGATAGATACGTGGCTGGAGAGACATGGTTCTCTGACCGTATTCTGCTTTGTACAGTTCGACGGTGTCGATCTGTTGGAGATGCCGAGGCTGTACCTCGCGCGGCCGGGTGAGGTTGCGGAACGGCTTAGGGCGACGGCCAAGGGCCGAGGCGACTCCATCCTCTATGAGGAGCACAGTTGGGGGCCGAGAGCAGTCGGCGCGGGGACAGTCGAGCGGATACCGGCTGAGTGGCGATTTACGATGGCTCGGATCGAGGAACTCTTCGCTGAAGAATGAGACAAGGCGCGGTTCGCCCCAGCGCGGCCGATCAGGTGATCGCGACGTGTCCGGCTTGTGAAACGCGCGCCACAAAAGGGCCGGGTCGTGAGCGGAGGATGCGGAATATGCGTGGCAACGCTGCCACAAATGCGGCGGCGATCTCGTTGCCGCGCAGGTTCCCGGCGGTGAGGACGAATACCCTCGCGTTGCTGGCCCGCAGTGCGCTGATCTCCAGCGGACGGTATCTCAGCCTCTGATCCTTTGTGAGCACTACCCAGCCGCGCTCTCCGACCGCCTTGAGCCAGACGCGGTCTTCCTCGTCTCGCGCGAAGTGATCGTCGTGAATCTCGACGACGAGTCCACAATTGATGAGCTCGGTCCTGATCGGCTCTACGCCGAGCGACCTGTCGATGAAGAATACGGTTCCATCAGGCGGCTTCGCATCGGATGGCTTCTTCGATTGCACTGGTCTCCAAACGGAAGTCCCGCACCAGGTCCGCTACGGAATCACCGGCCTTGTAGCGTTCATAGATGGATGAAACAGGAATGCCGGTACCGGCGATCACTGGTCGGCCGAACGAAATCGCCGGATTCATGACGACGACGCGGGGATCGGAAGCAGGGGCTGCGTCCGATTGGGTGTCTCGGGTGAAAGGATAAAGCTTGATCGGCAGCCCCTTCGCATCCCACTCAATGCGTTTGAGGTAAACGCCGATGATTTCCTTCATTGCATGCTGGCCTTCCCGCGAAGTGTTGATCAACTCCCCGTAGCGTTCGACGAAAAGATCCAGACCATCCGTCTGGAATGCCTGATCGATGAGAGGATGCTCAGCTGAAAACTGGCGACGCATATAGTCGAGGGCTTTGCGGACCTTGGGCAACTTCACGCCATGGCGGCGTCGAATTGCGGCGAGCACATGTGCCTCTACAAGATTGATAAAGGATAAGTACTGCTTCGTGGGGTCGTCGAGATGAATTAAGGGGCGGGAACGCTTTGTCTGCCCACCGGCAGGATAGAGCCTCCCCACCACCCAGCTGCGGAGCGTCGCTTTGTGCATGCGGAGGTAGTGGGCTGCTTCTGCCACCGAGTAGGCGGGCACCAGACGGGGATCGTCATTCGTCTTGAACGCCATTTCTTCCTCTCAAACATTATCGACCCTCCGTGTTGCTGCAAGCAAGGGTAAGGCCGGAGCGCGGTGGTACCATCGGGAAACGCGAGGGTTCGCAAAGCTCAAATGAGTGACAATGTTCCGCTCGCAGTCGCCTACTACTTGAATGGCAGCGCCTTTCGTAAGAGCGCAGAACAATTAGCCGAAGGTCTTGAACTGGACGGTTCTGGGCGTCCCGGTCCGACCAAACTGACAGCCGTGCCTATGTATTTCCTCGCAAGTCATGCGGCTGAGCTCTTTCTCAAAGCTGCGCTACTTAAACGGGATTTCGCTGAGGCGGACCTGAAAAAGACCGGAATTCGGCACAACTTGACGGCACTACTGCAGGAAATCAAGAACAAGGGCGTACTCGTGAGGCCTGTGTCGCGCCGCGTGGCCTCGGCTGGCACCGTTGGTCCACCTGGCTTCCGCTTTCGCACGTCGCGCCGAGAAAAGGCTCCCCGGGCCCGGGCAAGGAAGCGCCCGCCGATCTGTCTGCGTTCGGACTTCATGCCTTGGTGCAGTCCGTCACTACCTGGAGAAAGGCTGGGCGCATGCTCACGCGCCGACCGGCCTCATCGCGCTGATCCAGACGCCGGAGCGCATAGCAGCGACCATGCTCAAGGGTCTCGATGAAGCTGTATCGCGTTCCGGTTGGGGCCTGCGTCTCGACGGGGTTGCCGCCGTCTTCCTCGTTCAGCCAGATGGCCCGAAGGACCTTCTTCCGGCCGTAGGAAGCCTTCACGAAGCCGGAGGCCACGAGGCGCTCAGCCGTGTCGAGTGTACGAAAGCCGAGCTTCCTGCCGTCGGCCCCGTAAAAGGGAATCTGGTCTTTCTGCATTTTGGGAACACCTCGGACGTCGAAGTGGAGGGAAAGGGATTAGCGAGCGTCCCATCGCTCGTGCGTGAGCTTACACAACCGGAATATCAGGTTCCCGAGTCAGTGGTCAACCGTTAAAGTGATCGGCTTGAACGGGCCGGGGCAACGAGATTGCCAGAAGCGGTTCGTGTCGGGTTTTCCGGTGGCGAATGTCGGGTTCGATGACGGGAAATTCACCCCACCCGACACGAAGGATGCCAGTAAAATCAAAAGGGTAGACTCGGTTTGTCGGGATTGTCGGGTTCTTTTTTGATGTGGGAAGGTCCGCGACTGAATGATGCGGCAAGAATCAAAAAGTGACCGGGGGATAGGAGTCGAGGATGGATGTAACACAAAGCCGGGAGGAACTCGTACAGGCGATCGGCGATGACGACCTAGCTTCGGTTCAGCGCATCTCAGCGTCCTTGCCGCCCTCCGTTCTTGGTTGGGCGGTATCGGCGGCGGCCTTCTGGGGACACCGTCGAATCGTGGATTTCCTTGTCAAGTATGGATGCGCCGTTCAAGACTGTGACGCTGCCGGATACACGCCGCTTCATGAGGCGGCAAGGTCGATGAACGTAAATGCGGAGACCGTGAGATTGCTGGTCGAGTCTGGTGCTGACGTCAACTCCGAGGCTGAGGGCGGCTGGCGAATCACTCCTCTTCACCTAGTCCTTCACCGCATCCCGTTGCGGGCGGAGGATCGAAGGATCGTGGAGTATCTTCTGGAGAAAGGTGCCAGAGTTAATTCCCTTGCAGAAGCCGTGGCGCTAGAAGACGAGCGATTGGCTCTACAAATGATTGGGGCCGGGACTCCACTCGAAGAGGTGATTTATCCAAGTGAAAGAACCGCCCTCCACGTCGCCGCGATGCTGAACAGCGTCGCCGTTGCTGCGGAACTGATACGACGGGGTGTTTGGCTGGACGCACCGAATGGCGAACATCAGACTGCACTTGAACTGGCCAGCTCCGACGAACTCAGGAAGATGTTACTCGCCGCAGGTGCTCGGACTAACGACGAGGTGTGGGAGGAGATCAACTCTGCGACGACTTTTGGCAACTTTGTTAAAGGAATCGGTCGACACACTGGTTGATCCCGAACGGATTCTGGAAACCCACGAAGAAACAACGTCCAGTCCGAAATGGACTCCACTTGGACTCCAGACTCCGCGTCTGGAGGGTCTTCCTGGCTGTAAGTCTATGAAGGGTTTGGTCGGGCTGCCGGGATTTGAACCCGGGACCTCTTGCACCCCAAGCAAGAAAAATCAATCACTTACAGACCATTCCTACCGAAAACACGCGACTTAGCGCGACGCGGTTTGGACGCCACTTGGACGCCAAAACGCACATTCGGGCCGTTTGGACTCCGAACGGACTCCACGCAAGGACTGCCGGTCCCCGGTCTTGTCAGCCAGCCAACGCAACAATCTCGGGAACTTCCGTGAGCGCCATCTTTGCGTTGCGAATCTCAGTCTTAACGTCACTCTGCCCGCTGTCGATCAAAGTTTCGAGGATTATGGGCACGCTGGCTGGAATCAATCCCGCTACCTTTTGGAATGCAAGAATTGCGTACCGCGAGATCGGATCGTGGTGGCTTGCCGTATTCACTTCGCTGATGTGAACCTGCTTCAACCGATGGCCATACTGATCGAGGATTCGGTATGCCTCAACCATCGTCGGATCTACCTGCCGTGCATGACCAATATCGAAGCACAACCCCGCCTCGGGAAATCGTTCGAACAGACACTCCAGTTCGCCTGCCGTTCGGCCCACCGGCTTCCGCTTATCCATGTTCTCGATGTAGATCGATGCACCGAGAGCCCTCCAAAGCTCGTCGGTGAACATCGTGTCCGGGTGAACAACCACTGGAATGCCGTACCCGGTCACCGTCTTCAAACTCGCGATCACCGCGTACTCGTCGGCCAACTCAAACCGGCTCGGAGCGTGAAAAGAAACGAAGGAGAAGCTGGTTAGATCGAGTCGGGGAAGATCGTCGACAAGCGAGCTGAGCTCAGACAAGCGCAACGCCGACAATTCCACCGCCCGCACACCCTCCCGCCGAAGCAGTGCCAGCGCCGCCTGATAGTCACCGCGCGCGACGGCCCCTGTTGAAAATCCAATACTGTTCATCAGAAAACACCATATTCAATCATGAGATCTCTCAGTTCTTTGTCCCCGCCGTAGAAAAGCGAAGTCAATCCCGCCTGGAAGCCCTTGCCAAGATCTCTCACCTCGGCCCAAACCCTAGACGTTCCGACCTGATCCGGGAGCAGGTTGCTCAGTTCGTTTCTGTACTCATCATTGTCGAGAAGAGTGAGAAAGCCGTCGTAGTTGTCGAACAGCGCTCGTGCTGTTTCACTCTTAACATCCGGTCGGCTTGCCGCCCGCGCCAGAAGGTCGAGTGGCGTCACAAAAAGCTCGGTCGCCATGTACGAAATCAATGCGGTGGGATCATGCTTCTGCCCTAGATCCTAGATCCTGCCGCGCGCCGACCGCATTCTGATCGAGATGACAAAAGAAGCATCGGAGCAAGCCGGACGTAAAAACGAGTTTGCGGGAGATGCGCAGCTTTGCGTTTCGCAGCGCCCACTTCTTGCCCGCGCCGCTGCGCTGTTTGTAAACGAAATCGACCGTTATCGTTCTCCAGTATCGGGTCAGGTCGTTCAGCAAGAATCGCGGTACGCGGAAGCGGCCGCTACCGTATAGCAAACCGCGATCATCACGGAGATAACGATTCAGAATCTGTTGCCGCACTCGCGTGTGGGCTGCCGGATCGCCCACCGCCAGCGACTCCAGCAAGAGGAGGATTCGACGCGTCGTGTTGGAGTTCGTATCGTCCTCGCCGCCAATCTCGTGGACAAGCGAGTGGCTGCCGACCATGGTTCCGAATATCCCGGAACTCCCGGGCTCACCAAAGCCATTCTCTGCCAGCGACCGTGAGATATCCCGTTTCTGATCCTCATGCTCGGGAACGGCCTGTCCGTCCACCAGGAGTATCCAGTCGGCGTCGCTGCCCGACGTCATCTCCTCACGGGCTATCGAGCCAAACAAAACCACGCTCGTATCGCGTGCGATCTTCCCCTGAAAGACCCCATCCAGCAGAGTGCGTTTTGCGGTTGTGGTTTGGCGCGCTTTGCGGATACCGTTCCACTCTCGACCGAGAGAGCGTTCGAGTTTTTCCACGGGAGACTGTTCGGTGGCCATCGTTGCGGTGTCTATCCACTATACGATTCCGGAATCGCCGGGTGACGGATGTCCCGATCCAGCAGCGGCCTCGCCTTTAGGTGAAAATATGGGCATGCGCGAGGTGATCACCTGCCAGTGTCTTTCCGCGACCGACAACGTGGAGTCTGTACGCGATGCGCGCGGCCATATCCCTCTCGAAGCATTCATCGCATTGCGTGATCGCTGTCCTGCTCTGAAGAAAATCCTTCTTCCTGACAATATCTGGCAGGAGTTTGTCCGGTGGCACCAACACCCCGACGAAGTCGCAGGGCACGCCTCGGTCGTCCTCGTCGCATTTATCCGCGGCTACTTACACCGAATTACGGTACCCATCCATCGCTACGTTATGAGGGGGGACGACATCGCCCAGAATGCGACTCGCCAATATGTCACGGATCTGCGGGAAAAGTGGATGTTCCACGCCGACCCTGCCACCCGCAATCGACTTTGCCGTACGTTCCGCGGGCGGGTCATCGAACTCCAAGTGGCCGCGTGGCTGGAAGACCACGGGCACCTCATCGTGGGAATGGAGGCAACCAGACAAGGCCCGGACATCGAGACTACCGCGTCTGAGGTCCAAACTGCTTTTGAGGTGAAGTCCTTCGGCCAAGCAGATAAGGACTTCCTCGTCTTGCTGCACGCCATGCAGAACGGACCGTCGGGTGGTGCAGTATCGCTCCCTGAACCGATAAACTATCTCCTGTTTCGTGTATACGAAGCGGCGCGGCAACTGCGCCGGGCGACCGGTCAAAAGACGGCAATCGTTGTTATTGAAGAGTTGGCTTGGTATGGCCGCTTCGACATGCAGTTAGAGCAGGATTGGATCAACTGGGCGAATCCACGGTTCCTCGGGCAGCCCTGCGAGGGAACCCTTACTCTCTCTTCAGAAACAACCGACGGGGCTGCCCGAAAACCTTGGCGCGACAATTCGGGAGCTTGATCAGCTACAGATACTCCGACAGGACCACGTATTCGAGTTCCGACTCGAAAAAGACATCACCTTCGGCGCGTGAACCGCGGGCCGAAGGGACTCCACCTGGACTCCAGACGGTGCGTCTGGAGGGTCTTCCTGGCTGTAAGTCTATGAAGGGTTTGGTCGGGCTGCCGNNGCCGGGATTTGAACCCGGGACCTCTTGCACCCCAAACTGCTTTCGGCAGAAGGCGCAAGAGGTCTGTTTTCATGTGCTTACGTGTAAATGGCTTACACCGAGCCCTATTGAAGTCTGTAGATATTTGTTGGCCTTTGCTGCGATGGCATCCACATTATCATCTACAATCCAGACCGCTTGCCTTTTCATCTACAAACGGCGTGTTATAACGGGAAGCCAGACCGTGCCACCGCCGGGCAATTCGAAGGGTAACCGTCCGCCGCTTGTCATCGATCCTTCCATATCCGGGAGCCTTCAGCCGTCAACATCTGATGATACTTCGATTCGGGACGCTTGTCGTAAGGGATCCCGGGAACGTCACTCAGAGTCATGAAACAGAGTTGGGCCATCCGGAATCCCGGCTTCAATTCAATTGGCAGCCGACCGGCATTAAACAACTCAAACGTTACGTTACCCGAGTAGCCGGGATCAATGAAACCCGCAGTGGCGTGTACCAGCAGGCCAAGTCGTCCCCAAGAACTGCGCCCCTCCAATCGGCAGCCGAGGTCGTAGGGTACGTGAATGTATTCGAGAGTCGAGGCAAGGGCAAACTCTCCGGGGTGCAAGTAAAACGGCTGGCGATTATCTACGTCAACTTCGCGCATATAACGAGCTGCGCTTTGCGGCTCTTTATAGGGATTGATGGCGGGCGTTTGCGAGCTTACGGGCACTTTGAATCCCGCGCCTAGCCGGATATCGAGCGATGAAGGGCCAATCTGCGCGATAGGATCGGCCAGCGGCGTCACGACGATTCGCTTGGTCGGATCAGGATCGACTAGTCTCTTAAGAATATCTAAATCATTGAGGAGCACTAACCATCTCCTTAATGACCGAGATCATTTCGATTGATTTCATCACCAGGGCGTCTTGCCTCTCGAGCGACTGCCTGAGAAAAGGAAACACCCCCGAAATGTCGCCCAAGGCAAATGCATCCGTCAGCGCTTTAACTTTACGTCCGGTATTGGCGATCCACGCAGCAGTCAGGACTTCTGCGACCCTCACAGGAATCTCACGGTAAAGTTCGAATACTTCCCGGATCTCGGCAATAGGGGCGGTGCGTGTCAGACGGGATATTCGGTCCCCGATGACTTCGTCGGCAACCCGACGCTTACACCCAATCGGAATGCCACTTTCTAGGGAAATCCTCAACTGTTCCGCGGTCTGAAAGTGCTCAACCTGAAATCGGGATAAATTCAGTCTGGCGATTTCCTCAAGGAAGACCCCTCGAAGTCGTTGGGCAAAGAAAGTGGTGTACTGCCGCACGGAGGCGCGTTCCTTCTGTTCCGCCTGAGGGAGCTTAGAGACTTTCGCGAGCTCGTCCTCATTGAGCGCCTGAGTGTACATGCCGAACAGTCCCAAGGTCATTTGGTCGGCGGCGGCAGCATCGGTAATGACCTGAAGTCGCGTGGATGTAAACGGATGGACTCCGTCATATGGGATGGGCTTTTCCGTCGCCATGCCAAACGTCAGCTCCATATTCACTATCGGTAGAATGGCAACCGGCCCGAGAAGATAGTATGCAGTCAGATCCGCAAACAATTCAGAGGCGAGCGGTTTGAACAGCTTTCGAAAGTGCGCGCGTTGAGCAGCCGGAACCTTGAGTTCAGTGTCTATGAAGGTCTCTGTTAATGGATCAGTGATAGTGAATTTCTGGTCGATATAGTGGCCGAATTCGTGGGCGAGTATCGGCCACGACAATGGGTTGTCCCGGTCGATGATTGCAAGCTCCATCACATGGCCGAACGCCAGTTTATTGGGGTCGGGAACCTTCATGAGAAATACATCCGACTGCCTGAGAGCGGAGTCCAAGGAGTATTCGAAGGCATTGTACACGCTTGTGAGGATAACTGACAGATCGTCGCTATCGTAGGCAGGACGAAATAGTTCCTCACAAAAGAAGTGGAGCTCTTTTCGTAGCGTTTCCCTCGGCAGAAACAAGAGCAGTTCGTGGAGAACGAGAAAGGTACCGATGCAGTTCCTAAAAAGCGTTTTCAATCCGATCTCTTCAATCGGCGAGATCGGAGCATCCTGCAGGACCTTGATGATGGTGGGTGCGTGCTGAAGGTAATGTTGCCTGTAATTTGAGCAATGGCCCAACATCGCATTTATTATTGCTTGGAACTCCGGTGCCGATCCCAATTCTTTTCGTCGGATTAGAATGCTCTCAAGACGAATGAGATTCTCGGCGCTCGTACCTAAAAGGAACTTTAGCTGCGCTGATGAAGTAGGAACGAATGGGCCGGCAGTCATAGATTTGTGCCGGGGGAGCCTTTACCGAAAATCGGCAGCAGACGATGTGTAGAGTACTTCAGCAATCTGGAGTTGCTCCGTTAAGTCGGGTCGCCGATCCTCAAGAAGCACGCGATCTATGAGCGGCTGAATCGCTTCAATTAGCCGCAGACGGTCACGATCTGCTTCCGAGGACTTAGGCACGGAGATTTTCATGACTGCGGAGATGAACGCACCTGCGTCGGTCGCATCACAAGTGGGAGTAGAGACGTCGACCACATTGGATTGTATCGCTCTGCAAAACTCGGCGCTTGCGGTTAGAAACCGGCGAAATTCCACGTCATCCTGATTCGCCTCGGCGGTCAGCAGATGGCTCATCGCTTGTGTCGCGAGCATTCCGAGTTGCAGGTCGTAGGTCATCTCGGTTCCTTGGGGATTACCTGCCATTATCAACTGGCAGCTTTGCTGATTGAAATAACGGTCCCCAACGGCTCCGAAGAAACCGATGGTAGTGGCTCCAAACCCTCTTGCCGCAGAAGGGCATCGACCCCTTCTCGAACTAAATCACGAAGTGTCGGCTTCCGTCCAGTGGACCGGAGTCGTCGAATCTGGAGATTTAAAATCGCCTCTTGCGTGGCGACATTGAACATGATCGTGGTGGTACGTTCCTCGCCCGACAGATGCTTCGGTCGACCGGTACGTCCCATAAGTCCATTTATCACATAGACAATCTTTTAAGTCAACACTTTTTTATATAAAAAAGTCCGATAGAACAATTTCCCCGGGAGTGGCTTGACATGGTTTTGTACGCAGTGTATGCTGACGATATGAACGAACTTGGCGAACGCGTTCGCGAACTGCGAGATCGGCACGATATCTCGCTCCGCGAATTCGCGAGAAAGCTTGGGGACATTTCTCCTGCCCATATTTCCGATATCGAGAATGGGCGGCGGAACCCGTCGGAAGATCTGCTCCAGAAAATGGCGCAGGTTTTGGGTGTTGCCTTTGATGAATTGCAACGGCTGGACAACCGTATTCCGGTTGAGGAACTGCGACGGGCCATGCGGCAGGATCCGGCCTTGGGCTTCGCACTTCGGAAGGCTGTTGAAATGAACGTTTCGTCGGAGCAGATTCTAAAATGGGCAGAGGGGAAAGACGCTGGTAAGAAAGGGGAGGACAAATGAAAACCCTACGAACCAGCCGAGGCCCCTTCTCTGAGAGGCCATTCTTCACTGATAGTGAGATCGAGAATATTTGTCTAGACGAGCTCCGCAAGTCTAGTCTTCTTCCCTCCCGGCCCGGGGCCGTGCGCGTCGAGCGATTCGTCGAGAAGCGTTTCAACGTCGTAGTTGAATCCGCAGATCTCGCTGCGGGTATTCTCGGTTTGACAAAATTTGGGTCGAGTGGTGTTCAGGGTGTTTACGTCTCATCAACGCTGGATACTGACACGAGCACTTCCGCTAAGCGCCGGGTCCGCAGCACCATCGCGCATGAGGCCGGTCACGGCCTACTCCATACCTATTTGTTCGCAGTTGCTTCCGGTACTCCGTTGTTCGGAGACTGCTCAGAATCCGGTGTACCGAAAGTCTTGTGTAGGGTTGGGGAAGACCGAAAAAACTACGGCGGAGAGTGGTGGGAATATCAGGCAAATGTTGCCATGGGTCATTTGCTGATGCCGCGATCACTTGTGGAGATGGCGAGTGAGCCGTTCCTCGTGCCGGTCGGCGTTCTCGGGGGTAAGCGGATTGACCCGGCCCGGTATGAGTCTGCGGTTCGGTCGATAGCCGATCTGTTCGAGGTTAATCCGGCGGTATCCCGCATAAGGCTGGAATCTCTCTATCCGGCAAAGGAGGACGGACAACTCTCACTGTAAAATTTTTTACCCTAAGTGTTCGCATCGTATGCATACATTGCACTGACTTAAACGCTGCATAGAGCAGAAAAGGATTATATGAATCACGAAGAAATTGAAAAGCAAAGTCATCACAATCGAGAAGTCGAAATCATCATCGACCGGGAGCATCTGAAGACCCCGGCGGAAACGACCGGGGCAGCGCTCTATATTCTGGGTAAGGTCCAGAATGGCTGGACGCTTTACCGGGAGACGCCGGGTCCCCGGGAGGATGAGCCTATCCCTAACGATCACAAAGCCATTCACGTTCACGAGCACGCTAAGTTTTATTCGACGCCCGGGAAGGTGACACCGGGAGGACATCTTGAGTAACGCTGCTATTGCGCAGGTGCTGCTGGCCGGGGAGGACCAGCAGCACCTTCAAGACAAGGGTTACGATTTTGCAGTTGCCCAAAACGCAGGCTTCATCTGCGTCCTCATTCGGAATTTCATGCTGGCATCCCGCTACACACCAACGACCTGTGACGTCCTGCTGCGTCTGCCGCCCAACTTCCCGATGGCCAAGCCCGACATGTTTTGGACGAATCCCCACGTCAGACTGACAAACGGAAGTTATCCGCCCCAAGCCGATGTTTTCGATGTTAACTTTGACGGCCGACAGTGGCAACGGTGGTCGCGTCATCTTGATTCAGCCCAATGGCGTCCGGGGAAGGACAATTTGCGGACGTTTCTCGGAATTATTCGGCGCGAACTACAGGAAGGACTTTAATGCGTTACACCATCACATTCTTGGAAAAGCAGTATCAACATCTAGTCGCGCAGCTATTTCCGGCTGGTTTGCGCGCAGAGAGGGCTGCTTTTTTGCTGTGCGGTATTTCCCGAACGGAGGAGGAAACCAGGTTGATCGTCAGGGAGACGATCCCCGTGCTGGATTCCGAACTTCTTGAGCAATCGAGCCATCACCTCAGTATCGCCGCATCCTCTTTTCTGCCGGTTATGAAAAGAGCTGACCAAGAGAACGCGAGCTTCGTGTTCGTCCACAGCCACCCACCGGGCGTAACTGATCATTCCCAACAAGACGAATTGGAGGAGCGTGGTCTTTTCCGGACCGCATACAACCGGATTGATACTCCAAATTCCATACACGCAAGCCTTGTTTTCAGCGATCCCCAACTGCCACGAGGACGGGTTTGGCTGGACGGAGGAAGCTACGAGTCTATCGATCTCGTGCGCGTGATTGGGCCGCGATTTCGTTTCTATCCACGGGGCGGTTTTGACCGCTCAATCGACACCAGCTTTCATGATCGCGAGGTCCGAGCCTTCGGCGCAGACATACTGCCACTTCTCAAAGGGCTGACTATCGGGGTTGTAGGAGCAGGGGGAACCGGCTCTTCCGTCTTCGAGCAACTCGTTCGCCTCGGCGTCGGAAGAATCCTAATCGCCGACGGACAGGATCTTGAGAGTTCCAATGTGAGTCGGGTCTATGGCTCCGCAGTGAACGATGTGGGAATGGAGAAGTCCGCCCTTGCGTCAAGAATGGCCCGCCAGATAGGCCTAGGTACGGTCGTTAAACACTTGAGCAAGCCCATTACGTACGCGTCAGTCATGAAATGTTTTCGGGACTGCGATGCGATCTTTGGCTGCACGGATGATGCTTGGGGACGGTCGGTGCTGACCCGTTTCAGTATCGAGTATTGCGTGCCGGTTATTGATCTTGGCGTCAAGATTGAATCCAAAAATGGCAAGATCTCGGCCATCCCCGGCAGAATAACAACTCTGATGCCGGGTAAGCCATGTCTTTACTGCCGACAGCAGATAACCGCCGAAGATGTTCAGCAGCAGATCCTACAAGAACTCTCGCCAAAGGAGGCCGAACAGCAGCGGCGCGATGGGTACATCCCGGAATTGCCGGGCGCCGAACCCGCAGTGATTCCGTTCACCACTGCGACCGCGGCGTTTGCGGTTGCTGAATTTCTGCAACGTTTAACTGGATTCAAGGGGGACGATTACGACCTCGGAGAACTAATCCTGCGATTCGATGAGACCGTCGTCCGAACACCCGGTGCACTCGTAGATCCTACTTGTTTTTGCTCGGACTCATCATTAACGGCAAAGGGTGACCGTGTGCGGTTCCTCGACCAGACTTGGAGGCCGGAATGATGGGGAATTTGAAAAACTGGTGGAAAAAGCGTCGGCGCCGGTCTAAGGTTGGGCGAGTTATCGCCGTTGAGTCGATGACCGCGATTCCGGCCAAGATCGGCGCGGACATCTATCTCGTGCGCCAAGGGGACTTCGACAAACGGGCGGTACTCGACTGTCCGTGTGGCTGCAAGAGAAGAATTGACTTGAATCTGGTCCGTACGCAATATCCAGTATGGGCGGTTGTGTCCAAGAAAGGCTCCCTCTCGCTCAATCCCTCAATTTGGCTGAAAGACGACGCCTGCAAGAGTCACTTTTTCATTAAATGTAACAAGATTGAGTGGGTAAACTAACCGCTCGACGAGGAAAGGAACATTATGGCAATACGAATAACGTGCATAAACAAATCCGGCGGTTACCATCAGGATCCACACCACGCCATTGACAATCTCGGATGGACAAACGAAGCCACCGGGAAAACTGGCAAGAATACCCGTCTCCAGATCTACGATTGGATGAAGACTGAAAACGGCACGGCCTATGTGCTGGACCGTGCTGGAAACAAGGCATACGTTGGCACGCGAGAACATTCCAACGGTACGAAGTTCGTCCAAACTTTCGCCGACAAGGTTTGGACAGATAACTTGCTATCTCTGCCGGAATGCAACTGAGGGGTCGGCGTTAGCGCAATTCGTCGGCGCGGCTTTGCAGGACGGCTGAGCCATCCAGCGAAGCGTACGCCAAGCTTACCCTTCGGTAGTTCCAATAGCGCCTACGCGACGTGAGAAGCGTGTCAACTGCGTACACAGAGAGTGCTCCCACCGTCTGCAATATATCCGCAATGGCGGGCGCCCCGGGACACGGGTAACGGTCGTCGTTAACCATGTCGGGGAACACGCTGCTGATCGTTGGGCCACCTTTTTCTTGCACGAACACGTAGCCGTGATCAGCATCAGCCGAAACCGCTGAGAAAATCACCGGAATGTCCAAACAGCGAAAGAATTGACTCGCGATCATGCGTGCGGGATTGTTGTCCACACCACAGATCGCCAGGTCGCACCCCAGATCGATTCCGTGCTCCGGTGCCTCCTCCAGCCGAAACGCATAGCCTCTGATTTCAGTTGCGGCGATGCACTCGGGCTGGAGATTTTCGGCGAGCGCCAGCGCTTTGTTCTTTCCGATGTCTTTGGGGTAGAACCGCTGGCGGTTGAGGTTGCTGGCCTCGACCAGATCGTCATCCAGCAGGGTAATCTTTCCGATGCCTTTCCGGCAGAGCGTCGGCGCGATGTTGGAGATGATCCCGCCCGCCCCTATACAAAGGATGTGGCTGCTGGAGAACTTCTCCTGGTCGAAGCCCAGAATCTTCCGCTGCCGGTCCTCGGCCCCCGGCAACGACTGGAAGATATTCCCGAAAGTTCGGAGCCACCCTGCTTAAGAGCGTGATCAAGATCCTCCGGTATCACGCTCGAAGTGCGATCAATCCAAATTCGGCCAAGTTGTTAGGAGTGTCCTTAACGGATGGAACTGTAAACGAGTAGTACGGTGACGCTGTCCACGCGTCGTCGGCGAAGCGGAAGAACTCCCACTTGCTAATTCCATCTCTGCCTCCGATAAGGCCGGGGGCTGGCAAACGAGGTGGACAGATGCGATTTTTAGAAACGAAAGACTTCCGAAGCGCGACGTTGGTTCGGGCAAGCGCTCAGGCGTCGATGCCAGTTGAAGAGGAAAACGCTCTGCCGCAGAGCCTTGGGTTCGACGTGCCGCGCGGGCCGCACTTCGATCCGTTTCCGGACGACTCGCTTCCGGCGCCCCTAGCCGATCATTTGAATACGAAGGATTCGTACCCTGAAGACACTTTCGCCGACGATGGCTGCCCGAATTTCAAATGAGTATGTGCTCTGCCGAGGGATCACGCTAGCCGTCAAGGACATTTCCCGTATCTAAAGAATTGACTACGGTCGTCGTGCAACGAAGCGCACTCAGCCGTAACAGTCCCGGCAACCGATTGACGTTTCCAATGGGATATGGTGGGCCCGCAGGGATTCGAATCCCAGACCTCGTGCGTGTTAAGCCGCAAGTAATACACGACGTAAAGCTGCCGAAAATCCACATCTACAAAATCATCTACAGTGGCTTCGCGGGAGCCGGAAGAAGCTCCCGCATCTGATTGAAGGGTTTGGTCGGGCTGCCGGGATTTGAACCCGGGACCTCTTGCACCCCAAGCAANNAAGCGCGCTAGCCAGGCTGCGCTACAGCCCGATCCTTCCAGTGTACACGCTTGTATTCGACGCGATGCTTTTCTTGCCTGCCAGAACCCGGAAACTTCGCATGACAAAGAGGAATAGGCGTTCCCGGTGCGGTACTTCCAGCATGCGATTCGGAAATGAGGGAGAGGGACATTCGCAGGACTTATTTTGAGGTTTTGCGGGAATCAGGAAGCGGGAACGAGGATCGGGCAGCGTTCAACAATGACCCGGGTCAAAAAGGGGGCAGCCGGCTCTTGTGGTCGGAGGAAAAGAAAGGTAGAGATCAGGCAGGTGGAGGTTCGGCTGGCGAGTCGGGAGCGCGGATGTTGGGCGGAAGGTTGGACACGCCGCGGCGCAGGAAAACTGATCGAACGTAACTCACGAATTCCACTCCCCAGGAGAACGCCGGCGGTGAGAGCGCTCAGCTAATGCACCGTGCGCTTCGGCTACCGCAGGGCATACAGACAGGGGCTGGCCGTCATGTCTTCGGCGTCCCCGGTTGGGTCCGCGCTCCGACGTACCACGGCGCGCTCACCGTAAAGATGCGCTCATTGCCCCTGGCAAGCAGCACCCACTCCAGAAGACGCGCCCTCTGATTGTGCAGGAAGTATTCGTACCATCTGTCTTCCACGAGTTCCGGTATGACTACAATGATGCTCCTTTCGGGGTGCGCCTTCGAAAGCTCCAGAACGAACTGAACGATGGGCACAATAATGAATCGGTAAGGGGACGGCATCACGTGGAGCTTCGGCGGCTCCCTGCCGGCGGCGCGAAAAGGCCGCTCGACGAAGCGGCTCCAGTCCGTCTCAAGCGGTTCGGGGTGCTCCTCGGTGGGTTCGATATGGATGGCGACTACGTCCGGCGAAAGACGCGCCGCGAACTCGATTCCCCGGCGCGTGATGTCGTTCCAGTGATCGACCGCTATGACGACAATCGGCGATTCATCCGCGCCGGGCGGACGGACCGGAACCCTGCACGAAGTAATCATTCTCACCGAATGGTAGTGGCGGCGGATAGCGGCGAAGAAAACGATCGTCAGCGGTATGAAAATGATGGTGATCCACGCGCCATCGGCGAATTTCGCCACCAACACCACCACGACGGTGATGCCCGTGACGAACGCGCCAAACCCATTGACAACCGCTTTTTGCAGCCAGTTCGGGCCGCGGTTTTTCCGCCAGTGCACCACCATGCCTGCCTGGGAAAGCGTGAACGCCAGAAACGCGCCGACGGCATAGAGCGGGATCAGCCGATCAGTGACGCCTCCGAAAAGAATCAGCAGCCCGCCGCACAGCAGCGCCAAAGCGACGATGCCCCACGTGTAAACGAGGCGCCTCCCGCGGTAGCCGAAAACGTGCGGCAGATAATTGTTTTGCGCAATGGCCCGGCAGAGGCGGGGGAAATCCGCGAAAGCCGTGTTGGCGGAAAGCGAAAGAACGAAGAGAATGGAACCCATCGTCAGGTAGTAAAAGACGCCCTTCCCGAAAACGGCGGCTGTCAGCATGGAGAGGACGCTCTGGTAACCGGGCGCGCCGGGATCGGTTGCGGCGATGCCATAGACATTTACCAGATACGAAATCCCGGCCAGCAGCACTGCCAGGAGAAAAATAATCACGGTAAGGGTTCGCCTGGCGTTATCCACCGCCGGTTCGCGGAAGGCCTTCACGCCGTTGCTGACGGCCTCCACTCCGGTCAGGGCCGTGCAGCCGCTCGCAAAGACCTTCAGGAGCAGCCAGTAACTGATGGCTTCGGTCATCCTGGGTGGTGGCGGCAGCGGGGACGCCGGCACCGGATGTCCGCCACTGAATGCGACGCGAAGAACTCCGCCCGCGATAGTGATGAGAAGCGTGCCGAGAAAAAGGTAAGTCGGAATCGCAAAAGCAGTACCCGCATCGCGCACTCCGCGAAGGTTGAGGACCGTGACGACTATCAGGATTCCGACGCAGATGACCACCGTGTGAGGCAAGAGGGACGGAACAGCCGACACGAGCGCGCCAACACCTGCCGAGATTCCCACCGCAGCCGTCAGGATGTAGTCCGCCAGCAGCGCTGCGGCGGCGAGCAGAGCGGCGCCGGGACCGAGATTGAAGCGCGCCACCGTATAGGAACCACCGCCCGAGGGATAAGCTGCGATGGTCTGGCGGTAAGAGAAGTAGACGATAACGAGCAGCGCGATAATGGCTGCGCTGATCGGCACGATGTATCGGACACCGGCAAGGCCAAGAGGAATCAGAAGGCTCAGAGCGGCTTCCGGGCCGTAAGCCGCGGAGCTGAGCGCGTCGAGGCCAAAAATCGGGATGCCCTGCGCCGAACCTATCTGCTCCGCGCGTTCGTCGCTGGTTTTAATGGGCTTGCCGACGACTAGATCGAGAAGGTTCATGGGCAAAAATACCAGTCAACGGTATCGTACTTCATGACCAGCCGCGCAACCGACCGGGTCATGCGAACCACGCGCGGCAATGCCTGACGGGCCGGGCGGGAGCGCGAGCCGCTCACCCACGACGCATACTTCGTCTTCGGGTCCACCCGGTTTTTGCCGACAGGGATTCCGGCTCCCGTGCGAGCATTCACGCGCGCACTGAGACTTCGCGCACGAACCCGACCGTGGCTCGCGGACGGAAACGACATCGACACATGATATTCATGGAATTGCCAGCCGGGCCGGATTAAAATAGCACAGGCTCATTGGCCGCAAAGTCGGAAGAACGCCTCCGGGCCGAAAAGGACAAACGACAAATGCAACTGGGAATGATTGGTTTGGGCCGCATGGGGGCCAATATGGTCCGGCGGCTCATGAAGGGCGGCCACGACTGCGTGGTCTTCGATATGAATCGGAGCAGCGTGACCGAACTCGCGGGAGCGGGAGCCACCGGGGCGGACTCGCTTGACGATTTCATAGCGAAGCTGAAGACGCCCCGCG
This sequence comes from Bryobacterales bacterium, assembly GCA_003136575.1. Taxonomy (GTDB): domain Bacteria; phylum Acidobacteriota; class Terriglobia; order Bryobacterales; family Bryobacteraceae; genus BOG-234. The sequence goes on along the minus strand of PLEX01000169.1, from coordinate 19,338 downwards.
CGGTCTGGCTCATGCTTCCGGCGGGCGTGGTCGACCGCTCTCTCGCGGATCTCGAATCGCGCCTCGACAAAGGCGATGTCGTCATCGACGGCGGAAACTCGTATTACATCGACGACATTCGCAGAGCCGGCGACCTTCAGGCCAAGGGGATGCACTACTGCGACGTCGGCACCAGCGGTGGCGTCTGGGGACTCGAGCGCGGCTACTGCCAGATGATTGGCGGCGAGCCTGCCATCGTTCAGCATCTCGATCCGATCTTCAAAACACTCGCTCCGGGGCGCGGCAATGTCGACCGCACGCCGGGCCGCGAAAAGGCGGGCGGAACGGCCGAAGAAGGCTATCTGCACTGCGGTCCCCCCGGCGCGGGTCATTTCGTCAAAATGATCCACAACGGCATCGAATACGGCATGATGGCCGCTTATTCCGAAGGGCTGAATATCCTTCACAAAGCCAACGCGGGCAAGCAATCGCAGGAGACGGACGCCGAGACCACACCTTTGCGGCATCCCGAACACTACCAGTACGATTTCAATCTCGCCGACATCGCCGAGGTTTGGCGGCGGGGCAGCGTGGTGGCTTCCTGGCTGCTCGATCTGACGGCAATCTCTCTGCTCGCGGAACCCGGCCTCGAACGTTTTTCCGGGCGCGTCTCAGATTCCGGCGAGGGCCGATGGACGCTTCAGGCAGCCATCGACGAATCCGCTCCCGCGCCCGTTCTCAGCGCCGCGTTGTACCAGCGGTTCAGTTCGCGCGGCGAGGAAGAATTCGCCGACAAGATCATTTCCGCCATGCGGTTCCAGTTCGGCGGCCATCTCGAAAAGAAAGCAGGCGCGTAAATCCATGGAAAATGAAATCGTCGCCGCGGCGGGCGATAAATTCGCGGGCGACCCGGCCGATCCCTGCACGATGGTGATTTTCGGCGCATCGGGCGACCTCACCAAACGCAAGCTCATCCCCGCGCTCTACAATCTGGCCAAAGATAACCTCCTGGCGCGCGAATTCGCTCTCGTCGGCTTCGCCAGGCCCGAAATGACGACGGAACAGTTCCGCGACCTCTGCACGGAAGAGATCAAGCAGTTCGCCACAGGCCGCGTCGATCCCGATATCTGGCACTGGTTCGTCCGCCGTCTGTACTACGTATCGGGCGATTTCACCGATGCCGCCGCGTTCCAGCGGCTGAAGACCACGTTGGGTGAAGCGGATAAGGAGCACGGAACACGGGGAAACTACTTCTATTACCTCGCCACAGCGCCGGCTTTTTTTGCTACCTGTATCAACCAACTCGGCGATGCCGGCCTGGTCCATGAGGATAACGGACTCTGGCGGAGGATCGTTATCGAGAAGCCGTTCGGCCGCGATTACGACTCCGCGTGCGCTCTGAACGTCGAGATCCGAAAGGTCCTCCAGGAGCGACAAATCTACCGCATCGACCACTATCTGGGTAAAGAGACGGTTCAGAACATTCTGGCCTTCCGGTTTTCGAATGGCATCTTCGAACCTGTCTGGAACCGCAACTATATCGATCACATCCAGATCACGGCGGCGGAAACGGTCGGCGTGGAGAAGCGCGGCGGCTACTACGATACTGCCGGTACGCTGCGCGACATGCTGCCGAATCACCTGTTCCAGTTGGTCTGCCTGACCGCGATGGAGCCTCCGGTCTCGTTCGACGCCAACGTCGTCCGCGACGAACAGGCTAAGATTCTGAAAGCGCTGCAGCCCTTCAGCGACCGCGATGTGCTTACGCGAACGGTGCGCGGCCAGTACGGCCCGAGCCATGGCGTTTCGGGATACCGCCAGGAACCGATGGTCGCCCCGGCGTCGCGCACCGAGACTTACGCCGCGCTGAAGCTTTATATCGACAACTGGCGCTGGGCTGACGTTCCCTTCTATGTGCGCACCGGAAAACGGATGACAAATCGGGTGACGGAGATCGTCGTCCAGTTCAAACGCGCGCCGTTCGTGCTGTTTCGTAAGACGGCGGTCGAAAAGCTGGAGCCCAACCGACTGGTGTTGCATTTGCAGCCAGACGAAGGCATCTCCCTGACATTCGGCGCGAAGATCCCTGGCCCCGTCGTCCGTTTGGGCGGCGTGGATATGGCCTTCAATTACGCGGACTACTTCAACGTGGCGCCGCAAACCGGCTACGAGCGTCTGATGTACGATTGCATGCTCGGCGACGCCACCCTGTTTCAGCGCTCCGACATGGTGGAAGCGGCATGGCACGTGGTTGCGCCGATCCTGAACGTCTGGGGCGCTTTGGATCCGAGGGAGTTTCCCAACTACCCGGCTGGCAGCTGGGGCCCGGCGGATGCCGATGACTTGCTCACTAAGGATGGCCGCCACTGGTACAACGGTCCGCCGCTGCGCGCGGCAGCGGTGTGAGGGCTTCCGGCCACCCAGCCCGGAGCGGCGCGTTTGCACCTGCCCCGGTGGGCTAAACTCGGGATGAAGATAATCGAATGACTCTGGCGATCGACGAAGCATTCCCTCCTGCGACCCTGACATCGCCGCCCATGACCGACGACGAGTTCGTTGAGTTCTGTGCGCAGTATCCCGACCATGCAATCGAGGTTTCCGCCGCAGGAGATATCCTCATCATGCCGGCCAGCGACTTCCAGACATCGGCTCGCGTCGGCGAGATTTTCCGGCAGCTCGGCAACTGGTCGCTCACGCACAAGCGGGGTTGGGTGACGGAATCGTCCGGCGGGTTCGTCCTGCCGAATGGAGCGCGCCGCGCCCCGGACGTTGCGTGGGACCGCAAAAGGAGGCCGCGGTTCCCGCGCTTCGCGCCGGACTTTGTCGTCGAATTGCGTTCTCCCGACGACAGTCTGTCTCGGGTGCGTCCCAAGATGTGTGAATGGGTGAATAACGGCGCGGCGCTCGCCTGGCTGGTCGATCCCGAACGGCAAGCGGTCGAGATTTACAGGCCGGACTGTGAACCCGAAACGATCCTGAATGCCGAGTCAGTTGCCGGTGAAGGCCCTGTTGAGGGATTTGTCCTTGATCTCCACCGCGTTTGGAATCCGATAGATTCCGAGGGCATCGAGTAGAGTATCGCGATCAAACTCCTTGTTTACTCGGCTTGATACGACCGTCTGAAGCCCTCGGTGAGATACTGCTTCTGGTCCGGATCGACCACCATCGCTTCCACGCCCTGCGCCCTCGCGAGTGCCAGTCCTTTCTCCGGACCGAGCATGAAGATCCCTTTCGCAAGAACGACGCCTTGCTCCGCGGTCTTCGACATCACGCTGACTGATATCGATGCTGTCGCAGGCCAACCGGTGCGCGGGTCGATGATGTGGTGATAACGGACGCCGTTCACGATGCGGAAACGCTCGTAATCCCCCGAGGTGACAAGCGCCATATCGGAGACGGCGGCAACGCCCAGAATCTGGCTGTGTGCGCGGCGCGGGTCCTGTATGCCCAGATGCCACGGCTGGCCGTTCTTCGTACCGGAGAGCAGAACGTCGCCGCCGCCATCCACCACGGAGTCGTTGAAGCCCGTCTGTTTTAACACGAGAGCCGCCCGGTCCACCGCATAGCCCTTAGCGATGCCGCCGAGGCCGATGCTCATGCCCGCGGGGAGATAGATGCTGTGGCCTTCGATGCGGATGGCGCGGTAATTGATGTTCTTTCTCGCCTTTGCGACGGCGGCTTGCGAAGGCACCACGAAAGCGTCGTCGAAGTGCCAGATGTTTCCCATGCCTCGCCAGGTGACGTCGAACGTACCTTCGGTGATTTCGCTGTAGCGGATGCTGCGCTCAATGATTTCGCGAAGCTCGGCGGGGACTTCCACCGCATTCTTGCCAGCAGCCGCATCGACTTGCGAAATCGGCGATTCGGGCTTCCACTCGCTCATCAGGTCGTCGATGCGCGAGAGCTCACCGTAGGCGCGGTCTATCGCCCTGCGGGCTTCGTCGGGACGGCCGTGATCGACGACCTCAATGTTCCACAGCGTCCCCATGAGCGAACGCTCGATCTTTATTAAACCCGAAGTTTCTGGCTGGAGCGTACCGGTTCCCAGGTGTGCGGTACCCGATGCAAAGCGCAGGGCGATGAGACCTGCGACGACCGCGGTGGAGAGGATTGTTCTGCGCCAGGGGAGCTTCATTGGACTTAGGACCTATAAGAGCATTCCGGCTGCCAGAGGGTTGGCCAGATGCTTGCTCCGTTAGCCTCGGAAAATGATCGTCAACGGTCCAATTAAAAGGGGTGAACGCACCGGTCGCGCCACGGTGCTCTGTTTCGCGCAGCAGTCTGTGTCGAATCGCGCAATTTGCCTACGCCGCCCCGTCAACGAACGGATCGAAGGTCCGGACAATGCTTTCTGAGTTTCTGATTGCGGCGGCCCTGATGGGCGGCCTGGGCGTGTTGCTTGCCATTGTACTCGCCATCGCAGACAAGAAGTTGTACGTCTGGGAAGATCCGAGAATCGATCAGGTGGAACAGATGCTGCCGCTGGCGAATTGCGGCGCGTGCGGTTGTCCTGGATGCCGGGCCTTCGCGGAAAAGGCGGTAAGAGGTGAAATCCAGCCGGGGAAATGCACGGTCAGCAGTCCCGCGGGAATTGCACGAATCGCGCAGTTTCTTCAAGTGGACGCCGGCTCGCACGAGAAGCGCGTGGCGCGGCTCGCTTGTGCGGGCGGCAGCAACGTCGCCGTTCAACAGGCGCACTACGCGGGACTGGAATCGTGCCGAGCGGCGGCGCTGGTTTCAGGCGGAGGCAAGGGTTGCAGCTGGGGATGTCTGGGCCTGGGCGATTGCGAGCGGGTGTGCGAATTCCACGCTATCGAGATGAGCGCGTACGGATTGCCGGTGGTTGCCGAGAGCAAATGCACGGCATGCGGGGATTGCGTGGAGGTTTGTCCGAAGGGGTTGTTCTCACTGCATGGAGTTAGCCACCGGTTGTGGGTCGCGTGCAGAAATCTTTTGAACGGCGATCTTGCGGAGGCCGAATGCGAAGTGGCCTGCACGGCCTGCGGGCGTTGCGCGGCGGACGCGCCGGCGGGGTTGATCGCGATTGTCAACAATCTTGCGGTGGTGAATTATTCCGGAAACAGTCGGGCCTCGGCTGTACCGATACAGCGGTGCCCGACAGGCGCGATCGTCTGGGTCGATGAGAAGAAGGGACCGGTGAAGGGACTGGACGCGAAGAAGATCACGCGCAAGTCTCCGCGGCCGGTGGAACTCGCGGAGCTGCCGGTGCCGGCGGCGCGCGGGAGTCATACAGGTGACCGAAAGGTCGAGGTGAACAGATAGCATGAGCACACAACGTGAATTCCGGTACCCCGGAATCCGGCAGGCAGTGGACGGCAATACCGCCGTCATTATGTGCGAGCGGGAGTCAACCGACGCCGCCGGCGCATATCCGATTACGCCATCGACGCAGATGGGCGAATATTGGGCCGAAGAGTCGGCCAAGGGTCACATCAATATTTCGGGGCGGCCGCTGATCTTCATCGAACCGGAAGGCGAACATGCCGCTGCCGCTGTAACCGCGGGGCTTTCGATGACGGGCTTACGGGCTGCGAACTTTTCATCCGGCCAGGGCATCGCTTACATGCACGAATCGCTCTATGCGGCGGTTGGCAAGCGCCTGACCTATGTGCTGAACATGGGCTGCCGGGCGATGACAAAGTCCACGCTCAACGTTCACGCGGGCCACGACGATTATCACTGCATCGACGACACTGGCTTCTTCCAGATGATGGGGAAGAGCGGACAGGAAGCCTGCGATCTGAACATCATCTCGCACCGGATTGCGGAACTGGCTCTGACGCCGGGGATCTGTGCGCAGGACGGGTTTCTGACGACGCACCTGATCGAATCGATGATGGTGCCGGAGCGGGATCTGATTGCTCAGTATCTGGGGCGGCCGGACGACATTATCGATACGCCGACGCCGGCGCAGAGGATTCTGTTCGGAAACAAGCGCCGCAGGATTCCGGAGCTTTGGACGGTGGATAACCCGGTGATGATCGGGACCGTGCAGAACCAGGACGCTTACATGCAGAGCGTCGCGGCGCAGCGGCCGTTTTTCTTTGCGCACATTGCGGACATCGCGAACAACGCGATGAACGATTTCTATGAACTGACGGGGCGGCGTTACAGCCGCGTGGCCACTTACAGGATGGAGGACGCCGAGTATGTGATCGCGGGGCAGGGGAGCATGATCGTCACGGCCGAGGCAGTTGCGGATTATCTGAGGGCGACGCGGAAGATCAAAGTCGGAGTGGTGAATCTGACGATGTTCCGGCCGTTTCCGGGCGATTTGCTGGGCGCGATTCTGAAGGGCCGCAAGGGTGTAGCGATTCTGGAGCGAGTGGATCAGCCGCTCGCGGCCGATCTGCCGCTGGCGCGGGAATTCCGGGCGACCGTCAGCAGATGCGTTGAAAACGGGGCGTTTGCCAACGGTTCGCTTCCGTATCCGGACCATGCGATTTACAGCCGGCCGGGCGACGTTCCGCCGATTTACTCGGGTTCCTACGGCCTGGGCAGCCGGGATCTGCAGCCGGAAGGCATTATCGGCGCGATCGAGAATATGCTGCCGAAGGGTGGCCACAAGCGGTTCTACTACCTTTCGATCGATTTCATTCACGACAAGGCGTTTACGCCAAAACAGGAAATCCATCAGATTCAGGTCGCGGATTCTTATCGCAGCGTAAAAGAGCTGGCGATTCACGGCAGCGAGAATCCGAACCTGCTGCCGAAAGACAGCATCACGGTGCGAATGCACTCGGTGGGAGGGTGGGGCGCGATTACGACGGGGAAGAACCTGGCGGTCACGCTGTTCGATCTGCTGGGTTACCACATCAAGGCGAATCCGAAGTACGGATCGGAAAAGAAAGGCCAGCCGACCACTTACTATCTGTCCGCCGCGCCGGAGCCGATTCCGATTAACTGCGATTACGTTTATGTGGACGTGGTGTTGTCGCCCGATCCGAACGTGTTCCAGCATTCCAATCCGCTGGCGGGGTTGAAGAAGGGCGGCGTGTTCGTGGTGCAGAGCGCACTTGAATCGGCGGACGACGTTTGGCGGCAGATTCCGGAACGATTTCAGCAAATCATCATCGATAACCAGATTCACGTGTTCTATCTGGACGCATTCAAGATCGCGCGCGAGGAAGCGACAGATCCCGAACTACAGTTCCGCATGCAGGGCAATGCGTTTCAGGGTGCATTTTTCGCGGCGTCGCCCGTGATGCGGACGGCGAAGCTGGGCGAACAGCAATTGTTTGAGGCGATCAAATCGCAGCTGGAACATAAGTTCGGGAGCAAAGGCGCGCGCGTGGTGGAAGACAACATCCGGGTTGTCCGGCGCGGCTTCGACGAAATTCACGAAATCGCGGAGAAGAAGATCGCATCGGCCAATGCCGTGATTCGCAAGCCGGTGGATTTGCCGGTCATGCTGAAACAGCGTTTGGGCAGTTCGGATCTGACCACCGACATTCATCGCTTTTGGGAGCAGACGGGCAGCTTCTATATTTCCGGGCGGGGCAACGACAATCTGGCCGATCCGTTTGCGGCACTGAGTTTCATCCCGGCCGCGACCGGGATTTTTCGCGACATGACGGGCGTGCGATTCCAGCACCCCGTGTGGGACCCGGCGAAGTGCACGGCTTGCGGATCGTGCTACACGATTTGCCCCGATAGCGCCATTCCCGGCCTGGTTCATCCCATCGGCGCGGTCTTTGAGACGGCCCTGAAGAACATCCAACGCAATGGCCATCAGGTGACGCAGCTGCCGCGAGCAGTCCGGACGCTGGAACAGAAGCTTCGCACGAGCCTGGCGGCGGCCGGCGAGAAAGCCGATGTGCGGAAGCTGCTCGACGAAGCCATTCTGCAAACGAGGTTGAGCACGAAGCCGGAATCAGCGGAGCGCTCGGCGCTCGATCGGGAACTGGTGTTTTTCCAGGAAGCGCTGGGCGATTTCAAGCTGAGCGTGACGCAGCCTTACTGGTCCGTGCGGGAGAAGAAACAGGCGGGCTCCGGCGGATTGCTTTCGATTACCATCAACCCTTACACGTGCAAGGGCTGCATGGAGTGCGTGAAGGTCTGTAACGACGACGCCCTGCGTCCCGTGGATCAGACCCCTGAATCGACGGCGAATCTGCGCAGGGACTGGGATTTCTGGCAGACGCTGCCGACGACGCCGGCCGAGTTTATCCGCATCGAGAACCTGGACGAACGGATCGGCGCGCTTGAAACGCTGCTGCTCGACAAGACGAATTACGCGGGAATGGTTGGCGGCGACGGCGCCTGCCTTGGGTGCGGCGAAAAGTCGGTGGTGCATCTGTTTACCGCGACCGTGGAAGCGCTGATGCAGCCCAGGGTGGTGAAACAGGTACAGAAGATCGACGATTTGATCGCGCAACTGGACCGGCATGTCCGTCTGAGGCTGGCCGACACGATGGATCTGAGCGACAGCCACCGCATCGAAGACGCGCTGACGAAACTGCACGATAAGGACGTGACCCTGGCCAGTTTCTCGGGGACGCTGGACGAGCGGAAGAGCGGGAAAACGATCGACGCGGAGTGGCTGCGGTGGGTATCGCAGCTGCTGGCGAAGCTGAAGCATCTGCGCTGGCAGTATGTGGAAGGCACCGGGCGCAACGGGCGGTCGAGCATGGGCATTATCAATTCGACAGGCTGCACTTCGGTGTGGGCGTCGACTTACCCGTTCAATCCGTATCCGTTCCCGTGGGCGAACAATCTGTTTCAGGATTCGCCGTCGATGGCGATGGGCTTATTTGAAGGCCACATGGCGCACATGGCCGATGGATTCAAGGCCGTGCGGATGGCGGAGATCGAACTGAAGAGCGGTTACAACAAACAGAAGCACGAGAACTTCTTCACTTACTTCGACTGGAAGCAATTTACCGACGACGAACTGCACCTTTGCCCGCCGGTGGTTTCGATAGGCGGCGATGGCGCGATGTACGACATCGGCTTCCAGAACCTTTCGCGCATGATGATGTCCGGGAAGCCGATCAAGGTGCTGATTCTGGATACACAGGTTTACTCGAACACCGGCGGGCAGGCCTGCACTTCGGGTTTCACCGGCCAGGTGTCCGATATGGCGCAGTACGGGAAAGCTTTCCATGGGAAAGAGGAAGTGCGCAAGGAGATCGCGCTGGTGGCGATGGCGCACCGCACGACCTACGTCGCGCAGGGCAGCATTTCGAACCCAACGCATCTGATCGAAAGCTTCATCGAAGGCATCAATGCGAAGCGGCCGGCGCTGTTCAATATCTACAGCCCGTGCATGCCGGAGCAGGGGATAGCCGACGATATGGCCGAGCATCAGAGCAAACTTGCCGTGGAATCGCGAGCCTATCCTTTGATTCGCTACAACCCGGACAAGGGTATTCTTCCGACCGAATGCTTCGATCTGGACGGGAATCCGTCGCTCGAAACAGATTGGCCGGAGTACTCGCTGGAATACACGGACGAGCAGGGGCGGAAAGACAGGATGACTGTGCCGATGACGTTTGCGGACTTCGCCGTGACCGAAGGCCGGTTCCGCAAACAGTTCCGCACTGTGCCAAGGGACGCGTGGAACGACAACATGGTCCCGCTGGCCGAGTACCTGGAACTGGGCGGCGACGACAGAGAGGGCAAGTTTCCCTTTATCTGGGCGGTAAACGCGAAGAATAAGCTGATTCGCGTGATTCCGGCCGAGCCGCTGGTGAAGTCGTGCGAAGACAGACGGAATTTCTGGCGAATGCTGAAGTCGCTGGCGGGAGTAAGCGCTCCGGCAGGCGTTACCGATGCGGATCAGGTGCGGGCGGAGTTTGCGCAGAGCCTTGCGGCCCGGCTGATGGAGATGGCGGCGAGCGGCGATTTGCTCGGCGGCGGTTCCGGAGTGGCATTGCCCGGGGCGGTCGCGGCGATTGCGGCACCCGCGGCTGCGGTGGCGTCCAACGGCGCATCGGGCGATTACGTGGCGCCATGGATCGATTCGGCGAATTGTACGTCCTGCGACGAATGCATCGGGATCAACGCGAAGATCTTCGCCTACGACGAGAAGAAACACGCGTTCGTCAAGAATCCGAAGGGCGGTCCGTATAAGGATCTCGTTCGCGCGGCCGAGAAGTGCACGGCTCAAGTGATTCATCCGGGGACGCCGTTCGATCCGAAAGAGAAGGACGTGGACAAGCTGATCAGGCGGGCGGCAAAGTACAGCTGAGCCGTCGCAAGGCCTGAAAACCATGTCACTGATGGAACTCATCGCCGACAAGCACCTCGACCGCGGGCTGCACGTGCCGGAACACAAAGACCTGACCAGCGGACTACCGATCCGGCGGTTGCCGTTCGCGCCGATGCTGGTGGTACCGCTCTCGCAACATGCGGGAACACCGGCCATTCCCATCGTGCGTGAGGGCCAGGAAGTGGTGCGCGGAGAGCCGATTGCAAAGGCTGCTGGATTTGTTTCGGTTCCCATGCACTCGCCGGCAACGGGGCGCGTGGCGAAAATCGCGCTGGCTCCCACGGCGCGGGGCGATCTTTCTATGGCGATTTACATCGCGCCGTACCGGGCGGCGAGCCAGGAAGTGCTGTATGGCGCGCCGCAGGATATCGGGCACATGACGCCGGAAGAGATCGTACAGGCGGTGCAGAACACGGGCGTGGTCGGGCTGGGTGGCGCGGCGTTTCCGACGCACGTGAAGCTGAAGGTGCCGGAAGGGAAGAAGATCGATACAGTCGTCGTGAATGGCTGCGAATGCGAGCCTTATCTGACGACGGATCACCGGGTGATGCTGGAGCAGCCGGCGGCAGTGCTGCACGGCGCGCGAATCGCGATGCGGGCGCTGGGCGCGCCGAAGGCCGTGATCGGCGTGGAAGATAACAAGCTCGACGCGGTGGAAGCGCTGCGCGACGCGATTGACGCCGAAGCCGCGCGCGGCCTGACGGGGATAACCGTTGAATCGGTGCCCGCGAAGTATCCGCAGGGTGCCGAGAAAATGCTGGTGAAGGTTCTTCTCGGCCGGGAAGTCCCGTCGCGCGGACTGCCGGCCGACGTCGGCCTGGCGGTGTTCAATGTGGCTACACTGGCGCAGATCGGCGAATTGCTGCCGGTGCGGCAGGGGCTGATCGAAAGGGTGGTTACGGTCACCGGGCCGGGTGTGCGCAAGCCGGGAAATTACCTGATGGCGCTGGGCACGCCGCTGCGGTGGGCGCTGGAGCAGGCGGATTGTTCGGAGCAGGTTTCGTCGGTAATCCTCGGCGGGCCAATGATGGGGCCCGCGGTGGGGTCGCTGGAGATTCCGGTGACGAAGGGCGTGACGGGGATTCTGGTGCTCACCCACGAACAGGTGAACGGGCATTCGCGGATTTATCCGTGCATCCACTGCGCGGCGTGTGTGGATGTTTGTCCGATCCACCTGAATCCATCGCACCTGGGGATGCTGGCGCGCAAGGATCGCTACGAGGAAATGGAAGCCGAGTACCACCTGATGGATTGTTTCGAGTGCGCCTGCTGCAGCTATGTGTGCCCGTCGCATATCCCGCTGGTGCAATACTTCCGCGTCGCCAAGCAGATGAACCGGGAAAGGAAGGCGCGCGCATGAGTACGGCCGCAACAACGGTAATCGAGGTACGGACCGCGCCGCACCTGCATTCCGGTCGGTCGGTGGACCAGATCATGCGCCACGTGGTCTACGCTCTGCTGCCTATGTGCTTTTACTCCGTCTGGCTGTTCGGAATCAGCGCCGCGGCGTTGATAGCGACGACGACGGCGGCTTGCGTGCTGATCGAACACTGGTCGTGTCGGTTGGCGGGGCGCGAGACGTCCATCGGGGATTTCAGCGTGGTAATTACGGGGATGCTGCTGGGGCTGACGCTGCCACCCGGACTTCCGCTCTGGATGGCCGTCGTGGGCGCGTTCATTGCCGTTGCGCCGGGCAAGATGACCTTCGGAGGGCTGGGATTCAACGTCTTCAACCCCGCTCTGGTGGGCCGGGCCTTTCTGCAGGCGGCGTTTCCGGCGGCGATTACCACTTACACGCCGGCGATGGCGCTCAACCGGTTCAGCCAGTTCATTCCGACATCGCTCGCAACGCCGTTTTTGAAGGCCGCGCCGCTGAAAGACTGGATCGCGCAGGTTCGTGTGGATGGATTTACCGGCGCCACGCCGCTGATGCTGCAAAAGTTCGAACACGTGACAACCGATCCGTGGACATTGTTTATCGGCACGCGCGCGGGATCGAGCGGCGAAACTTCGGCGTTGCTGATTCTGCTTGGCGGCGGATACCTGATCGCGCGCAAGATGATGGACTGGCGGATTCCGGCGGCCATGCTGCTCGGAGCGCTGCTGACGGGCGGCGCGTATTATCTGTCGAATCCGGTGAAATATCCGAGTCCTTTGTTTGTGCTGTTTTCCGGCGGGCTGATGCTGGGCGCTTTGTTTATGGCGACGGACCCGGTGGCATCGCCCGTGACGCCCCGCGGGATGTGGATTTACGGGCTCCTTATGGGTTTGATTACCGTGCTGATCCGGTTTGAAGGCGGTCTCCCTGAAGGCGTGATGTACGCGATTCTGCTGGGCAACGCGCTTTCGCCGCTGATCGACCGGTTGACTCAGCCGCGGACTTATGGCGAAGGGAAGCGGATGTTCGCGAAGGAGGCGACTACTCGATGAGCACTCTGATTCCTCCTCCGGCTGCGCCGCAGCCGCCGGGATGGCGCATGGTCCGTCTGCTGGGGACCGTGTCGTTGATTTGCGGAATTCTCATTGTCGGCACGAATCTGGCGACTTCGGCGCGGATTCGGCACAACCAGGAGATCATCATGCGCGACTCGGTCGCGGAACTCCTGCCTGGGATTCAGAAGCAGATTATCTATGGCGTGCAGGCATCGGGCGATTTGAAGATTCTGCCCGGACTCGAAGAAGGCGGCCAGCGGCTTTTCGCTGGTTACGACGGGTCGGGCAGGTTGATCGGCATCGTGATCGAATCGAACGCGCGCGGCTACGCCGATTTGATTTCCGCGATGTACTCGTATTCGCCGGAGAAGCAGGCGATCACGGGGTTCAAGGTGGTCGACATGCGGGAGACGCCCGGCCTGGGCGACCGCGTGCGCAGCGACCCGGATTTCCTGAAGAATTTCGATGATCTGGACGTGCGGATTGTGGACGGCAAGCCGGTCAACCCCGTAAAAGTGGTGAAGCACGGGTCGAAGAAGAATGTGTGGGAAATAGATGCGATCTCCGGCGCGACGATATCTTCGCGCGCGGTGGGGAAGCTGATCGGGACGAGCGTGCAGGATGTGCTTCCCGTGGTGCGGAAGAATCTGGAGAGGATTGAGAGAGGCGAGTAATGAGCGATCAGGTGAGTTGTCACACCACGGGTGCGCCGGAGATCACGGCGGAAGGGAGTCCTTTCCTGAACGGATTGTGGAAGCAGAATCCCGTGTTCGTCATGGTGCTCGGGATGTGCCCCACGCTGGCGATTACCAACAGTGTGAGAAACGCGGTATCCATGGGCCTCGCGACGACATTCGTCATGGTGGTGTCTTACGGTCTTATTTCGATGATCCGCAAGCTGATTCCGAAGCAGGTGCGCATCGCGACTTACATCGCGATACTGGCGATGGCCGTCACGGTCGTCGATTTCCTCGTTAAGGCCGTAAGTATTCCGATCTATCTGGCGCTGGGCGCTTACATCCCGCTGATCGTTTCGAACTGTCTGACGCTGGAGCGTGCCGAGGCTTACGCGGGGAAACAGCCGGTGGTGAAGTCGATGCTGGATGGGCTTGGCATGGGTTTCGGGTTTACGCTCGCGCTGACAATGCTGGGCGCGGTGCGGGAAGTGCTCGGGGCCGGGACGTTCCTGGGAGTTCACGTGTTCAGTAAGAACTTCGAGCCATGGGTGCTGTTCCTGCTTCCGCCGGGTGGATTTATTTCGCTGGCGATGTGGCTTCTGTTCTTCGCGGCGTGGAGAGAGCGCAGCGCAAAACGCGCGACGGAACGCGTGGAGGCTCAGACCGGGATGGCGGGCGCGGTGGAGGCAAGGGCATGAACAACGAATCGCTCACGCATATCTTTCTCGACGCGTTTTTGATCAACAACTTCGTGCTGTGCGTCTTTCTGGGGATGTGCTCGTTCCTCGGGCTTTCCGCGAAGTTCGCAACCGCGTGGCGAATGGGCGTGTCCGTGATGTTCGTTATTACAGTCAGCGACATACTTTCCTACGGCGTCAATCTGCTGTTGGTAGCTGTTCACGCCGAGTATCTGCGGATCATTATGTTCATCGTGATCATCGCGGCCACCGTGCAGCTGACGGAAATGTTTATCAAAAAAGTAAGTCCGGCGCTGTTCCGCGAACTGGGCGTCTATCTGCCGTTGATCACCACCAACTGCGCGGTGCTGGCAGTGCCGATTTTCCAAACTGCGCGCGGCTATAACTTCGTACAGAGCACCGTGTTTTCGATCGCGGCGAGCGGCGGCTATTGCGCCGCGCTGGTCCTGCTTTCGCTGGTACGGGAACGCGTGTTGCTGTCCGACGTGCCGAGTCTGGCCAAAGGGACGGCGATGACGCTGGTGCTGGCGGCAATCCTGTCGATGGCGTTCATGGGCTTCGGCGGCATGGGAAACGGGGGCTAGCGCGATGGGAAATGAAGCGATCGGCGCGCTGTTCGGCGTGTTGAAAGCCGCCGGCGGATTCTTCGTTGTGATGAGCGTCTGGCTGGGAATTCAGGCTTTCGCGCGGCGCAAGAGCGGATGCGCGCGGGATCGCGACATGCTCGATTACATGCTTCATGGCTGCGCCAACTGCCTGCATGGCGGCAACTGCGACAAATCGAAAGAAGCGCAAGAACTGCCGGACGCGGCGCCAGGCGTCGTACGAACCACCCGTTCAGCCGCGTTCGGCGGCGTAACTTGCGCGCGTTCCTCAGAAACAAGGGCCCGGATGGCCGACGGCCCGGAAGCGGGAAGACTATGAATCTCTACGAATACGATTTCAGTAATCTGCGGCTGGCGACGATTCTGTCGACGGAGCGAATCACGCCGGCGGACGACCCCGTCGAGGTCCGCCATCTCGTGCTGGAGGTTCCAGGCGAACAGATGGATTACGTGGAAGGGCAGAGCATCGGCGTGCTGGTGCCGGGTCCGCACGATTTCGGAGACCCGTATCA
This sequence comes from Bryobacterales bacterium, assembly GCA_003136575.1. GTDB lineage: Bacteria > Acidobacteriota > Terriglobia > Bryobacterales > Bryobacteraceae > BOG-234. Next base: position 4,200 of record PLEX01000169.1, on the reverse strand, counting down.
TTTCAGGCTCTATTCAATCGCCAGCCCCCGCCATGGCGAGAACGGGAAGCCGGATACGTTTTCCATCTGCGTGCGGCGGTGTTTCTATATCGACGAGATCAGCGGGGAGCGGTATCCGGGGCTGGCATCGAACTATCTCTGCAACGCCGAGTCCGGCGACGCGATTCAGATCGCCGGCCCGTACGGCTCGCAATTCTCCGTGCCCGAGGATTCGACGGCGAATATGATATTGGTCGGAGTCGGGACCGGCATCGCGCCGTTCCGCGCGTTTGTGAAGCATATCTACGAAGAGCGCGGCGGCTGGAAGGGCCAGGTCCGGCTGTTCTACGGCGCGCGCACCGGCATGGAATTGCTTTATATGAATGACGTCCGGCGGGATTTGTCGCTGTATTACGACGAGAAGTCGTTCAAGGCGTTTGAGGCCGTGAGTCCGCGCCCGCATTTCGACGCACCACCGGATCTGGAAGGAATCATCTCGGAGAATTCGAAGGAGATCTGGGAGATGGTTTGCCAGCCGAATACCTATGTATACGTAGCGGGACTCTCGGACGCGGCGCGGAATTTCGCAAAGGTAATGATCGCGGCCGCGGGATCGAAGGACACCTGGAAAGCCGAATACGAGAAGTTGGTGCGGGATGGGCGGTACGCGGAGTTGTTGTACGAGTGAAGATCGCCGGGTACCCTAACCCTTCCCTTTAAACAGGTAAACCAACTCGATAATCAGAATCACTACGACCATTAGTTCCAGCACGAATCCCCGTCCCTGGTAGAACCGATCCATCATGAACCGATACAGCTCCCCCGCGGTATTCAGCTTCTGATCCACCAGGTTTCGGTAATCCGGAACACCAATCCTCGCCGCCGCCAGCCGGTAAACGCGCGCCGCGAACATGTCGCTCAGAAACTTGATCGAGTTATCCACCCGCTCCGTCAGTTCCCGTACATCAAGCTGGATGGCATTAAGCCGCTCCGCTTCGCCAGCCACGCGCCAGCGGCCGAGGAAGCCGGTTCCGCGGCTCGCCGCATCGTAGACCTGCGCCAGCAGGAGCGTTAAAACATGATCGTAATGACGGAATTCCAATAGCTGCGAATTCGCGTAGGCCAGTAGTTGAATCGTCGAAGCCGCGCCTTCCGCCGTGTCGTAGACAAACGCGGCCGTCCAGCCCACTACCAAAAGATCGCCGGGAAAGTAGGAAAGGCGCGAATGCAGCACCTCAGACGTTTCCTCTTCCGAAAGCGGCGACGTTTCGCCACGCACGATCTGTGCAATAGACTGTCCGTGCCGCGCAATCAACTCGTTCGCCGTCACCGTTGAGGATTCGCCGGGCAGAGGTCGAATATGGATGAGATAGTAGTCTTCCGTCAGCTGATAATCGTAGGGCTTCACCAGCGCGGAACTCACTCTGTTCACGCAGAAGCCGACAATTTCAGCCGACTTTTTCTCAAGTTCCGACGCCGTCATCCAGGCGTCGGAGCGGTACACCAGTTCCGCCCAATCGAACTCGAACGGTAGTTCGAATTCCAGGCTGACCACACCGTAATCGTAGTAATTGATGCTGCATCGAAGCTCCTCGCCCCCTTCCAGCCGAACCGGCGCAAGAGACTCCGCCACGGGAGGACGCTCAAACCGGACGTACTCCGGCGCCAGATGGCGGAATTGCGGCTCCCTGACGACGTTCGGAGTCCCCAGCAATCCGCGCAGTTCGTCCAGCCGGATTTCGTCGCACAGATCGTACAGGAACAGGCTGCGGAACGAACCGGAGACGCGTGAATCCGATGCGGCAGTTGTCGCGGGAGACAATGAATGTTCGACTCCGCTTGATTCTCGCACGCGGTGGCTAACCGCGATGCGATCCGCGAGCCGGCTACTTCCCGACCACCGCTCCGGTCGTCGGATTCAGCAAAACAGGCTTGACGTTCGGCGTGGCGTTAGGTTCAGTTTGATGGATATCGGGGTCGAAGCGCTGCCTCAGCTGATCCCTGCCATTCCATGCAACGCGTGTGCGGAACCTGCCTCACTCCGGCGGTACTGCGAGACTACTACTCCGATCGGCCGGGCGAAGGTGACTACCTGTTTGGGTTGCGAATTGAACTTCGTTACTGCTGGTTGCCCTTCCATCCGGCATTCGGACCGACAGGGTTATGACCTCCTCGCCGTCTGGCAACACCCAAGGTAACGTGACGCCAAGTTCGTAAACCCCGGCCATACCTGGTACCGGAAGCACGGACTGCGGTCTTAGCTCGGTTTGTCCGACGAATATCGATATTTCGTCTTGCGCGGTTATGCCAGTGGCGTAGATTGTCACAGGCTCGCCCGGGAATGCGGCCTCGGATGCGTATCGATAGTTGTGGATCATCGCCATCGTGGATGTGCCTGAATGCACTATTGCGCCCTGCCCCTGACCGGTGCCATCGATGGAGTCGATAGAAAAAATCCCCGGCGCGGCCTGCTTCGACAAAGTTTGTACCGGGGGACTGACTCCGTAACTGGTTTGGACGCCGATCTCAAGCGTGGTCTCCGGCGAAACGTTCGGACAGAGGAAGTCGACTCTTGTCGGAGTTGCGGCCAGAATCGGAACGATGGCGCCATTGACGGTGACCGACGTGCCAGAGAGCTTTGTCGAACCTCCCGTTGAATCCGCGTTCGCATCGCTTTCGGCCAGCCAGCGTCCCTCGAGGCTGCCAATCGCGCCGGGGCTGCATGCGTTGTCCTTCGAGCGACTGGCCCCATTGACTACCTTCACAATTGCGGGTACGCCCGGCCCCACTTCGATTTCCGAGGTTGCCAGGGTCTGACCGCCAGCCACGGTTGTCGCGCTGAAAACGACTTGATGAGCGCCTTGTTGGGCGACGTCGGGCGTCCACTGGAAAAGGCCGGAATCGGAGTCGAATACGGCGGCCGGCGGAAGGCCGGTAACCCTCAGGGATTCGACCGGAGCGGAAGATATCACCCGGAACTGAACGGTGGCGCCATATCGGGCGTAGACCCGCCGGGGAACCCGCAACTGGGTGGGCTCGCCGTCCAGAGACAGTGTGTCCTGGACCATTTCGTCCCCCAATCTAGCCGTTATCACGGCGGAAACGGCAGAAGGAGAACTCGCTTCCACCATGAACTTTGCGGTGGTTTGCCCGGGTTGTATCGTACTGGTTGCAGGAAGTTTCAGCGACTCGTCCGAACTCGACAGATTCAATTCCTCCGGATCGGAAGCTTCGGAAAGTCGTGCCAGGTCAACTCGGCAAACTGCCTTTGTGCGCACGAGAGTTGAGATGGGTTTACACGCGATCGACGCCACACGGTCCGTCCCTTTCGGTCTGGAGGAGCCACTCTCAGCCCCTCGCGCTGCAGACGTTGGTGAGCTTGCCTGAATCGTAATGTTCGCGGACGCCCTGGTTCCGTTATAGCTGGCGGTCAAGGTGACCGCGCCAACCGCCGCCGTGGCCTGTGCCGCGAACATCGCGGTCGGAGTGCCCGCCTGCACCGTTACGGTACCCGGCGACGATAAGGCCGGGCTGCTACTCGTTATGTTGACGGGTTCCACTGTTCCGGTGCCCATCGAAAGCGTCACATTGCAAGTCGTGCTGGAGCCAGCGGAAATTGTTGCGGGATTGCAAACGAGCGATGTGACTGTCGGGTTAGGCCACAGTGGTACTTTGACGCTTTGAGAGGAGGCGCCCAGTGTTGCGATTACGGTTGCCACCGAATCGGCAGTTACGGCTCCGGCGGTAGCCGTCGCGCCGGCGACCGCGCTTCCGGCGGGAACTGTGACGATCGCTGGAATCGACAACAGCAACGAATTTGAACTCAACGAGACGTTGGTAGCCGCCGATACGGGCTGCGACAATGTGACGGTGCAAATAGTGCTACCCCCGGCTAGCGAGCCTTTGGGAGAACAGCTCAGCGCGGACACCAGGGCGGCCTGCAGCGCGATGGTGGCTGTTTGCGAAGTCGAGTTGTAAGTGGCAGTAACATTGGCNNGGCTGGGTGAGGGTGACAGTGCAACTGCTGACAGCGCTCTGTCCGAGGCTGGCCGGATTGCAGCTCAGCGCCGAAACCAGCACGGGGGTCTGTAGGGCGATGGTTGCTGTTTGCGATGTGGAGTTGTAAGAGGCGGTGACGGTGGCGTTCTGGTTCGAGGCGATAGCTGCCGCTGCGGTGGCGTTGAAGGTAGCGGTCGTGGCGGCCGCGGCGACCACCACCGA
>PLEX01000055.1 GCA_003136575.1 Bryobacterales bacterium | reverse complement strand
GCGGTGCCGGTCGATTCCTGCACCCGCTCCCCATCCACGTAAAAATCCGCGTACCAAATGCCAGCATCTTTTCGTCGGTAGAGTGCCGTTTGATTGACTCCTTCTACCTCTTGCCAGCCAGACCCATTGTAGTGGAGTGGGACAGCGAGGCGAGTACTTCGTCGGGATCGAATCGCAGGCAACGCCCTGCTTTGATGTACGGGATTCGCTTGAGGTATACCCAGTTGTAAAGCGTGCCCTTCGCGATTGACAATCGTGAAGCCAGCTCGTCGATATCGATGAGCACTCGCGCGTGCGCAACAGCAGTCCCCATAGTTCACCTCACGCAAACGGCGTCCGTTCCAGCTGTTCGAAGAGCTCCCGGCGCACCATGCTCTCTTCGGCGAAAGGGTAGCGTGGGATGATTACATCGACGAGTACGAAAAGCGGATGAGGTTCTATGCGCGCTGGCTTTTCGGCGCGATCATAGTCCTCACGATCACCGCCGTCTTTGCGCTGCATTATGCGGCGTGGTTTTCGCCTCTCCTTTTGTTTGGGCTATTACTAGCAGGCGCAGCCGGAAGCTGCGTCAGTGTTATGTCGAAGATGCCCGCCCTGGACGTCAGCCTTGCCGGTGAACTCGACGCCTACGGCCGACGAATTGCCAGTCGGGTGGGGACAGGTTTAGTTGCCAGCCTCATAGGTTGTGCCTCGCTTGCGTGGATACCCCTGTCTATCCAAAATCAGACCTTTGCCGACGCCATAAACACTTGCGCCTCAGCCCCATGCAGTGCGCCGAGCGCCGTATGTACAGGCCTCAAGCTTCTCATTCTTCTCGGCGTTCCGATGCTCCTAGGGTTCAGTGAGCGCACTTTGATCTCGTTTGAGCAGCGTGTTTTCGGAAACTCGCCCAGACTGCCCAAAAAACTGTACTGAAAGGAAAATCCCGTCCGAAAACCCATGCCGAGGCGAGCGGCTCTGGGCCGAGGTGAAGATGAAGGAGTTGTCCGAATCGTTGTCGGCGCGAATCCGCTAGACCAAGGAGCACCCGGCCCCCAGGTTCACATAGCCAGCAGTAAAAACGGCGCGATACCTTTTGTCGACATCATTCCGTTGATATGATCCGGCGCGGTCCTTGACGGTACAGCGGAGACAAGATTAGCGGGCCAACTTCTGCTGTGCTTTCAGAACCACTTGATCCATATCGAAACCGGACTGTTTCAGAAATATCATGTCAACGTCGTCAGCCGAAAAGCCGTTTTGCGCTTGGAGAAAGAGGGCGAAAAATTCTCTTGCCTTAGCGTCATTACCAAGCAACTCGAACATTCCAGCAATCTGGTACAAATACACGGGCAGGTTGTGCATCGCGTAGGCCTTCATCTGTGCTCTGATGGCCTTATCTATAATCTCCGGGTAGTCGGCCTCTGGGACATCCTGCAACTGCAACATCAGGTCTTCGACATACTCCACGAGCCCATTCGCCTTCATCGCATCGTGCATTTTGTGCGTGACAATTGCTTCCGTGCCCTCTGGAGCATCAGCGTTGAATATTTCAGAGTACCGGCGCAGCGCATGACCTATAGCTCTCGCCTCCTCTTCGGTGAACTCAACCTTAACTGGAGCATACCCCTTTGGGGCGGTGGGGCTTGACTTGAATTTATCGAAAAGCCCCATAATATTTACGTCCGTCTTCTCGCGTCGATTCGGATGCTCATCGGCTGCGCTGGCGACGGCTCATTGCCTTCGGGGTCTTCGGTGAAACTGTGATAAACGCCCACGACATCAAACGTTCCGTGCCCTACGCCCCCCTCTCCCGGCAGGTCAACGATGTCGCCAACTCGCGGCAGGAACTGCATCTTTGAGAACGGTACGACGTTCACCAGAATCCCGTTGCCAATGTCGTTAACTTTACGTGATCGTAATCTGTTGCCATCGTTTCCGCCTCCCGCACGGTTCACAATATCACGAGGGGGCAAAGCGCTCTTTGTCGCTTCGCCGCCCGTCAAACGGCGAACGCAAAAACAACGGATGCAGCAAAGAAGATCAATAGCGGTAGTCCGGAAAGAAAATCATGCCGTGGTCGTTGCTGCGCCGAAACACTTGCCGCATCGATCAGCCCATAGTTAGGCACCGAGACATAGGCGGAGGCCCCGTATCCGTAAAGTTTCAATAGCCAACCGGGGTGTGTGCTGAGAATAAACAGGCGAAGACCATAGGCCACTCCGACGGCCCACACTAAGCAAAGCACGATGCAGAGCGCCCACCCAGACGAATAGAGCAGCGCACGGGATAAAGCCCATCCGATCTTTCGGCCCATGACCATTCCCACTGAAATTCCGAAAAAGAATATCAATCAACCCCTTTTGCCTTGTCCCCGCCACTAGCCATTGCGCCAATTTCTGACCGTTCGCCCTTTCCCAGCTAGTCATCATCGAATTAGGTTACACGGGACGAGACTGTCAAGGAGGGCCGGTGACGCCGCGCGGATTGGCGAAGAGACACCACGGTGCCACGTGGCTGTCGGCGAATGGCGCGATCGTTCGGCGATAATAGCCGAATAAAAGTGAAGTGGATCCTTGTTCTCATTTTTCTCTGGTTGACCATAAGTCCTACCGTGGCCGTCGTGAATGCACTGAGGTCGAGCAAAATATCAGTCACGCGCAAACAGGTCGGCAAAGGCCTTTTGGCTATTGTTGTGTGGCTGCTCTGCGTCATCTTTGTGCAGTGGGTGAAACACAATGGGTTTCTGATTTATCTTCTCTACGCGGTTCCAGCGGCACTGGTTCTTTCGCTTCTCAACCGACGCGCTCAGCAAACCATCGGGAATGGGCTCCTCTTCTTGTTCGACGTGCTGGACGAACACCCTGGATGGATTCTAGGGTTTCTTGGATGTCTCGCGTACGGGGGAGTGCTGTACTTCCTTCTCTACGCGCCATTCGGGATCTTGTGCAACTTCGGGCTGCGCCCCTGCGGTTAACGAGTAACTCGAAAGCCAGCCTGGGGCTTGTGTCAGCCTGAGTGCCCGGAACGGCCTAAAGTTGCCCTGGATTTCCAAAAGGCCAACATGGCCGTAGAAAATGATGCCACGGCCAGAACCGGACCAATGACGATACTGACCACCATGCTAGCGAGGACCGCCTGATACCACATCACGCCGTGATGGAGAAAGAGTAGAAACTCAGCTTCATGATGGCATTGGAAAGCTGCATTGAATCTTCGTGCGAAAGCGCCTCCGACTCCCGGGCTGAGACAGGTCGCGGCGGGTTTGCTAATTCTTTAGAACTGCGCTCGGGCCTGATGGTCCCCCTTGCTACGCCGCTGATTGAAAAGAACCCCCACCAGAATGCGACGACGGCGGGCCACCATGATCCGTGGAAGAGGTAGTGTACGGCGAGCAGATCAACCGAGATGGACAGAGGCCGAAGAATGATGCCCTCGTATCGATCGAGCGCGTTACCGACACGCCAATAGCGAAAGGCGAAAATGCACCAAGTGAAAAGCGCGAGAGCAATTAGAATGGCGTCGAGCACTTTACCCTACATTATTCGGTCTGTGCCCCGGCCTTCAGGACTTCCTGCATATGTAGTTCGCATAGCGGCCACTCCCGCCACTGTTCAGCTGCGACGTGGCGATATCGAAACACATACGCAATCTTTTCTCTGCATTCATCGCCTCGGGGCTCACCGCGAACAAGGCGCGACAGCGTTTGCTGACAATCAGTGTCACCGAACCTCGGGCGATCTTCTTCATTCAGAGGATGAACGAACACGAGCAACTCTCCATTTTCATTATAACATTGTTTGGATGCTGGTCGGCCAGAGATCGAAGTTCCTGTACGGTGGCTGCGCTCGCGCCGCTGAAATATCCGCGCCGCGCACAGGCGGCAACTCGACCCAGCCGGCCACGGCAAAATCGTCCCTTTTGGAGCGGCCAACAGCCCGCGTTCGATATCATAATGTCGTGCCGACGATGGACCGCAGGGTCTCCGCGATAGCCCTGCCTGCCGTAACCCTGTTATCGCTTTTCCTCATTGTTGTTTCCTGCGGCGAGAAGCCAAAGGTAGCCGAGGCCGCAGCACGCCCCGTGGGCGCACCCATTACGATTCAACCCCCGCTCGGCTTGCCGCCCGTTCCAATCCCGGCCGACAATCCGCCCACCGCGGAGACCATCGCGCTGGGCCGCAGGCTCTACTACGATACTCAGCTTTCAGCCGACGACACCGTCGCATGCGCCAACTGCCACAATCCAGCCCTGGCTTTTACGGATGGACGTCCTGTATCGCTCGGAGTCGCAGGAAAGACCGGGACGCGTAACGCGCCCACGGTCCTGAACGCCGCCTACAATACATCGCAGTTCTGGGATGGCCGCGCGAAAAGCCTTGAAGATCAGGCCGGCGGCCCGATTCAGAACCCTCTCGAAATGAATCAACCGCACGAAGCGATGGTGGCGAAGATCGGCAAACTCGCCGAATACAAAGCGGCATTCGACAACGCATTTGGCCACGGCCCGATCACCGTCGACAAGGTCGAAAAAGCGATTGCGAGCTTTGAGCGCACACTGCTCAGCGGCAACTCTCCCTTTGACCGGTACGAATACGGTGGTGACAAGACCGCCATGTCGGAGTCCGCCATTCGCGGACTCGCCATTTTCCGGGAAAAACAGAAGGGCAACTGCGTCGTCTGCCACACCATCGAAGACCACTATGCCCTTTTCACCGACGGCAAGTTCCACAACATAGGCGAAGGCCTCGATCCGAACGGCGAACTGAAGGACCTCGGCCGGTACGAGGTGACCAAGGTTGACGCCGATCGCGGTGCTTTCCGCACGCCGACGTTGCGCGACATCGCGAAGACCGGACCTTACATGCACGATGGCCACGTGAAGACGCTCAAAGATGTCGTGGATTTCTACGTCGGCGGCGGGACTTCCAATCCGTACCTGGATAAAGAGATCAAAGAGCTCAAGCTGAACGGTACGGAGCGAGCCGATCTGGTAGCATTTCTGGAAGCCCTGTCAGGCGACATGCCGGCAAATTCAGGTCCGCCGAGTCAATAAAGGAAGGTACCGATGAACCGCTCCCAGGTAGTAGCTGTCATCTTTGTCACCGCGGCGTCGTTCATGGGCGGTTGCTCCCGAACTTCCTCTTCCGCACCTTCGGCAACCAAGTCCACTGCGCCCGAAAGGCCCGTCTACTTTAGGGTGGATCCCTCTGCAGCCGGAACCATCACCGGAAAGATTCTGTTCACCGGAAAGGCTCCCGTCCACAAGAAAATCGATATGGATGAAGACCCGCTTTGCGCCAAACTCCACAAAACGGCCGTCTACGACGACACTCTCGAACTGGGACGCAAAGGCGCTGTCGCCAACGCATTCGTCTACATCAAGAAGGGTCTTGAAGGCAAGAAATTCGAGCCCCCGGCGGAACCGGTGACGATCGATCAGCGCGGTTGCTGGTTCGAGCCGCGCGTCATTGGCATGCAGGCGGGCCAGTCGCTGAAGGCCGTGAATTCCGACCCGGTCACACATAACATCCACCCGCGCGCCAAGGTCAACCGCGAATGGAACCAGAACCAGCCGGAGGGAGCGGAACCCGCAATACGCAAGTTCGCTTACCCGGAGGTGATGATCCGCGTCAAGTGCAACATCCACCCGTGGATGAAGGCGTGGATCGGCGTAGTGGATAATCCATATTTCGCCGTTACGGGAGCCGACGGAAGTTTCGAGATGAAGAATGTCCCTCCCGGTGTTTATACAATTGAAGCCTGGCAGGAAGAGTTGGGAACGCAGGAACAGCAGGTTACGGTAGCGGCCTCGGGAAACGCCGCGGCGGACTTCACGTTTAAGGGAGATGCCAAGTGATGAGTTTCAGAACATATCTGTTTATTCCGGCGTGCCTGGTTATATTCGCCGCCGGCTGCTCGCAGAAGCCGGCCGAGCCCTCCGGGTACCGCGCCTATGTCACCAACGAAACATCCGGCGACATGACGGTCATTGACTCTTCCAACATGGAGGTTGTCGAGAACGTTCATCTGGGCAAACGGCCACGCGGCATTCATGCGAGTCCGGATGGCAAGCTCCTTTACATCGCGCTGAGCGGTTCGCCGATCGGTGGGCCGAACGTGGATGAAAGCACGCTGCCGCCGCCCGACAAGAGCGCCGACGGTATCGGCGTCTTCGATATCGCCCAGAACAAGATCGTGCGAACCATCGAAGGCGGCTCCGACCCCGAGAACTTCGCCGTCAGCAAAGACGGCAAATGGATTTACGTATCGAACGAAGACGACGACGGCGTGAGCTTCATCGATCTGACGTCGGGCAAACTCGTTCCCCCGACCATCAAAACCGGCGAGGAACCCGAAGGCGTCACGCTGACCGCGGATGGCAAACTGATCTACTCGACAGCTGAAGCCGATGGCACCGTATCCGTGATCGATGTGGAAGGCCGCAAGCTGATCAAGACGTTTAAGGTCGGCCGCCGTCCGCGGAATGTTGTCTTCCTGCCGGATGGCCTCCACGCCTACGTCAACGCGGAAAACGACGGAAATATCGGCATCATCGACACGACTAAGAACGAGATGACGGGAACGATAGAACTGGGTACTCCGGGGCAGGTGAAGCCCATGGGTATGGCGCTCTCGGCCGATGGCGGTAAGCTCTATGTCAGTACCGGTAAGGGCAAGAGCGTGTTCGTCATCGACACAGCCACCAACAAGATCGTCACGTCGTTTGAGGTTGGCCAGCGCCCGTGGGGCGTTGCGCTGTCTCCCGATGGCAAGACGCTGTTCACCGCCAACGGGCCGAGCAACGATGTTTCGATTGTCGACACCGCCACCAACACGGTCACGAAGAAGGTCAAAGCGACCGGCGGACCGTGGGGCATCCAGATCGTGAATAAGTAGGAAGCACGTACGATGAGGAATTTTCCCCGCACTGCCGGATTACCGCATTCGTTGCTTTTCGGGCTGCTGCTACTGGCGCCGGCGCTGCACGCGCAGGATAATTCCTGGACGATTTCCCCGCTCGACAGTTTCGCGAACTTCACCGTCAAGCATTTGATGGTGAGCACGGTTCACGGCTCCATGGGTGGACTCAAGGGAACTGTGACTTACGACCCGAAGGATCCGTCCAAAGATTCCGTCGACGCGACTATCGACGTCAATACGCTGAACACCGGTGTTGCCAAACGCGACGATCAGGTCAAAACCGATTACTTCGACGTGCAGAAGTTTCCGGTGATCCGTTACAAATCGACGAGAGTATTTCTGGCGGGTGCGGGCCGGCTCAGGATGACCGGGGACCTGACCATCAAGGGCACGACCAAGCCGACGGTGCTCGAAATCGAAGGCCCTTCGCAGATGGTGAAGGACGCGCAGGGGCGCTCGAAGATCGGTTTGACGGCAACGGCAAGAATCAGCCGGAAAGATTTCGGGATCGTCGGGACGGCGCTCGATGGCGCGGTCGAAACCGGCGGGATCATCGTATCCGACGAAGTTGCCATCGAGCTCGATATTGAGCTGATGCCGAATACTCCGGCTGCGGCCCCGGCGCCTGCGAAGTCCAAATAGGCGCAAAAAAAACCGGGACCCGAAGGTCCCGGTTTGGAGCGGAAGCGAACTAACTGTTCCGCGCCGCGTCGATCGGATTTGTACCTGTAATTGGAATTTCCTGGTCCCCTTCTCAACGGGGTAGTTCTATCGTAGCAGAATGGTGATTATTATGATTCGAACGATCGCAATCGCGGCGCTCATTATTTCGGCCCGGGGATTCGCGCAATCTCCCGATCCCGATTCGTTTGAAGTGGCGACCATCAAGCCGGTGGCGCCCGACGCCAAGGCCGGCCGCTTCATCACCATGCAGGGCACCCACCGTTTTGTCGGGCAACAGTACACGTTGAAGTTGCTGATCGCCGCGGCCTGGAATCTCAATGTAAAAACCATTTCGGGCGGGCCGGGATGGATGGAATCCGATACATGGGACATACAGGCCGTGACGCCGGGCGAAGCCAGACCCACGCGCGACCGCCAAATGGCGATGCTCCGCAATCTCCTCACCGACCGCTTCAAGCTGACCTTTCATCGGGAGCGCCGGGAGTTTTCCATCTACGAGCTGCAAATCGCAAAGGGCGGACCGAAGCTCAAAGCCAGTGCGTCGCCGCCGGACGACCCAGCCGCGCTTATCAGCACCGTCTATCCGCAGCGCATGCAGCTGCCGGCGCGCAACGCAACGATGAGCGATTTGGCATCTCTGATGCAGCGGGCGATGCTCGACCGCCCGGTAGTCGATAAGACCGGCCTCACAGGAAAGTACGACTTCGATCTCACGTGGGCTCCGGACGAAACTCAGTTCGGGGGCGACGTGCCGGTGGCGTCCGTGGACGCGCCCGATCCGCCGCTGTTTTTGGCGCTTCAGCAGCAACTCGGCCTGAAGCTGGAACCAGCGCGGGGACCGGTCGAAGCGCTTATCGTCGACAGAGTGGAGCGGCCCTCGGCAAACTGATCGCGGCTCGGCCAGGATCGGGTTCAGCTATACCGACAGCACCTTGCCGAACGCGACTTTGAACTTCTCCATTTCCTCGCGCGTGCCCACTGTGACGCGAACATGCGTCGGCCAGACCGGCCAGGGGCGTCCGATGAAAACGTTTTCCTTCTGCATCGCGGCAATCACTTCTTTCGTCAGTTTGCCGGTATCGACCATGAAGCAATTCGTCACCGAAGGCACGTATTTCAGATTCTTTTGCCGCAGCCAGGCAAAAACGTCTTCGCGGATATCGCCGATTTTCTTGCTGCGCTCGGCGATGAGCCCCTTCGCCTGAAGGCTGGCAGCCGCGGCGGCCATGCCGGTTATCGGCAACATGCCGTTATTGCTGAACTGGTTGATCTTTTCGATCAGGTCGGGCCGTGCAAGAACCGCTCCCGCGCGCAGACCCGCCATGCCGTAAATCTTGGAGAATGTCCGCAGGATCACGATGTCCTTGTCCGCCGCCACCAGCGCCGAATTGAACTGCGGGTTCGGCGCGATGTGCATGTACGCTTCGTCGAGCATCAGGATCGAACCGGCGGGCTTGTTCGCCATGAGCCATTCGATGTCGGCTTTGGGTGTAACGCTGCCAGTCGGGTTGTTGGGATTCGTGATGTAGATGACGCCGGCGTTCTTCACGGCGGCCATCGCCTTCACGTCATGCGCGAAGGTCCTGGTCAGCGGAACACGCACGACCTGTGCGCCCACGACGGCCGCCGCTCCCGCGCCCGCTTCGTAGCCGGGATCGGCCATTACAAGCGATTTCGCCGGAGAGCAGTGGGCCAGCACATTCTGGTGCAACGGAGCGCTCGAACCGGGGAAAATGCAGACGTGGTCAGACTTCAGGCCTTCGCCCTCCGCGAGCAGATTCCGCACCTTTTCTGCTTCGCCGAACAGGTAACGCCCGCCCTGCGCGGCGATTGAGTGGAGAGCGTCGAGGGCCTCCTTGCAAGGGCCCATCGGATTCTCATTGGCGTTGATCATGACGGCGCCGACCGGAGCGTTATCGACGCGGGATGCCTGCGCCATCGCCATCTCGTTATAGAAGGGCAGCGCAGAACCGGCCGCAAGGAAACTGGCGATCTGTCCGAAAGAACGGCGCGAGATACCGCGCTCGGTGAGGTTTTGTTCAAGCTTGGGTGTCAGCATACGGGGCTTTGTACCAACTGGAGATTACCTTACCACAAAACCCCGTGTCCATACGTCGAACCGCTGGCTCAATCGGCTCAGTCCTTAAGCTGGAAGTTCACGTCGATGGTTGTCACGGTTTCGACGGGCTCGCCGTTCAGCTGCGTAGGCCGATAACGCCACTGGCGGACGGCGTCCAGCGCGGCCTGCACCAGCGGCG
>PLEX01000119.1 GCA_003136575.1 Bryobacterales bacterium | reverse complement strand
GGGTTGGGGCGGTTTATGAGTGTGGATCCGGGGAATGCGGGGGCGGATTTGGGGGACCCGCAGACTTGGAATATGTATGGGTATGTGAGGAACAGCCCTCTGACTTTGATCGATCCGAGCGGGTTGGATCAATGCGATGCGTGGGATGCGTCGTGTGACGATGGTGGCGATCCTGGGGTGCCGTGGCCGGGTTGGGGAGGCGGGTCGCCGGGATTGGGTCAGATGCCGCCAAATGTGCCAATTCCGTATCCCGGCGTGCAGCAGGGACCGGGAGGCGGCAACGGATTTGGCGCGGGGAGCGCGACAAGCCCCGGAACGAGTCCGCCTCCTCTGCCTTTGTCGATTCAGCAGCTGATCGTACAAATCGCGCGACAGTGGGCGGGAGTGCCATATCTCCAGGTTTGGGGACCGGTCCACCATGCAGGGCGGAGACTGTAGTGGCATCACATGGTGCGTATATCTTCAGGCTGGCCTTCCGTACAGATATGTGCGGGCGGACCTGCTTCCGAAGAGCTGCTCGTTTCTTAGGATTCCCGCGGACCAGGGCCCAGAGCCGGGTGATGTCGGGTGGACTCTCGGACACGTTGTGATATATGACCCGAAAGCGGCGCCTTCTATGGACGTGTGGTCCGCGTCGCATCCTGGCGGCCCGGCATACGGCCCGGGCAACCAAGAGTGGTACAGGCCAGGCCCTGAGCAATGGTATCGCTACAATCCAAAGGCGAAAGGCTGCAAGTAGGTGGGCACCAGCCGGCTCACGTTTCTGATAGCGTCGTTTCTGCTGGCAGGCGCCTCGCTTCGCGCCCAAGCCGGTCCTGGGGCCTTGCCAAGGGCGCTTAAGCTCGGCGACTACCTCCGGGACGACTATGTGAGAGGTCTCATAGCATCACGCTCGCCCTTCAGGTCGTCCGTTTACGATTCTCCGCAGTCCGCCAAAGTTATTCGGAGAGACGGAGAGTCTGTGTTGATCGCGGTCTTTAACTTTCACGAAGGAGGCCCGGATTTCGTGATTCTCCCGAATGGCTCGCTTGCCGTTGAGTCGGATGCGGGGAGCGATTTGTCTAATTTGACGTTCACCATCCTTGATTCAACCCGTTTTAGGATGGGATTCGATAAGTTCGAGCCGCAAACCTTTATCTACGTGGGAAATCTGGATCGGTATGTTGCGAAGTTCACGGTCGTTGGCGATTATGTCGATGGTCGAAATCGCCGATACGCGTTCCGTGCCGACGGAACAGCCGTATTTCCTGACAGGGAATTCAAGTATTCCGTTGGAACCGACCACGTTCTCAACCATTTTGATTATTTCGAGGATGAGACAGCACACGTAACGTATGGATTCAAGTGGCATAATGGTGTCTTAGATCTGTTTCGCACACATGGTGCCATAGGCCAAGACGTCGATAATACTCCATTCTCGACGCTACGCCAGTGTTGTGGCAAGAGGTGAGACCGCGATTGCGCTGGCCCGGTGGTTGACGAACTCAAAGGCGGGCTGGGTCAGACATCCGGCAATCCGGACCGCGGCGTTATTCGTATGACCACCTTGACCGGAGCCCTCTCCCGATACTCAAGTGGTCTTCTTCGCGGTGGCCCGGAGCGCTGAAAGTCACTTCGGCGACGGACGAGAACTCCAAAGTGACGAGCTATTCCTACGTCGACCCTCTGGAGCGGCTTACCAACGTGCAGCGCGGGGCGACGACGCAGTCCCATACGGCGTACAGCTACGCCAGCGCGGGAACGCAGGTTACCACGAAGCAGGACCAGACCACTTCGGCCGACGGCGCGATTCAGACCGAGACTATTTACGATCTGCTGGGCAGGCCGATCCAGACCGTCCAGTGCGAAGCTTCCGGCGGCACCATCACGACGACGCAGTCGTACGACGGGCTGGGGCGGGTAGCCTCGGCCAGCCATGCGGGCTGCGATGCATCCCGAAAGTGGTTTTAGGCGACGTGAGCCTGAGGTTAAACGCAGGCCTGTTCTGAAGCCTTCGGGTTGATAGGCTGTGCACATTCGACACGACGTTGGCGAGAAATGATCGCCAACGTCAAATCGCGGAGTCTATCGGCCCCGCGGCGCTGCAACGGAAGCCGGCTTCAGACCCTGCGCGGGCATGGGCATCGGAGACGACGCGGCGCCCGTCGCGGACGACGGTCCATTTACCGGCTCGGCACGGATCAAACCAAGGGCGCGGCGGACTTCAAGCTCGATCGTCTGGCGGATGTCCTGGTTGTCCTTGAGGAACTGCTTGGCGTTCTCGCGGCCCTGGCCGATGCGCTCACCCTTGTAACTCAGCCACGACCCGCTCTTCTCGACGATGTTGTTCGCCACGCCGAGATCGATCAGATCGCCTTCCTTCGATATTCCTTCGCCATAGATGATGTCGAACTCGGCCTCGCGGAACGGCGATGCCAGTTTATTCTTCACGATCTTGACCTTCGTCCGGTTGCCGACAATGGCGTCGCCGTCTTTGATCGCGGCGATGCGCCGGATATCCACGCGAACCGACGAGTAGAACTTGAGCGCGCGGCCACCGGTGGTGGTTTCCGGGCTGCCGAACATCACGCCGATCTTGTCGCGAATCTGGTTGATGAAAATGAGGCAGGTTTTCGATTTGGAGACAATGCCAGTCAGTTTACGCAGCGCCTGAGACATCAGGCGCGCCTGCAGGCCCATGTGCGAATCGCCCATCTCGCCTTCAAGCTCGGCCTTCGGAACAAGCGCGGCGACGGAATCGACAACCAGGACGTCAATGGAACCCGACGCCACCAGCGCCGCAGTGATCTCCAGCGCTTGTTCGCCGTAGTCGGGCTGCGAGACCAGAAGATTGTCCACGTCGACACCGAGCTTGCGGGCGTAGATCGGGTCGAGCGCGTGTTCGACGTCGATGAAGGCTGCCATACCGCCGCGCTTCTGCGCTTCGGCGATGACCTGGAGCGAAATAGTGGTCTTACCCGAAGATTCCGGCCCAAAGATTTCGCAGACGCGGCCCCGTGGGAATCCGCCGGTGCCAAGGGCCGCGTCGATCGAGATCGCGCCCGATGAAATGACCGAAATCGGAACGATAGCTTCCTTCGACCCGAGTCGGACGATCGACCCTTTTCCAAACTGTTTTTCAATCTGCCCGAGGGTCTGCTCTAAGGCGCGTGCTCTCTCTTTTTCATCCATGGGTAACGCTAATTATAGCGCGGGGAAGACTTCCCGATTTCTTCGGCGGGCGTCTTTGACAGGCCACGGGCTGGAATCGGCGGCGCGGCCAGTCGGCGCGGGCACCTGGGGACGGACTGCTGCGTCGCCAGGCGGCATCGCCCGATATACTCTTTCGCATGACTGCGCAGGGCGATTCGACGGGACACAATGGCGGCGGGCCGCAGGTCGTAGACCTGCGAACCGTCTCGGCGAAAGATCTGGAGCCCCTGCTTGCCGACGAAATCGGCGAGTGGCGCCGGGAACTCGACTGGGATTTCGCGCCGTCGGCGGAATTGGTGCGCCAGTATGCCGGGACCAACTCGCTGGGTGGCGCCGCGCTGATGGTGGACGGCGAGGTGGCCGGTTACGGCTACGCGGTGCTCGAAGAGCCGAGAGGAATTATCGGCGATGTCTACGTGCGGCCGCGCGGGCGCGTTCCGCGATATGAAGCCGAGTTATTCGGATCGCTTTTGACTGCTTTGCAATCCACGCCACGTATCACTCGCATGGAGAGCCAGTTGATGCTGGCGGGATCGGAGGCTGCGGCGATGATTCGGGATTCAAACGCGACACGCGGCACGCCGGTGCGGCTATTCGAACGTCGACTGATGTCGCGCGTCGGCGCGATTCCGCTGCCGCCGACAAACGGGGTGCTGGAAAGCCGTTTTCGGTTAGCCGGGTGGGACGAGCGCTACATGCAGGCGTCGAGCATCGTCATAGCGGGCGCATATAAAGGCGAAACGGACAGCGAGATCAATTCCCAATACCGCTCGCCCGGCGGCGCGCGCCGGTTTCTCGGAAACATCGTGGAATTTCCGGGATGCGGCGCGTTTCACCGGCCTTCTTCGTTTATCGCGTTCGAGAGGGACACCGGCGAACCGGCCGGCATGGTGCTGGCCAGCTTCGTGGCGGGCGATGTCGGCCATATTTCGCAGCTTTGCGTAGTGCCTGCGGCACGCGGGGTCGGACTGGGAAAGGAGTTGCTGCGCATGTCGGCGGACGTGCTCTGTCGGCAAGGCGCGCGGCTGGTGAGTCTGACGGTCACGTCAGCCAACAACACCGCCATCTCCATTTATGAAAAGTTCGGTTTCCGGAGCGTGCGAACGTTCTTTGCCTATGTCTGGGAGGCTGCGGTCTGACTTGAAAAATGCAGTGTCAGCGACACGCACATATTCGTTCGCCGAAAACGGCTGAAACGGTGGGCGCGGCACGATTCCCCGCGCCCCGGCCGGTAAATTAAAGCTGGACGAGAGCACGCCCCGGGGCTTGGC
The DNA here is from genome assembly GCA_003136575.1 of Bryobacterales bacterium. Taxonomy (GTDB): domain Bacteria; phylum Acidobacteriota; class Terriglobia; order Bryobacterales; family Bryobacteraceae; genus BOG-234. The sequence goes on along the minus strand of PLEX01000119.1, from coordinate 74,656 downwards.
CGCGCTCCGCGGTAGTCCTTGATCGTCCTGGCGCCGCGCGGCTTTTTGGGCACGCGTCAATCGGTTTGGCGTCCGCGCGACGCAGCCATTGCGCTCCTGAAAATTGAACCGTCCGAGCAGTTTTTGTAACAAGCGAAATGCCGTTGCCGGACCCGACCGGTCGTCAAAAAAATCTACCCAAATCGGTTGAGAAAATCCTGCGCTGCCACCACTATTGGGCTGACGCATGGTGTCGATCGCCGCCACCACTTTTCACAATTCGGCTAAAGCCTCTGCTCGTTGCGGCCCCTAAACATCGGAAACAAAGAGAGTATTCATGTTCGAACGATTATTTCAAACTGCAAAGAAACGCGAAGAATCCCTTGAGGAAGAACGGCTTGCCGTGGAAAACGGCATTGAGGACGTTCGCATCGCACTCACGGCGGTCGCTCCGCCCGACGACGAATCGCACTACGCCGAACGAGGGCTGGCGGCGGGATTCGATTCGTTTGAGGAAATTTACCGGCGGGCTATGGGCGAGAAGTCGCGGGACCGTTACAGTGTTCTCACCGTGGTTGGAATGATGGATAGCGCTCACCTGGCCGGGATGTCAGTCGAATCGAAGCGCAGTTCAGTGATGATGGCGCTCGAAGCGGCGGGAGTTCCCCCGAGCCAGATCCTGCAGGACGCGATGGTGCGCCAATCCGCGCTCGACGATTATGTGGACACGCAGGAAAAGAAACTTCGGGCGTTTGAATCGGCGATGAACGATGCCAACCGAAACATGCAGGCCGAACTTGAAAGAATCACGGTGAGCTATAAGGCGGAGATCCGCGCTAACGCCGAAGAGGTTGCCAAAGAACAGGATGCGTTTCGCGAATGGCAGGCTGGTAAGCGCCGGGAATCGGAAAGCCTGGCGGCCGCGTCGGCCGTCTTCACCGAGTCCGGCGGAACGTACAGGTTCAGCATGGGCGTGGAATCCCACATGAGGCGATAGGTGAGGCGTTATGTCGGTGATTTTATTTGCGATCTGTGCGGTTATCGCGATCGCCTGGATCGGGCTGCATTACGCGGGCCGCGCGCGCCGGGGGAGGGGTCGCCGCGAGGCTGCCCGAATCCGCATGATTTGGGATAAGCGGCGTCGCGACGACGCGATGCATTTCGAGTAGGAAGGGATCGCGCCGAAAACCCCTGAGTAACCCATGAACGCGAACTGGGCACACTGCCTCACCCGAGATGGCAGTTGTGCGATATGACCCAGGACAACACGCTTGCCGACAGCGGATCGAACAATTTCGCGGCTCTTCATGGCGCTGCGATAGCGGGCACGTCATGAGTGCATCTTGACCATCACGGGAGGCGGACTCTCGCGCGTGCATTTTCGCGGTCAGGCGACCTCTCCTCCAGGCGCTTATGCTCGCTTTTGCCAGTCTGGCTAATCTATCGCAGAACAGAATTGCCTCCATCGCTATCGACTATCCGAACAACGACTCGGTCTTTCCACCCGACATGGCGGCACCCACGTTCCTATGGCGCGATCCTGCCCCGGAATCCGCTTCGTGGCGGATTGAAGTGTCGTTTGCCGATGGCTCCGCCGCCATCCGGCCCATACCTGGAAACCCGACGCCGCCACGCGGTCGGCGATAAAGAAGCGTTCGACCGCGGGCGCCGCGACGATCGCGATCAGCGGGTTCGCCGCCAACGCCAGTCAGCCGGTATCGCGCGGTTATATGCGGATATGCACGTTGACCGACCCGTGGGGGCAGGCGCGCCGGTTAAAGTGCAACACAAGTCTGATGAACTCGTGGCACAGCTTTTCGCCCAACGGCCGCTGGCTGGCGTTCTCTTCGAAGAGCTGGTCGTACGCGCAGGTGTTCCTCACCCATATTGACGAGGACGGAAACGATTCGCCGCCTATCCTGATCGAGAACTCGACGGCCGCCAATCGCGCCGTGAATATCCCCGAGTTTGAGAATGTGCCGCTTGGCGGCTCTGGCGTCAAGGAATCTGTGGTCAGAGCGAGTCCACCTTCTCCAAATCAGGAACACGGATTCTGAGGGCAAGGTTCAATAGGCTTCACTCGTAGTTGTTCAGGAAACGATTGACGCCTCGGTGACCGGCAACGGCAAGGGCTCTTGTACCAGGTACGCGCGCGCGAGTGAGGCGGTCTGAGGCCGCCCAAAGAAGTAACCCTGCACCACATCGCACTCAGTTTCACGCAGCATGGCGACGTGTGCAGCGGTTTCGGCACCTTCGGCCACTACGGTCAGGCCCAGATTGTGACCCAAGTCCACGATAGTTCGCATCAACCGCGCCCTATTCCCAGCCCCCGCAGTCTCCGCAAGGAAAGAGCGGTCGATTTTGAGCGTGTCCAACGGAAGACTTTGCAGGTTGGCGAAGGAAGAATAGCCTGTACCGAAGTCGTCGATCGCAAGTCGTACGCCGAGTAAACGTAGTTTCTGCATCTGCCGGATCGATTCCGCGAGGTTCCTGACTATCGCAGATTCGGTAAGTTCCATTTCGAGAAATCGGGATTCGATCCCAAGCTCCGCAAGTTCGATCGCCACGTTATCGGCGAACGAATCCCCCATGATTTCGAGCGAGGAGACGTTGACGGACATTCTCGTCGCCGGAAGACCCTCGTCAATCCACTCTCGGAGTTGTCGGCAAGCCTCGCGACGGACCAGAGCTCCGATCGGAATGATGAGGCCGGATTCTTCGGCGATGGGAATGAACTCTGTGGGACTTATCGGGCCAAGGTCGGGGTCGTTCAGGCGCAGCAAAGCCTCGAATCCAATTAAATCGCCAGCCAAGGTGAACTGAGGCTGATAGTGCAGTTCGAATCTGTGGTGTTCGAGAGCGCCGCGCAGAATCTGTTCGATGCTCGCCGCCGCGTCTGTGACGGAACCCATTTCCGGGGCAAAGAACTCGATGCAGTTCTTGCCCTTAGACTTGGCGCGATACATCGCTATATCCGCGTTTTTCTGGAGAGACATCGGAGTCGTACCGTCGTCGGGAAAGAAGCTGATTCCGATGCTGGCGGTCGCGAACAATGCCTGGCCTTCGATCTCGATTGGCGACCGAAGCGAATCGAGCATTGCCGACGCCACCCGTTCCACTGCATACTTGTTCGCGGCGTCTTCGAGCAACACCGTAAACTCGTCGCCGCCAATGCGGGCGAGCAATGCCTTGCCATTTAGGGCCCGGGCAAGCCGGCTGGTAACCTGAGTCAGGAAGAGATCACCGACGCGATGGCCCAGTGAATCATTGATGTGTTTGAAACGGTCCAGATCCAGATAAAGGACCGACAGAGTATCACCGCTTTCCGTTGCGTTCGACACCGCAGACCGTAATCGCTGGTCGAAGCAGAGCCGATTAGGCAGTCCGGTGAGAGCGTCGTGCCGCGACTGGTGATCGAGGCGCTTATAGTTCAGGAACGCCAGTATTAACAAGAGAACAATGATCGAGGCCGCGCCGAAGGCCAGCCAGAGAAAGCCGGGCGTCGCATACCAGGGAAGCAGAACTGAGAACGCATGGCTCGCGGAACGCAGGCTGATGTTGCCGTTGCGATCCATGGCCCTGACCTCGAATCGATGAGATCCGGCAGACAATTTGTTATAGGAAGCAGAATTGGCGGGCTCGAATGAAGTCCAGGACTCGGTATCAATCCGATAGGAAAAGAGCAACCTGTCGGGAAGAGTCATCTTCCATCTGTCCGCCCCGGAGAACAGGAAGCGAATGTTGCCACCGGGTGGTGCTTCCCGCGGATTTTCATCATCCGCCATCGTCACGATGGGTGGCGTGGTGTCGGCGCCCGGATTGAAAAGACTCAGGCCGCGCGTCGTGCCGGCCCAAATACGACCCCGGCTATCCTGAAAAACCTTATACGCGACGCTCGAAGGCAGGCCTTCTTCAAGGCCATTCGTAATCCAGTTCCCGTCGTGGTAACGGTGAATCCCGTTGCCGGAGGCGATCCAGAGGGTGCCATCGCGCGCTCTGATGATGTTACGTACACGATCGAGACCACTCCGGATCAGGTGCCATTTTCCATTCTTTTCACTGTACAGGCCGTCCTGGCCGCCGGCAAGGAGCGATCCCGATGGATCCGCGTAAATGTAGAAAGCGCCCTGGTCCTTGAAGCCTTCGTGGGCACCCATCTCAACCATTCCCGAAGCTGTATTCGAACCGAGCTGCCGCGAATTGCGGTAGACGCCCAGGAAGCTGGTGCCGCCGGCCCAGATTTCCCCGTTGGACTGAACCAGTATGTTTCGCAGGTCGTCTCGTAGTTTTCCGGGACCCAGAAACTCCCGGAACTCGTGCCCGTCAAATGACTCAAGTGTCATCCCTTTGCTGGATCCGGCCGGATAAGTTTCCGCGATCAGTCTGCCATCCGGACCCGGCACAAACAGACGCAAAGTGCGTTTCCCGGGGTGTTCGACCGTGTGAAAAGTGTGGCGCTCCGGGTCGAATATCAGCCAGTGCGAACCGGATGTAAGAATCACCAGGCGGCCATCCGGCAGCACCCCAGGACCTTCGGTGAAAATCGCCCAAGCGGTCTCTCCTCTGGGGAGAGGAAAGGAGGTCCATGTCGAGTTGTCGTATCGAATCAGGTCATGAGCGGAGAGAAACCAGAGATTTCCGGCGCGATCTTCGGAAATGGAACTGACCACATCATCCAACTGAGGAGACCCGGGGGGTGCCTCCCACAAGCACCGCACGTGCAGCGCCAGGCCCTGTGAGCCGGCGATCCAGAATTGTTCGGGATTTTGAACGGTGACTGCGAGTATCAGCCCGGAGAGAACACCGGTTTTTTCCGCGACATTCTTTGTGGTTCCCGTAAGTTCGGTCACGCGATTTCCGTCCTGAACCCAGACCGATCGTTCGCGGCCGGCCCACACGCGAATGGTCGCCGAGTCGCTTCTCAGGCATTCCTTCCAGCGGCGTCCGTCGAATTCAAGAGCCGCTTTTGCCTGCGAAGGGGCGATGCCGGTGACGAATAACTTCGTTGCGTCGCCTTCGAACGGCTCAATAAAATCTGCCCATTGGGCCGGCGGACGGGGGAGTGCCGTCCATTTCCAGCCTTGTTCCGCCACACCCGCATTGGCGGTGGGATCTTTCGGGGCGTTTCGGGAAAGACGACCAACGCCACCACTTCCGGTCAGCCATACCGTCCCGTCGCGCGCTGCACGCATGGTAAGGAACCGGGATAGTCCCGTTTGAGCCAATACCGCAACTGCCCGGGAGCAGGACCGGTCGGCATCAAACTCCAGAACCCGGTCCGGCAGCATGATAAGGGCATGAGAACGATCAACAGGCACGACAGACAGAACGGCGCGGAAGTAAGGATTCCGGTCAGAGGTCAATTCCCAGCTCTCGTCATCATTGACTCGCAATGCACCGAAGTGCGTCACCTCATCGATCTGAAAGTTAGACCAGTTGGAACCAACCATACGGTTCAGAACGCTTCCGGTCCACATCCAGAGCGTTCCGTCGGGAGCCGACTCGATCCTCCCGTGCCCTCCGGGTTCCTGATACTGCTTTACCGAATAGCCATCAAGAAGGTCGATACTGTGGGAATCGCCGTGCTTAACCCAGAGTCCGCCATTTGGGGCTAACGCCGCGCTGTTTGTGAATGACAACGGAAAGCCGTCGGAAGAATCCCAAAACCGCCAGGCAGAGTTTGTCTGGCCGACGCAGGTGGTCCCAAGGACGAGACCCAGGGCAGCGCATCGATAGACGGCACAAATCGAGGGCGAAATCCATTCCACTAGATCAACTAATCGGCATAACCAGCACAAACGTTGAGCTTTATGCCGGATCTCTACCTGCACCATTGATCATGTGGGCATCGCCGGAAAGGTCCAATGCCGGGGGGGCAGTGCAAATCGAAGAGTAGTAGAAAGCGGAGGTTAACTACTATCGGAGGCAATCCCGGGGCAAGTACCGAATTTGGCGAGGGTAGCAGTTAGGCACTGATATCGGTAGCGGTCGGGAACCCGCAGCCCGTCCGTTTGAGTCAGAATAGAAACAAATGCACACTACACGAAGAGACCACCTCACGCTTCTGTTGCCCGCGCTGACCACCATGGCAGCCGGTCGCGCCCAGTCCGCAGACCTGCCGACGCTCAAGTCCGTGACATATCGATTTGAGGACCTTCCGTCGCGGCCCGGCGGGCAGAACGTATCGCACGCCATCTTTGACGGCCTCACGCACTCGGGCTTTCGGATCGAGGCCCACGAGACAGAACTCGGGCCTGGCCAGGAACCGCACCCGCCGCACCATCACGTGCACGAAGAAATGATGATGATCGTCGACGGTACGCTCGATTTCACCGTCAACGGCAAGACCACGCGGCTCGGGCCAGGGGGCCTGGGTTTTGCAGGCTCGAATGATGAACACGGAGTCAGAAACCCCTCCGCCGATGTCAGGGCGCGCTATTTCGTGGTCGCGTTCGGGCCAGTGACCTGACTGCGCATCCTCGTTGAATCCGCCAGGGAGTACAGTTTCCACATGCGCGTCTCGCTATTGGCGGTTCCGGCTTCGGAAGCCCTGCTCCTTTCGGGCTTAGGCGCGGAGGGATCCATTTGCACCCAGGGCCGGTTACCCCGCCCTGGTTACCAGAAGGAACGTGATCGCCTCGTTCTCGTCGTCGAAGACCCTGCAATCAGCCACGGCGCTCCTCGGGAGATCCGCTGTCAATGCCATCATGTCGGACTGATTGCGGTAGATCAGATTCCAATCCATGAACGCTTCCATGTAGGCGGCATCCGGCGTGCCTGTTAGGAAATTAGGGATGAGCATCATTCCGCCCGGGCGCGTCATTTCGAACATACGGCAGGTCAGTGCCTTGGCTACAGGATCGCTGAGATAGTCGAACAGGCCTGCGGCGTAAACAAAATCGTACTGCCCCAACTTCGCCTTTCCGCACAGGATCTGCCGTACTGACTCGCGGATCGTGCGCACGCCCAGGTAAGCGTAGTCGCGTTGAACCACCGCGAGACTGGCCTCGTCCTGATCTAACGCTGTAAACTCCCGGATCATCCCGCTCTGCATCGCGGTCGAGAGTTCTACCTCGCGAAGGTGGCCGGCGGCGATCGCAAGCACTCGCGCGCCGTCTCGCCTTGCCGCCCGGTCGATGAGGCCGGCGATCAGGCGACGGCGATACCGTACGGCTTTGGAGGAAGGGCGCGTTTCTACGAAATGTTGAAAGATCGCACGGCCCAGGGGCGTGGCGTTACGCGCTGCTTCTCGGGCCTCCCCCAATCCGTAGATGTAGTCCATCATGACCGCGTCCCCGGCGTAGCCCCGTGGCTTGGCAAACGCGCGGTGCGTAAAAGGATCCTGGTGCAGAAGACTGCAAACCGGGTGTCTCCGGCAGGCGCGGGCATACTCCGGCCAGTCGCGAGGATCTTCTTCGCGACGCGCGTTCAGGTCCTCCACCAGTTCGTCCAGGTTGCCTTGGATGCGCCCGGCCCGCAATTGCTCGCACACGCCGTCGATTACCGACTCTTCCCTTAACAGCGGCGGGTGCGTCAAAACGGCGACATTGGTCATTGGCATTTTCGATAACATCGTCTTTTCCTTTCGGCCCCGTACGGAGCGGGGAGTTTTTGTCTCTCACACGGTGATGTCCGGGCGGAATGCCGGTTGTGACTCAACTCGGGAAAAAAGTTTTAAAAAGAGTCCTGCGGGGGAACTGCCGGTCTCCAGGCGGACGGCAGGCGTCGAGCTTCGCCTATTCGAGTTGGACTCAAGGGACGGTTTGGCTCAAGTCAATTGACAAGATTTACGACTGTCCCGGCACACACTGGAAGCCAATGCCACCCTCCTGGACGATTCCTGCTGCGAATTCTTCAGGGAACACGACTTCCCCGTAGGTCTCAGCGGGGACGGCCACAGGCGACTCCACGACACCTACCGCGTCAACAAGGGCGGTACCGGAATCCGTGAGCACATCGTCAGAGGTTGGGAAGCCCCCCGCCGCTATCACGTCGAAGTCAACATCCTCTGCACGGTTCACGCCAACGCCCGCCATCCGCTCGAATTCAGCGTCAAATCGGCTTCAGTTGCTCTGAGGCCAGGTGCCATCGGTGCGCGTCATGGCTGCTACACGTTCGCCTATGATGGGGACTGGCGGCGGATCGCAAAGACGAACGTGTTCAACGGCGTGGTGACGACGTATGATCCGTTTCCGTCGCCGCCGTATACTGCGTATAGCGCGAGTTCTGGACAATCTTGTGTCGGTGACGTCGTCGTCGGCGCGAGCGTCACGACTTGCGGTGGTCTGGCCGGGAATCGGGCGATGGTTTACGATTCGCCGGGACGGTGACGGCGGCTTGCAATCCGGAAAGCGGGACGACGAGACTCGAATCTGCTGACGAGGACGGATGCGCGGAGGAAAGCGTGAAAGCGGCGTTATGTCGTGATATCGGCACCTGTTTTCGGTCGCCAGCCGTTATTCTGGTCGCTGGACATGCCGCCACGCGGCGGATGGCGCTGTCGGGCGTGAACGCTGGCAACTACGCATCATGAACTTTTGTACCGGAAGTCGGCGTTAGATGAGGATCACGGTTGAAACCGCTTCGGAAATTCTCTCTGAACCTCCACCTCTGGTTAGGTTTGTTGGCTGCGATCTTCCTGTTCTTCGAAGGGGCTACGGGCGGCATCTTGGCGTGGGGATCAGAGATTCTTCGGCTGCTCAACCTGCCCGGACCCCAGAGTGATACGCCGATTTATCATGTCGCGTCCGGCGGGACCAGGCTTTCGCTCGAAGCGTTAGCTTCCGCACTGGAGGCCAGGCGTCCCGGGCTTCGTCTTCGTGGCATTGGGTTTTCCCAACAACCTGATCTCGCATGGGCCGCCGACTTTCAGGTCTCGTCCATCACTTCGATGAGGGTCTGGTTCGATCCGCGTACGGGTGAGGAGGCCGGCGTACAAGTAACAGGGACTCGCGCTGGCTGGCTTGACATGCTCGTGAACCTCGCATACCGTTTGCACCGTGATGTCGTAGCGGGGGTGATGCTATTGTTGCTGGCTTTCTCGGGGCTTATCCTCTGGTGGCCGCGAAAAACTCTCGTTCTTCGCGAACCTGCCCTGTCCGCACGCACGAACTTCGAACTGCACAGTGCGGTCGGGTTCTATTCATCGCTGATTCTCGTCATTTTCTCAGTCACATCTGTGATCATGATCTATTCGCGCCCCGCGATCGGCATCCTCTCGCGAGTCACCCACACTCCGGCGGTGCCCTCCGTTCCACGTCTGACCACTTCCATTGCGTTGCCCTGGGGAGCCAGGCGTCTTGATCTGGACGAATCGATGCAAGCCGCGATGCAGCTCCGGCCGGATGCCCGTTTCACTGTAGTCAGTCTGATGAACAATGGTGAACTTTACTTTTTCTATCAGCCGCCGAGCGGCGCCAACGACCAGGAGGGCCTTCTTATCGTGAATCCCGTGACCGGCAAAGTTCGACAGCAAGAGGTTCCACGGAATTTCACATTCGCGGAAAGAGTTGTGCGCGTCCAGGTGCCCGGGATTCACACCGGGGATTTTCTCGGCCCGCCCACTCGATGGATTGCCGGTTTCTTCAGCTTCATGTTGGCGGTCCTGTCAGTAACGGGTCCGCTTATCTGGTGGCATCGCCGCCACCGAAAACGGCATTAAAAGAGTAATTGGCAGAGCCTGGGCGAGCCTCGAAGCCTGCACGTTCTCGCGGCGGATCGAGGTGGGTCCACCTGCCCGCGGCCATTCCGAACGTGCTCACCACCCGTTTATCCACATCGACGAAACAGAGGCGTGTGCGAATGCGGCAGCGCCAGTACGATATCAGCGCGTGTTTCCAGGCGTTCAAGCCGACGGGTGATGTTGTGTCGCCTTGCGTCTCCACTCCGTATCACCGGAAATCGTCGTCTCCGTATGGCCCTCGGTCCGATGCTTCATGGAGCTCGCCTCGGCGGGCCCGAAGCCGTTCAATCCGTCTCTGTCGCACCATTTCGGAATTGAGCGAAGTTTCGTAAGGCGGATCACAGACCATCAGATGCGGTTTGGCTCCGGCCGGCAATCGCGCGACGACGTTCGGGTCCGTGCAATCGCCGCAGATGGGCCGGTGGTCGCCGAGCAGGGACAGATCGCCCACCTTGGCACTGGAACTGCGGGCGGTTCCAGAACAGCGTCTTCCTTAGCAAGGCCGGGATAAGCGTCCTGCGCCCGGCGGCGTGCCGTGAACCAGGAACGCGGATAGCGCGAGCAATGGCGACCTTGGAATACCGAATACCCAAACGAGTCCCGCTAACCACGATACTGCGGCGTCAGTGGATGGGTTGCCGACTGGATCGGGCTCGTTTCGAACCGCGACACACCCGGATCCGCCTGGCCCGATCAAAACGAAAATCGTGGCTGGGAAAGCCTGCTATATTTCAGGCATGACTTCGCGCGCACGTTTCATCAACTTTATGACTCTCGCGGCGTTTGCTTTTTCGGGGATTGCGCAAACGCCCACGCGTCCTGAGTTTGAAGTGGCGACCATCAAGCGGAACAGCGGTTGCAGACCTGGCGGCGGCCCACCATCGACGGGCAGACTAAACATGCCATGTTTCGTCGGTCGCGACTCTGATTTATTACGCTTATGGGTACTTCGCGAACGGCGTGAAGCCAGACGACAGAAGGCGGGACATTCTGGACGGGCTCGCCTGGCTCACTTCCGAAATGTACGATCTGAACGCGAAGGCGGAGGGCAACGCGTCATTCGCACAGATGGCCGGCCCCATGTTACAAATGCTTCTCGAAGGCCGATGCAAACTGAAGGTTCATAGGGAGACCAAAGAAGGTCCCGTCTATTTCCTTACAATGGTGAAGGGCGGCAAGCTACAGGCGTCGAAGGAGGGCAGTTGCATCTCCATGGACCAGTACAAGCCGCCGGCGCCCGGCGAACAACAGCCGAAGGGCTGCGGCCAGACGGTACTGGGAAGGAACGGGCTGAACGAGACCCTCGATGGGTACGGCCTGACGATGGACGCGTTCGCCGGACGAATGTCCTGGGATGCCGCCGCCAGTCGGACAGTCATCAACAAGACGGGTCTGGCAGGGTCATTCGACATTCATCTGGAGTATGTCCGCGGCTCGGGTAAAGTGGCGAATACCGCATCCGATGCCGACGGCCCGTCACTCTTCACCGCCGTCCAGGAACAACTCGGGCTGAAGTTCGTCGCGGATAAGGGTCCGGTTGAAGTCCTCGTCATCGACCACGTCGAGCGTCCCTCCGAAAACTGACTCAGGCGTCCATCGGAATGTGAGTCTGCGCACATGGGCGTGAACGTGGCCCAAAAACCTCTTGACGTTACCAATTGGTCACGTTACTATAGAATCACGTCAAGGAGAGACGAACAAACCTATGCAGCCCGAAGAAATGACCATTGACATTAATCAGCATGTCGAAGTGAAGGCCGATATCGGCGACGTATTCAAAGGCGTTCTTCGCCAGTTTGGAGAAGCCGGCACCAACCCGAACGGGGAATCGATGCAGATGATTCTCGAGCACTGGCCGGGTGGACGATGGTTCCGCGATCGCGGCAACGGGATCGGGCACCTGTGGGGCCATGTCCAGGTGATCAAGCCCCCGGTTTTGCTTGAATTGAGCGGCCCTCTGTTCATGTCCTACCCCGCCTTGAACCATGTCGAGGTGCGCCTGGATCAGATCGCCGGCGGGACAAAGGTCACGCTGAGGCACCGTGCGATCGGAATGATCGATCCGGCGCATCGCGAGGGCGTCAGCAAAGGTTGGCAGCACTATCTCGACAGCATCAACAAGGCGGTCTCCGGTAGTGCGGTGGGCCATCGAGCCTGATGCCGGACGACCTCGACCCGGTCTGGAAAGCGCTGTCGGACCCGACACGTCGGGCCATCCTCGATGTGCTGCGCGAGGGTCCGCGGCATACTACTGAGATCGTCGACGCGTTTCCTCATTTGAGCCGCTTTGGCGTGATGAAGCACATTGACGTATTGCGCGATGCCGGTTTAATCGACACTCGGGAAGAGGGGCGGCAGCGTGTGAATTCGTTGAACCCTGTTCCGATTCGCCGGATTTACGAGCGCTGGGTGAGCCGGTATCAGGAGTTCTGGGCGGACAAGCTGCTCCGCTTGCAGGAAGATGTGGAGGCGGACCGTGTCCCGAAGCGCGAACTGCGGGAAAACCCCCCGCGCAGCCAGTCAAGAGACAAATAGACTTGGCGGATTCGTCCGCGATTACAACCCATAAGGAGAGAAACGATGTCCAATCGGAATTTCACCGTTGTCTTTTTGTTAGACCAGACTCCGGAAGAGGCATTCGCCGCCATCAATAACGTTCGCGGATGGTGGTCGGGAGAAATTGAAGGAAGCACCGACAAACTCGGCGAGGAGTTTACGTATAGGTACAAAGACGTCCATTATTCGAAACAGAGGATCGCTGAACTGATTCCCGGCAAGAGGGTCGTCTGGCTTGTCTTGGACAGCTACCTGAATTTCACCAAAGATCAAACCGAGTGGAATGGCACGGAAGTTGTTTTCGAGGTATCCGAGAAGGCCGATAAGACGGAAGTGCGCTTCACCCACAGGGGTTTGGTTCCCGAAGTGGAGTGCTTCAACAGCTGCTCAAATGCGTGGGGATTTTATGTTAACGGTAGTCTGCGGAGCTTGATAACTACCGGTAAAGGCGAGCCAAACAGGACACAGAAAAAGGAAACAGCAGCGGCATAAAGAAAGCTGAAGGCAGTTTTACTCTGCTCGACGCAAATCGCAAGGCACCGCACCTGGCGAACGTCGACGCACTTTCTGCGCCATCCTGTCGATGAGGAGCAATAGTTCGGGCCTGACAGCGCGCGGCATGACGATGACCGAGTTCGCCGGTCGCGCGCTCTTGGGCAAGGCAGGTCGGCCGTTATCGACAAAACCGGCCTCTGGATTATTCGATATCCATCTGGAATTCGCCCCCGACGCCGGTGCGACGGCACCTCGCACAATTCCAGCCGGTCCGTCCATCTTCACCGCGATCCAGGAACGCGAAGTCCCGTCATCGACAACTAACGCAGTCTCGCCTGCACCGGCGCTTCTTCCGGCGTCAACGGATTCTCGCTCTCGATCCGCAGCCTGTGCCCGTCGCTGACCACACGCACCAACCCCTGCTCATCGGTCCGGTAAATCGTCACATGCCGTTCCCGCAGCGCCTGTATCGTCAGCGGATGCGGATGTCCGTAGCTATTCTCAAACCCCACGGAAATCACCCCAAACGCAGGGTGCACCGCATCCAGCAGATCCGCCGTGCTCGACGTCCGGCTGCCATGATGCCCCACCTTCAGCACGTCCGCCGGGCGCAGCAGGCCGTCGTCGTACAACCGCTCTTCAATCTTCTTCTCCATGTCGCCTGTCAGCAGGAAACCCGTCGACCCGAACTGCACGCGCATCACCAGCGAGTCGTTATTCTGCGCCTTCTCCGTCGCCTCGTAGTCGGGCAACGGCGCGAGCACCTGAATCGTCGCTCCGCCGAATGAAAACGGCGCGCCCTGCCGCAGAGCGCGAATCGGAATACCCAGCTCGCGCGCGGACTTCCGCACCTCCTGCCACTCGGGGCTTTCACCCACGGCGCCAATCCAAACCTCGCGCGGGCGAAAATTCTTCATCACCGCAACCATCCCGCCCATGTGATCTTCGTGCGCGTGCGTCATCGCGACCACATCCAGGCGCTTGATCGACCGCGTCCAGAGGTATGGCGAAACAACATCCTCACCGACATCGATTCCCGGCCTGCGCGTCCTGCCAAACGCCGCAATACCGCCCGCGTCGACCAGCATCAGTTGCCCGGAAGGAAACGCGGTCAACAAGCTATCGCCCTGCCCCACGTCAATCGCGGCGAGTTCGAAATGCCCTTTATCGACGACGGGCGGGAACGGATGGACAGCTATCGTAAGCAGCGCGAAGGTGGCGCCCGCCAGAGCAATCGTTCGGATCCGGCGGCCGTTGCCTCGCCACGCTGCTATAACCAGAAACAGTACGAACACCGCACCGAGCCACCAGGGCGGAGCGGGTATCCGCCAGTCCGGCACGAACCGGGCGTGGAAACCGACGACGCGCCGCGATTCTGCCAGCAGCCACGCGCACACCGCGGCGAGAACATGCGATTGCGTGGCGATGGTGAAAAAACCCAGCGGCAACAACGCGCTCAGGGCCGGCACAACCAGCGCATTCGCCGTAAAGCCGGAGACCGGCAAGCGGTGGAAGTAAGCGATCATCGGCAGTGCAAGGCCAATCTGGATAAAGATCGATGTCAGCGAGATTTCCCAGGCGTAAATGCACACGCGGGCAATCCCAACCACCAGCACCTGAAACAAACGCCGCAGCCGCGCGCCACACAACAGCACCAGTGTCTCGATCAACAAGCGCATTTCCACGCGGAACTGCGCCGTTTTCGGGGGCAGCCGCAGATCGCGACGCATGTCGCCGAGATCGGAAAGGCCGCGCGCCAGCGGCCCAGACGTTGCACTCAGCGCCGGAACGACAAACGCGCCAATCAGCGCCACCGCGAGAAAGGTCAGCTGGAAACTCGCATCGAACACCTGTTCCGGGTCGACGACAACGAACAGGATCGCGACCGCCGCCAGGATGTTCAGTATCCGGCCTTCCCGATAAAAGAAACGGCCGATTCCGTAGAGCGTCATGCCTGTCGCCGATCGCAGAACCGGCGCCTGGCATCCCGTGATTCCCGCGTAGAGCCACGCGGCCAGAATCGTAATCGTGATCGCAATGCCGCGCGGCACGGCGCAGATCCGCAACAGGAACAGCAGGAAGCCCGCGAGAATGGCCACGTGCGTACCCGAAATCACCAGCGTGTGGAATGTCCCGGTGGAGCGGTAATCCTGCGTCCACATTTTGTCCAGCTTCACCGTGGCGCCAATCAGGATCGCCTGCATCATGCCGTTGGTGTAGATGTCGTTCGGATACAGTTTGTCCAGCCGCTCCAGCGACGCGCTGCGAACGCCCATAATGAACGCCGTGAACCGGTTGCCGCAATGCCCGGGCACGATGCGAACGGTGGACGCCGCAGCGGATAAATTCCAGAAGATCGATTGCCGGGCGAGGTAGTGGACGTAATCGAACGCACCCGGATTCGCGTATTTATGCGGACTGCGGGCCTTGCCCTGAAACTCGACGATTGTCCCGTACGGCAGGGCCGGGAACGTCTCACCCGGTTTGGCGAATAACGACACCTGCGCCCGCGCGCCCGGCGCAAGCTCAATGCCGAAGCGTTCGCGATCCGCTCCAACCAATGCGGGGTCCACGACGCATCCCTGGAAAATGGCGGTCGTGTTGTCGGGAACCGAGAGTACGGGTGGGATGATCGGCGGCTGGATCGCGACCAGCGACGCGCCTGCGAACAGAAGAGACGCGCCGCCGGCAACTCGCGCGGCAATTCCCGCGTGCCGCACGGCCCGATGCGCGAATACGGCCAGAGCCAGGCAAACGCAGCCAGCCAGGAGCGCCGAGCGAAGCGGAACGGGCTGAAACTGCTCGATCACGACGCCGGCGGCGAAGCAGACGAAAATCGGAATCAGGGGTTCCCGTAGTCGCAATGGACATAGTGTCCGGCCGGGAGGACATTTCTCACCAGATCCGGCGTACGCGGTAATCGTCGAAGATAGTGTCGCTGCTGACGATCGGCAGGTTTTCCGCCTGCGCCTGAGCGATCAGTAGTCGGTCGAAGGGGTCTTTGTGAGAGCCGGGTAGGAGACCGGCCCGCTGAGCGTGGTCGAGACTGACAGGCAACTCGGTAAAACCCAATCGCCGGACCACGGTCGCGATCTCCGCAGCCAGACCCACAGCTCCTAGAAGCTTGCCCAGACGTACCTTGGTAGCAATCTCCCAAGCCGAAGCTGCGCTGACAAATACTTCGGTATCGAGCGATTCAAGGGCCGTCTGGGCTGTCCCAGTAAGTTGTGTTTCGTCGAGGGCGCACCATATCAGGGCGCAGGTGTCGAGAAGTACGCGCACCGGCTATTGATACCAAGCGTCCAGTTCGTCCTGAGGAAGTGGTTCGAAAAACACCGGGTCGATCTTGTACTTGCCCTTGAGAATACCCAACTGGCGCTTTCCCGAGTGCTTCGAGACCAACACGAGGCGCACCACCGGCTCTTTGCCGCGCGAGATCACAACTTCCTCGCCGCGCTCGGCCTTCTCGATCAGCCGGGAAAGATTGGTTTTAGCTTGGTGGATGGTTGGCATACGATACCTCTTGGTTAGCTAAATCTATATTAGCCAACTTCCATTCCCTCGTCAAGCAAGAATTTTGGGGTTTTTGGGCCGGGCGCAATGCTCAGACGGCGTGAATAGAACAGTTTCGGGGTTGCGGGATCTGTTGAATCTCAAGCCACGACAAAACTATAAAGGTCTTGTGCGCTCTGTCCTCGCAATTCCGCCAGCGCTCGGAAATGGCGGGGTCGAAAAACTCGGGAAGCAGGCGATAAGGATGAGAGAACTTCTCGTCCACTTCAAGCAGACAAGCCCCCTGGAACTCGGCAAGACACTCCAGTTCGCCCGAGGACAGGCCACTTAAAAAGTCGACAATTGCATTGATATTGGAAGAATGAACATTGGCGGTGCGAATCAGAGCACCCATCAGGGAAGAGCGGGAGGCGACGGCGGCCAAAGTTAGCTCCAAAAGTACGCTGAGCAAACGTACTACCCCATTATCACGGAACCCCCGACGGGAATGCAAGGAAACGTCCTGAATTTTACATTCAGCTCCCGTTTGCCGCCTTGACCGGAGTGCGGGTCGAGTGGTTAAATATTCATAAGGCTGAATAAAAATTCAATGACTGCCACGATGCCGCAGGTTCTTCGCCTCGCCCACCCTAACTTCACGCGCGATCTCGACGCAACCACCGATGAACTCCACTCTTTGATCGACCTCGCGGCCGAGGTGAAACGAAACCCTGGCCGCTACAGTAAAGCACTCAACGGAAAGGCTTTAGCATTGCTCTTCGAAAAGCCTTCTCTGCGCACCCGCGTAACGTTTGAGCTGGCTATTCAGCAACTGGGCGGGTTTGCCATCGTCAATGAAGGCCGCATCGGCGTCCGCGAACCACTAAAGGATGTCGCGCGCAATCTGGATCGCTGGGTTGACGGCATCGTCGCGCGAACTTACACCCAGCAGACCGTGGACGATCTTGCCCTCTGGGCCTCGGTACCCGTGATCAACGCTCTCAGCGACATGTGGCATCCCTGCCAGGCGTTGGCTGACATGCAGACAGTGCGCGAGCGCTTCGGCGAGACGCGCGGCCTGAAGCTTGCTTTCGTCGGCGACGGTAACAACGTGGCCAGTTCGCTCCTGTTAAACGCGACGCGGCTGGGGATGCGTTTCGCGATAGCCACACCTCCGGGTTACGCTTTGCCCGCCGAAATCGTCGCCATGGCCGAAGGCGAAGTGGAAATCACAAACGATCCGGTTACAGCGGTTCGCGGCGCCCAGGTTGTGTACACGGACGTTTGGACCAGCATGGGCGATGAGCACGAAGCCACCCGGCGCCTGGCCGATTTCGCGGGCTATCAGGTCAACGACGAGCTTTTCGCCCACGCGGCTCCCGAAGCCGTCTTCATGCATTGTCTGCCCGCGCACCGGGGAGAAGAGGTGACCGACAGCGTGATGGAATCTCCGCGCGCGGTCGTCTTCGCCGAGGCGGAAAACCGCCTTCATGCGCAAAAAGCCCTGCTGCTGGCGTTGTTGGGTACGGAACGGTCTCTGTGAAGCTCTGGGGAGGCCGCTTTGAAACCGGACCGTCGGAAGTCTTCGAACGGTTTTCCAATTCGCTCCACTTCGATCGCCGACTGCTCGCAGCCGACGTGCGCGGATCGCAGGCTTTCGCGCGTTCACTCACCAGAGCGGGAGTACTGACCGATGCTGAATGCGCCACTCTCTGCGCGGCGTTCGACGCCATCCGGTCCGACGCCGAAGGTGAAAACGGAGCGGCCTTTTTCGCCGGAGCCGACGACGAAGACATTCACTCCTTCGTCATCCGGAAACTGAAACAGCGCGTCGGCGCGCTCGCCGACAAGATCCACACCGGCCGCAGCCGCAATGAACAGGTTTCTCTCGATACGCGCTTGTGGCTTCGCGACGAATGCGACCGCACGCGGGAGTTGGTGAAGGCGCTGATGTCGGCGCTGATCGACCTTGCCGGAAGATATCCGAACGCGGTAATTCCCGGTTATACTCATCTGCGCCGCGGGCAGCCGGTACTTTGGCCGCACTATCTGCTGGCATATTTTGAAATGCTGTCGCGCGATTACGAGCGTCTCGGCGACGCGCGCCGGCGTGTGAATGTAATGCCGCTCGGATCGGGCGCGCTGGCAGGTTCCGGGTTCCCGCACGACCGCGAAGCGATTGCGCGGGATTTGGGTTTCGCCTCCATCACCGCCAACAGCATGGACGTTTCCGCGGACCGCGACTTTGCGCTCGACTACCTCTATGCTGCTTCCATGGTGATGATCCACTTGAGCCGGCTTGCCGAAGACTGGATTCTCTACTCGTCGGAAGAGTTCGCCTGGATGGAATTGGGCGATGGCGTCACCAGCGGTTCCAGCCTGATGCCGCAGAAGAAAAATCCCGATTCGCTCGAATTGATCCGCGGCAAGTCTGGTCGCGTAATCGGGGCTTTGAACTCGCTGCTCTTCACGATGAAAGGTCTGCCGATGACCTACAACCGCGACATGCAGGAGGACAAAGAGCCGCTGTTCGAGGCCGCCGATCAGGTCAACAGCTGCCTGGAGATGGCTCGGGGCGTCGCCGAATCCGTGGTGTTGCGGCCCGGCGTTCCATTCGCTGCCGCCGAAGAGAGCTGGGTGGTTGCAACGGATCTGGCCGAGGCCCTCGCGCGCAATGGCACAGCGTTTCATCAGGCGCATCAAACGGTGGGGCGTCTGGTGCTCGAAAGCGTTCGCAATGGTAAGAAGCCGGCCGACTGGAATGCGGAATCCCTTGCTGCGTTCGCGCCGGAATTTACGCCGGAGGTCGCGCGCCTGCTCGATCCGCGCGAAGGCATGAAGACGCGCGAAATCGCCGGTGGCACCGGGCCCGGCGTGGTTGCCTCGGCTCTCGCGACGGCCCGTCAGCGCCTGGCTGAGCTGGCGTGACGATGACCAAGAGCTACCGGCAGGGCCAAATCCTGAAGCTGATAAGCAACGGCAGTATTTCGACCCAGGAAGAACTCGCCCACGCACTGAAAGAGTGCGGCATCGAAGCCACGCAGGTGACGCTCTCGCGCGATATCCGCGAAATGGGCCTGGTCAAGACTCCGGAGGGTTATCGCGCATTACAGCTTCAGAAGCCCCCCCGAGATCTGGCAACGGTTGTCGGCGAATTCCTGCGGGATGTCCGCGTCGCGCAGAATCAAATCGTGTTGCGAACAGCGCCGGGACACGCTAGTTCAGTCGCCGTGGCTCTCGATAACGCCGAATGGCCGGAGGTGGTCGGTACTCTCGCCGGGGACGATACCGTGCTGGTGGTTTGTCCCGATTCCGTTGTGGCGGAAACCGTCCGCACGCGGCTGATGCAGATGTTGGCATAGCCCCGGCATCATCGCCAAAGTTCGCGCTTAAATCGGCAAATTGTAATTCGGTATTCATTCAATTCTGGTGTACTGGCACGATGGTCCCGTTGCGCGTCGCGCTATTCACGGATACTTTTGAGGAGATCAACGGTGTCGCGCTGACCAGCCGCCAATTCGTGGATTTCGCGCGCCGCCACGATTATCCGTTGTTCTGCGTTCGCGGTGGTTCGTCGACGCGGAACAGTGTGGATGGGTCGGTTGTGCACTGTGAACTCGCGCGCAGCCGGTTTGTCATTCACCTCGACCGCGGGTTGCTCTATGATACGGTGCTTTGGCGCTCGGCTATCGAAATCGCGAAGGCAGTTGAGGAATTCAGGCCTGACATCGTGCGCGTGGTCAGCCCCGGCGACGTCAGTACCGTCGGTGTCTACGTGGCGAAGAAACTCAAGGTTCCGCTCGCCATCTCCTGGCACACGAATCTGCACGAGTTCGGGGCCATGCGCCTGATGAATTCCTTAAGATGGATGCCGGAAGGCATTCGGAACGCTGTGGGGCGGTTCACCGAAGCGCAGAGCCTGCGAATATGCCTGGCATTCTACCGGAAGGGCGACGTTCTGTACGAGCCCAACGCGGAACTGGTCGCGATGCTTCGGGACGGAACGGGCAAGCCGGTGTTTCCCATGAAACGCGGCATCGACACGCACCTTTTCGATCCGGCGAAGCGAACCCTGAACGACGGCATATTACGAATCGGGTACGTCGGCCGCATCACACCCGAGAAAAGCGTCCGCTTCCTGCGCGATCTTGAAATCGCGCTGCAAGCGCAGAGCGCGCCGCCGTTTCGTTTCCTCATCGTCGGCGACGGCAGTGAACTCGATTGGCTGCGGGACAATCTGCAAAATGCCGATTTCAGGGGCGTGCGGCGCGGCGCGGCCCTCAGCCAAGACTTCGCCAATATGGACGTTTTTGCATTCCCTTCCCGCACGGATACGTTTGGCAACGTCGTGCTGGAGGCGTTCGCCTCGGGAGTACCGGCGGTTGTAACCAGTGCCGGCGGTCCGAAGTTCATCGTTCGCGAAGGGCTGAGTGGCTTCGTGGCGTACACGGACGAGGAATTCGTCGAACGGGTGGCGCGCCTGCTGAGCGACGGGGAATTGCGTACCGCAATGGGACGCGCCGCGCGCGACCAGGCGTCTGGCGAATCGTGGGACGAAGTCTTCGGCCACGTTTACGACGGTTATCTTGCTGCGCTGCCGCTCAATCCTTCACATGCTTTAAATGCCATCAAAACAATTCATCGCTAACCTGTCGTTTGAATCGCCTCACGCTCGGTGCCGCGCTCGTAAATTGGTATGAAGCCCACGCAGTCTTCTGGTGGGCGCGCGCAAGTCACGCCGCCGGACACTGCTGAACGGGTGGTGCATCCAGGATTTGGCGCTGCATCCGGCGGCTCTTGCGCTTCTGGTGGGCCGATGGAACTGGAAGGCGGCCTGACCAGTTCGATAGTACGCGGGTTGATATTCCTCTTTGCAAGTCTGAGCGCCGGCGGAAATCGGCAGTGGCGGCAATGTTCGCGGAATGGGCCTTCCGCGCGTTGACGGTCGGGCTTCTACGGCGCCATTACGCAGACGCTCGGCGAAGTGGAACCGGAATGGCAAGGTACCTCGTGCGCAGTTTTCCTGCTGTTGACGTCTCACTCGCTTGAGTCTCTGCTGCACTGGTTGCGTCACACGCCGAGGCTTTTTCCGTTTCGGTCTTCTCGAGCCGCGCGGAGTGGGATGCGGTTACGCGGTCGCCGAAAAAGCGGCGTTTAGTGGCTGCGGGCAAGCCTTCTGCATTAAATTTGGCGTTGGGTCTTTGCCCCGAGACAGCGTATGGCCTGAACCGCCTGGGCCGCTATCGCTGCTCGGACACGAATCGCCAGTTGTTTGCCAACATGAAGTACATCCACACTCTGCTGAAAACACAGTCCTTGCGGCCGGGGAAGCGCACGGCCCCATTTCGACGCGTCGCCGGCACCGGGAAATCATACGGAAGAAACCGCGACCAGGACTGTCCGGGACTGCCCCGGAATACCTCGTCGATACACTGGTAATCTACTGAAATAAAACCGGATACAACTTGCGACGGTCAGGAGCTTGCACTGGCCACGGCTTGAGCCGAAAATGGACCAGATACAGCACCCGGCGGCGCGCACCATTGCGCCGCGTTGATCGCAAGACCTGAACAATCGGAAAAGGTGGGGACAAGGCATGAAGAATTGGTTGGCGCGCCGCGCCTTGAGGGTTTCCCTGGTCGGCGCCGCAATGCTAGGGACAATTGCCGCCCAGGGTGGAGCAGGCCGGGGTGGTGCCGCAATTGGGGCAACCGGCGGTTCCGGCCGGGGCGGTGGACGCGGCGCCGGGATGGCCGCTTCCTTCGATCCCCACGATATCTCGGGATACTGGGAACTGGGTCCGGAGAACAAGAGCATCCCGGCCGCGAACCTGCTCCCCACGGTCACCAAGACTTACCTGGATAAAGTTGTTCTGGAGGACGCGGTATCTCTCCGTTGGTGCAGACCTCTGGGCCTGCCGGCCGTGATGGACAACGGACGTCCGCTGGATATTCAACAGGGTAAGTGGGAAGTCCTGATCACGCCGGAGGCGAACGCTTCGCCCCGGCACCTTTACTTCGACCGCCCTCACATCGATTCCAAAATCTTCGACCCGGCGTCGATGGGCGATTCCGTCGCGCACTGGGAAGGCGACACGCTGATTGTGGATACGATCGGCTTCCACCCCAAAGACGGCAGAATGCTGATTCCGGGCGGCGGGTTCCGGACCGAAAACTCCCATCTGGTGGAACGATACACCTTGCTCAAGAACGGCACCGTCCTCTCCGTTTCATTCACGTGGACGGACCCCAGGGTCTTTCGGACACCGCACACCTACGAATACCGTTATACGAAGGCGGCTGCCGATTATGAACCCCGAAACGGCATCCCCTGCGACCCGTTTGACGCGGAACGCACCGAGTTCATCACCCGGACATTCACCCCGGCGCAAAGGGCCGCAGCCGAGGCGGCATCCATTGAAGCCAGGGCGGCAGCGGCCGCCGGGCGAGCGGCAGCGGGTGCATCGGGCAGAAAGGCGCCGGCGCGGCCGGTGGCGACGGCGGCAAAATGAGGCGCTCGGCAAACAGGGAGTTTGAATTGGCTATGGGAAATGAAGTGAGCAGTTCGGGAGTCCGGCCATTCCGGCTGATCCTGATGGGTATAGCGGCCTCGGCGCTGCTGCTTGCCCAGACGCCGGGCAGCGTGCAAGGACGCGGCGGCGGGCGGGGACAAGCCGCACCGGTTCCGCCCAGTGTGGAAGGCGATTGGGTGCGCATCGATCCCGTTGGCGCGGGAAGCTGGGACGCGCTGACAAGAACCTTTACTCCCGCCTTGCTCACTCCGGAAGGTGCCGCGCTGGCGCAGGGTGGAGGACGCGGCGGGCGAGGTGGGGGCCGGGGAGGCCCAGGGGGCGGTCAGACAGCCGATACGGGTCCGCATGAGGTCGGCGTGCCCTACCTCGTGCGGCAGAATTCCTGCTCGTTCAATGGCGGCGGGCAACTCGGCATGGAATACGATTCCGAAGGCTTCCACATGGTGGTGAGCAGGCAGGAAGCACTGGTGGTTCAGGAACGCAATGGCTCGCGGCGGATTTATCTCAACCGGACTGCCATCCCCGATGCCTCCGTCCGGCAGCCAACCAGTTCGGGCTATTCCGTGGGGCATTTTGAAGCGGACGGCACGCTGGTGGTAGAAACCGGCGACATGACCCCGGGTGCGGTCACGGCGGGCGGCTATCGCACCGCGGAGACGCGCGCCATTCAACGCTACACGCCTTCGGCCGACGGGAAGCACCTGACGATCACGTTTACCTGGATCGATCCGAAAATCTACCAGAAGCCGCACACCTTTCAGTATTTTTTCGACCGGACGGAACCGGGATCGTATGCGCTCGAAACCTTCTGCGACGCCACCGACCCGCTGTGGAACCAGTCGATTGTGCCACCCGTGCAAAGGTAAACCGCGAGCCATGTATTCACGACGCGAATGGGGGAAGATACTCGCAGGCGCCACGCTCCCCACGCTGGCCGCTACCAGTCTGAAGAGCGCGGCTGTCGATGCGGTTTATAAAGGCGTCAGGCTCGGCGCAATCACCGGATCGCTCGGACAGGCCAACGCCGCGCCGGGTCAGGATGTCGTTGATCTGATCGTCCAACAATGCATCGATGCCAAAGCGGGCACCGTGGAATTGGTCAATACGCCACTGGAACCCCGCGTGACGGGCGGCGGCATCGGTGGCCAGGCACCGACAACAGTGACGCCCGAATACCAGAAGTCCCGGGAGGCACTGCGCGATTGGCGAATCAACGGGCCGCTGGACCGTTTCCGGGAAATCCGCAGGAAATTCGACGCGGCGGGATTGAACCTGTATTCCTTGGTGATGACGATCGGCGACGACTTCACCGAACCGGAAATCGAGGCTGTCTTCAAACAGATGCAGGCTCTGGGTGTCGACCGGTTCTGTACCAATCAGAGCCGCGTGTCTGCCGGCCCCCGAATTGTTCCTTACGCCGAGAAGTACAGGATTATGCCCGCCTGGCATACCCATGCTCTGGTGAACGACCCCAACGAGGTTGCCTCGCCCGAAAGTCTGGCGAAGCTTCTGTCGATGTCGAAGTACTTCATGGTGAATCTGGACATCGGCCACTTCGCGGACGGCGGCAACGATCCGTTGAAGTACTTCACGGAACACCATGATCGCATCAGCCATGTCCATGTGAAAGACGTAAAATCGGTCGGCGGCGGCCCCGCCACTGAATTGGGCGAAGGCGTGCTCAGGATTTACGACATGCTGCGGATGGCAAGGGACAGGCACTACCCGATTGCTTTCATCCTCGAGAGGAGTTACACGACTCCCGGCTTCACCGCCGTCGAGGAAACGCGCAGACAGATAGACTGGATGGAACGAGCACTGGATCTGTGACGCATACCGGGAAAAAGAATGTTGCGCACCAGTGGCGGAGATCGAGTTGATACAACCTTACGACCTCTCCACCAATCCAATGAACACGGTGGAATGGCTGTTCGCGGCCATGGAGTGTGTTCATATCGGATCGTTCGCGCTTTCCATCGGGACGATCGCCATGGTGGACATGAGCCTGCTTGGCGCCGGCGTCAAAGGACGCAGTCCCGCGCAGATTCTGCGCGCTACCGAGTTGTGGACGGTGGCCGGGCTGGCAACCGTCATTACCGCCGGGCTGGCGATCTTTTCGTCCGATCCGCTGCGCTATTACTACAGCCCGACCTTCCGGTTCAAGATCTGGGTGCTGTTGGCCGCCATCGTTTTCAACTACACGTTCCACCGGAGAGTGGCGCTGTCTGGTTCCTCTCCCTTCATCGCGAAGGCCACAGGGGCAATATCCATGATTCTCTGGGTAACGATAGTGTTTTCCGGCCTGTTCTTCGCTTTCAACCCAGGCGGGTATTAGCGAGTTCCCATGTCGTTAGCGACTCTAAGCCACGCGATCCAGAGTACCGACTTTTTTACGTCGGTCCGCCAGTCGGAACTGTTCTATCCGACCGTGATGGCGACTCATCTCTCCTGCATCGCCATTTTTGGCGGCATGATTCTGATGACGAATCTCCGTCTGTTGAATCTGGCGCTGAAGCATACTCCGGCCAGCGTGGTGATTGAATCGCTGCGCGTGTGGAAGCGTATCGGCTTCGTCGTCATGATCGCGTGCGGCATCCTTCTCGCCGGCTCGCATCTGGAGAAGTACTGCGCGAATCCGTATTTTCAGCTCAAGTTATCCCTGCTGATCCTGACAGGCATCCACGGACTGATCTTTCATCGCAGCGTTTATTACAACACCCGCCTGGATGAGGAAGGAAAGCTGCCGGCGAAGGCTGTGATCGCGGGGGGCGCTTCCCTGATTCTCTGGCTGAGTCTGGTCGTCTGCGGAAGGTGGATCGCCTATTACGACGATCCGAACGCGATTGCAGGTTTGTTGCGCCGGCTCGCCCATCTGGTTTGAACCTGCCCACCGGCAATCGGGCTACTGGAAGAAGGCAATCGCCCGGCCCGACCACGCCACACCGAACCAGAGGCACAGAGACAACGCACTGAATGCGGCGTTCCGCGCTTTCGATCCGGATTCCGGATCGGTCCGGACCACCCTGCGAAACACCGCGAACTGATACGCCAGCGCAAGACATAGCAGTATCATCTTCAGCCGGAAGGGGCCGTTATGCGCATAACGGGTCGGATCCGGAAGAAAGACCATAATGCCCGAAACGACGGTCAGCGCCATCCCCGCTTTCGTCCACAGCCAGAGTTGCTCCGCCAGATACGGAAGAGACATGCGTTTAAAGCCGATGCCCAGGAGCCGGAGATTGAGCGCCAGCGTCGTTCCCAGCAACAACGTAATTCCGGTCAGATGCATGGACTGCACAAAGGGCACGCCATAGGGAGTATCCCGAATGAACGCATAGTCCTTCGAGTAGTAACACCATTGGACAAAACGATCGATGAATGTCTGGAACATGGAGAAGGTGGACCGGCAATTCCTACAGTTCGTACGCCGTCGTGCGGCCGCAGGCGATCACGCCGATCCAGAGGATCAGGGAAAGGACAGCAATAATGCGCACGCCGAGCGGCGTCTTCGTGCGTTCCCATTCCGCCATCTTCGGGTAGTATCTGACCTGGTAGTACAGGGCGTTGAGTCCGGCCAACAACATCAGAATCATTTTGATTCTGAAAAATGTGTTGCCATAGACCTTGACGGCCTGCGCGGCGAATAGCAGGATTCCGGTCAGCAGCATAACGGCGAAACCGGTCATCGTCCAGGGCATGAGCTGCCCCATCAACTGTGAAACCGGCTGGCTGCGAAAGGAGATTCGCAGCAACCGCATATCGAGGATCATGACCATGCCGACCGAGAATGAAAGCGAGAGAATATGGCTCCCCTCAATCAGAGGGAAGACAAAATCCGACTCCTTAATCCCGACGGCCCACCACGTATGCTGGAGCCAGTTCAGAATATTGATCGGCGACATTGGCTACTGCGCATTCGGCTGGCGTGGCGGCTCGGCTCCATCGGGAGCGGGCCGCGCAATATCGTGATACAACCGCTTGCCGTCCGGCATGATCACATAAAATAGCGAGACGCCTTTGGATCCGTCTTTCATCGGGTGCCCGACCACGGTTATCTGGTCGCCAGGCTTGAAGGTCGCGCGGTTCCAGCCCTGTTTTGACATGATGTTGACGGCGCCGCCCTCCACATCCCAAGTCCCGACCGTAGCTTTATCCCGCCCTTCGGGCACCTTTACGATGATGTGCGTATGGGGATTCTCCCAGTTGTACTCGAGAACGGTTCCCACGTACGTTACGTTCTTCGACATCTCGAACATCGCGAACGAGTGATGGGCATAAGCCGCCGTCGCGCCGAGCACGAACACAGAAAGACAGTAACCGGGGATATTCGTTAACTTCATTGTTGCCAAACTCCTGTGCAGACCAGCGCAAGGCGGGTCCTTCTGACGCGTTAAGGTGCGTCTCGCAGTTTCTAGTATTGTCGACCCAATACAACCCCAGCCGCAAGCGTTTGACCGTCCTTGCCATTTCAACCATAACATTTTCAATACTATAGGCGACCAGAAGGCAGGGCGTCTACGACGGTACGGGACGTCGCTTTCGGCGGGCCGCTGAGTCCCGAAATCCGTGATATACTCCTATGGCGAACCGGGTGGGGTTATGCCTCCGTTTCGGGTGGGTCCAAATGTCTACTACAAGTCAGATTGGCGCAGTCAGCTCCGCGCCATTTCCCGGAACGTCCAGGGATCGGGAAGAAGTCCATAGGCAACTGGAACGTATTCTTGCCAGCTCCGTCTTTGGCACCAGCAAACGGTACCCTGCGTTTCTGCGCTTTGTTGTGGAGACGACGCTCGATGGAAATGCCGAGTGCCTGAAAGAGCGGACCATCGGAGTCGAGGTCTTCGGCAGGGCCGCCGATTACGATACGAACTCGGATCACGTTGTCCGTTCGGCCGCGGGTGAAGTGCGTCGCCGTCTGGCGCAATACTACGTGGACCCCAGCCATTCCGGCGAGATCCGGATTGACCTGCCGCTGGGATCTTATATCCCGCAGTTTCGCGCGCCGGTTACCGAGGCGGTTCCCGTAGCCGCCCTGGCGGAAATTCGGGAAATACCCGACGCCGTGGAAGTCAAACCAGCTGCGAATACCTACCGCCGGGCGATGTTCGTGCTGCCGGCTGCGGCGCTGGCCGTTCTTGCGATTCTGCGAGCCTCCTTCGGCGGTCCGCAAAGCGACCTGGATGAGTTCTGGAATCCAGTGTTGGCCTCGGCTCGTCCGGTTCTGATCTGCGTGGGCAACCGCTACGGCGGGTCGGGAAACCGTCCCCTGGAAGGTGGGCAAGGCGGCCGGGACACTGGACAATCCGGCGCGGCCGCCGAGCCTGCGGATGACCCGCTCATGCGCCCGATCACCATGACCGATGCCCTGACTCTCGCCCGCGTCACGGATTACATGGGATTGCGGCACGCGCCCTATCGGGTTCTCAATCCCAACGGCACTACCTTGGCCGACCTGCGCGATTCTCCGGCCATTTTGATCGGCGTGCGGAACAATAGCTGGGCAATCAAGTCCGCCGGTAAGTTGCGATTCAGTTTTGATGTCACTTCCAGACCGGTGGCGATTCGCGATAGTCGGAATCCCTCGCGATCGTGGTCAATACCTTCCGGATTATCGGGATTGGAATCCGGCCGGGATTATGCCCTTGTCTCCCGTGTGGCGGACCCAGGCGTTGAGCAAGTGATCGTTACCGTCGGCGGCCTCGGTCCCAACGGCACACTGGCGGCCGGCGAGTTCGTCACGAACGACACCTACATGAAAAAACTGGAATCCTTCGCGCCAGCCGGATGGCAGCACAAGAATCTTCAGGCTGTCATATCCACTGAGGTCGTAAGAGGCAGTTCCGGGCCGCCGCGGATCGAGACTGCCTACTTCTGGTAGCTGGAAGCCGATTCGAGGTTGGAACTCTTGGTGCCAGGCAATGATCTTCAGTAGGGCCGTGACGATCGGCGGCGCGACGAGGATGGTCAATCCGCCCATCAGATTGACTTCGACCGCGCTGGCGAACGCGCGATCAACACCGGGCAGGCTCATCTTGAACTGACTCGCGGGCCATGTGATTGAAACGCAGCGGGTCGCCGCTTTGTCCCCGGGGATACCCCCTAAAAACATTCGGGCTATATAGTGTTTTAGCCAAACCAACACGCGTTTGCGAAGCAATTGTAACCTTCCCCCGCCATCCTGAGGGTACGGGAGAGTCATATATTGCCGAAATCCGTCAAATTCGCCTGGAAGGATTCCGAAGCTGCATCGCAGTTCGCAACGGGTGTTTGCCTGCACGGCCATACGCTGCATTCCGAAGAGTGCCTGTCGTTCCTGCCGCGTTACCTGCATAAGGCGCCCGTCGTTTCCCAAATCGTGAGCGGCTATGAGCGCGGGCCGTGTCCTGTCGATTTCGCGCGCGCCTGGTGGACTCCGCCGCTGAGTCCGGCCTCCGCTTTGCATGTTGAGCGAAAACAGATCGCAAAGTTGGGTCTGCGTCCATTGGTCTCTCTCACGGACCATGACAATATCGAAGCGGGCATTTCGTTACAGGTTGCCGCAGACCCGGCCGAAGTCCCGGTTTCCGTCGAGTGGACCGTTCCGTACGACCGTTCGATTTTCCACCTGGGCATTCACAACCTTCCGCCCGTTTCGGCGCGTGAGGCGATGTCCGCGATGGCGGCGTTCACTGCGACGCCCGACGAGAACCGTCTGCCGGACATGCTGCGCGATCTGGCCGCGAATCCGGAAGTCCTGATCGTCCTCAATCACCCCTTCTGGCTCGAGGAAGGCATCGAGCAGGCGAATCACGACCGCGCACTCCCGCGAATCCTGCGCGAATGCATCGACTCGATCCACGCGTTCGAGCTGAATGGCACGCGAGTCTGGAACGAAAACGAGAAGGTCGTCCACCTCGCGAAAACGTACCTTCGCCCTCTGGTCTCCGGCGGCGACCGCCACGCCTGCGAACCCTCGGCGTGCATCAATCTGACGAACGCCGCGTCGTTTTCCGAATTTGTCGCCGAGATTCGCGCGGGCCGAAGCGCGCCGTACTTCATGCCGCACTATCGCGAACCGATGGCGCAGCGCATTCTCGAAATGGCCTGGGACATCCTTCGGACTTACCCGGAATCGCAGGGAAGGCAACGCTGGACGGATCGCGTTTTCTATCGAACGCAGGACGGCGTGGCGCGCTCGCTTACCGAAGTCTGGGGCAAGAGTGCGTCGTGGCCGCTGACGACGATGCTGAGCGCCGCTACCGGCATCCTCCAGTTGTGCGCCAACCCGGGGCTGCGGCCCGCCATGCGCCACTTCCTCGCCCAGCGCGGAGAAATGCTTCCTTGAACGCGCACTGGGCGCGACGTGCGGTGCCAGACAAGCCGGTAATACCCGCAGAGCCGCTTGACGCGGAGAGGACGGGCGCTTCGTTTTCAAGCACTCGTCTCCAGGCAACGGCGACGCGCTTCCGCGCCTCCCTGACCGGTCTGTCGCCGGAGACCATCGCGTTGATATTCGCGATCGGCCTCGTGCTGGGCGTATTTCCCGTCTACGGCGTTCCTACAGTTTTGTGCGCCGCGGTCGCGGTCGCGTTCCGTCTGAATCTTCCGGCAATCCAGCTGGTCAACCAGGTCTGTTCGCCTCTGCAACTGGCGCTCGCGGTCCCGCTCGGTCGGGCAGGCGAGCGAATTCTCCGCTTTGGTCTGAACCCCGGACATTCGCCCGTATTGAAGCCGGGCATGACTCTGTGGAGTGTCGCCGGCGCGGCTCGCAACGCCGTGGTCGGCTGGTGCGCCCTGTGCGTGCCACTCGGCCTGGTATTCTATGTAATCCTGACGTTCGTGCTTCATCGTCGGCGGGGCGGGAAAACTTAAAGGAGAATGTCGCTTAGTGGCTCGGTTTCCAAACGGGTTCCTTTGGGGCGCCGCGACGGCCGCGCACCAGGTGGAAGGGAACAACATCAACAGCGACCTGTGGGTGCTCGAGCACATCGAACCCACGCTGTTCGCCGAACCGTCGCTTGATGCCTGCGACCACCTTCGGCTTTTCCCCGAAGACATAAAACTGCTGGCGCAGCTCGGTTTCAACACCTACCGTTTTTCCATCGAATGGGCGCGCATCGAACCCGAGCGCGGCCATTTTTCCATCGCCGCCATGGAGCACTACCGGCGCGTCCTGGCCGCCTGCCATGAAAACGGGGTCACTCCGATGGTCACCCTCTATCACTTCAGTTCCCCGCGCTGGTTCGCCGCGATGGGCGGGTGGGAGAAGCCCGAATCCAGCGACTTATTCGTGCGCTATTGCGGCCGTGTCTCGAGGCACCTGGGCGACCTGATTCAAATCGCGGCCACCTTCAACGAGCCGAATCTTCCGATGCAACTGCGCTGGCTGCCAATCTCGGAGATCCCGATCGTTAAGGTAAAGCGGATGGCGAAAGTGGCGGCGCGGGCTATCGGCGCCGACCGCTTCGGGTGTTTCTTCCTCGGCGATGGCGATAAGTTACGCGACCGGATGATCGCGGCGCACCACAAGGCGTTTGAAATCGTGAAATCGGGACCCGGGAAGTATCCCGTTGGCGTCAATATTTCCATGCAGGACGAACAGCCTGCAGGACATGACAGCAAGCGCGATAAAAAGTGCGCCGAGGTTTACGACCCATGGCTGGCGGCAGCGGATAAGAGCGATTTCCTCGGTGTCCAGGCGTACACTCGTTGCAGAGTCGGGAAGAGGAGCGATCTGACTCCGGAACCCGGTGCCGAGACCACGCAAATGGGATACGAATTCTGGCCGGAAGCGCTCGAGGCCTGCCTTCGATACGCCCACGCACGCGTAAAGGTTCCGATCTACGTCACAGAGAACGGCGTGGCGACGGACGACGACGAACGCCGGATCGAATACATCCGCCGCGCGCTGGACGGCATGATGAATTGCATTAACGACGGGATCGATGTCCGCGGCTACATTCATTGGTCGCTGCTGGACAATTTCGAGTGGATTATGGGATATCGGCCGAAGTTCGGGCTGGTTGCGGTCGATCGTGCGACACAGGTGAGAACCGTGAAGCCGAGTGCGCATTATCTGGGCGAAATTGCAAGACACAACGCGCTGACGAACGGAGCGGGTTAAAGCGAAGCCGGCCCGTTCGCGCCAGGGATTCTGTAGTTTCGATACCTCACAATCCGAAATCGCGTGCGCTGCGCGTCGCAACCGTTGAAAATTCGGGATTTGAGGCCTAGCTTAGCTATAGCTATAGCTAGCCCAAGGGAGCACCAAACCATGCCCAAGAATAACCCCCCGGCTCCCCGGCTCTTTTATCCGAACGGAAATCATTGAAATACGGGGGCTGTCCGTCACAGCCGCGCCGCCTCGCTTGACGTCTCGCGCCCCGCTCTGTCCTGCTTTTTGAATGGCAAGGCCGAATTGTCCGGGAGATAGCGCTGCGCATCGAGAAGGCGTTCAGCGTGAAGATGGGAACGCTCGTGCGGATGCAGTCGGCTGTCGACATCGTCAGGACCCGCGGCCGCCCAACCAACCCTCCCGCAACCCCATGTTAATATCGTGTAGTAGTTTCCATCCCGAGGTATCCGTGTCCGATCATCTGACCCGTAAAGAGTTAAAGCAGGATAATGTTGCGCTTAAAGTCGAAGAAACGGCGCATTTTCTCGTCACACACCGCAAGCAGGCGATACGGGTCGGAATCGCGGTTTTGGCTGTTCTGGTAGTCGGTCTCGGTTCGTGGTTTTTCATCACGTCACGCCGTGACGCGCGCGAACTGGCTCTCGCCAATGCCCTGACCATGGAAGGCGCCACGGTCGGAGCCCCATCCCCGAATGGGAGCCAGGCCTTCCCCAGCGAAGCGGCCAAGGCGGACTCAATCCACAAGGCCTTCACCGCGATCATTACCCAGGACGGCGGCTCGGAAGAAGCCTATGCGGCCGAATACTATCTGGCTGGCGTGGATGTGACCAACAACAAGCTCGCCGACGCGCTCAAAAAGTACGACCATGTGGCATCCGCCGCGGGAGCCGACTACGCTTCTCTCGCAAAACTCGCCAAGGCGCAGGTGCTTTTCGCCCTTGGCAACATACCCGAAGCACAGACGGTGCTGAAGGATCTGATCGCCCACCCGACCGCCATGGTTTCGAAAGAGCAGGCGTCGATCGTACTCGCTAAGGGAATCGCATCCACACAGCCCGAAGAGGCGCGCAAACTCCTCGTACCGATCGCTGGTCAGGCCAATGAAATCAGTCAGGCCGCTGTGACCGCGATGGGCGAACTTCCGCAGCCGAAATAAGCGATTCCGTCGGGCCGGGCTGCCGTGTGCGAGACCAATGCTCAGCCATCTGCGCTTTCAGACCGAACAGTCCCGCGGTCGCCGCTATCCCGAGGCCGAACACGCCTATCGCAATGCCTTCCAGCGCGACCGCGACCGCATCATTCACTCACGAGCCTTCCGGCGCCTCGAAAACAAGACCCAGGTATTCGCCCCCGGCCTCTCCGACCATTTCCGCAACCGCCTGACGCACACCATTGAAGTCGCGCAGATCGCCCGCACCGTCGCTAACGTCCTCGGCCTGAACGAAGACCTCACCGAAGCTCTCGCACTGGCGCATGACGTAGGGCATCCGCCGTTCGCGCACGCGGGCGAAGAAGCGCTTGATCGCGAAATGCAGCGCTTCGGCGAGGGCTTCAATCATAACGTGCAGTCGCTGCGTCTCGTCGATTCTCTGGAGCGCCGATACCCCAGGTTTCCCGGGCTGAACCTGACGTTTGAAGTCCGGGAAGGCATCGTCAAACACTCCCGCGACCTCACGCCCGGAGAGAATCCGGCGCTCGACCGGTATCTGCCCGAAATGCGCCCGCCGCTCGAAGCGCAACTGATCGATCTTGCCGACGAAGTAGCCTACAACGCCGCCGATCTGGACGACGCGTACGAAGCCGGACTACTTCAACCCGAACA
This sequence comes from Bryobacterales bacterium, assembly GCA_003136575.1. Lineage (GTDB taxonomy): Bacteria > Acidobacteriota > Terriglobia > Bryobacterales > Bryobacteraceae > BOG-234. The sequence goes on along the minus strand of PLEX01000119.1, from coordinate 40,983 downwards.
GATCGCCGCGGCAGTTCCCGTGTACGCCGAGATTCTGGAAACGGTCGAAACCAGTTTCCCCGGCGCGACCGCGCGGGAGCGCTTTCAGGAATCGGTTCGGTACCTGATCGATGGCCTGGTTTCCGGCCTGATCGAAGGCACCGTGGGGTGTGCGCGCGATTTCGATCCCGCCAATGTTGAGGCGGTTCGCCGCCTTCCTTCCCGCATCGTACGTTTTGCGTCCGAAGCCGCCGCGACCAGCCGGGATCTGAAGCGTTTTCTGCACGCGCACGTGTATTCGTCCGACGCGCTTGCCGAGGATCGGAGGCAATCGATGGAGCGTCTGGCCCGGTTATTCGGTTACCTGATGGCGCACCCCGAGCGACTGCCTGATTTCCGCGATCCGCCGCAGCCCGAGGACTCGCCGGACCAGCCGGAAGCGAAGCCGCTCCACCGCGCCGTCTGCGATTACATCGCAGGCATGACGGACGGCTATTTTCAGCGCGTCTATGCCGCGCTGCTCTCCTGAATTAAGGGTGCCTCTTCGTGCGCTGGGGGCAGCACGTACCAGCCGGCTATCGCCGAAGCCAACAGCGCCGCTGCCGCCATCAGGAACGTCGCGGAATAGCCGAACTTCGTGGCTACCGCTCCCGCAGCGAACGCACCGGATCCAACAAAGAGATCGTAAAACGCACTGAGAATGCTTACCGCGGATCCGCGCTCGTGATTGGGCGCGCGCCGCATCACTACCGACGCGATCGACGAAAACGGGAATGAGAACCCCAGGCCGAGCCCGGCTGCGGCGGGGATGGCGACCATGGGGCGCGGCCCCGAGGCCAGGACCAGCAGGCCCACGGCCATCGCCGTCAACCCGAAGTAAAAGGTGACGCGCGGAGGAACGCGATCCGGCAGCCCGCCCAAAAAGAATCGCGAACACAGCATCGCGCCCGCATACGCCGTAAAAGCCATCCTGCCCGAGTTGCCGTAGCGCGCCAGATGCAGCACCAGAAAGCCCACGATTACCGGATAATGAACGTTCACAAACCCGACCGCGAAGCCCGGCAGCAGCAATGACTTCGACGGCCAGCGCAGAGTTCCCGCGTCTTCGTGCGGCGTGAAATGTTCGGGTATCCGGGTCAGCAGCAGAAATCCGATGCCGCCGGCGAGCATCTGGAAGAACGCCGCGCGCCCAAACGTCCCCAGCCAGCTTCCCACCACTGGCCCCGCCGCGATTCCGCCCCAGATTCCGCTGCTCAGGTAGCCCAATGCCTGGGCACTCCGGTGCGTTCCGACCAGTTCCACTGCCCAAGCGGCTGCGCCTGTGTAAAGGAACGCCTCGCCGAGCCCCTGCAGACAGCGCCCGATCCAGATCCCGGTCAACCCCAGAGGCAGCAGGTAAACCGCCCCGGCCAGGGTGCAACAGCCGAGTCCCGAAAGGAAGGCGACTTTGCGCCCTTTGCCGTCGGCAAGCGGTCCGGAGATCAACCGTCCGCACAATGCCACCACGGAAAAAATGCCGATGACGAACCCGATGGTGCGGTCTGAACCGCCAAGCGTGAAACGGACATGCGGAGCCAGCGCGGGCAGGACGGTCCCCATTCCCACAAATCCCAGAAATGTCGCCGCGATTAATGACCAGAAACGTGGACTGAATTCCCTCGGTGAAGCCACTATTACCACTGTAGCGGGGAGGGGACTGCGGGAGTCCCGACCCATCGGTGGAAGAAGGCCCTCAGGTGCCGCGATGTCCGGATGGGCGCCGAGCCAAATGCAAGCACTTCGGAAAGGAGTCTTCCGCCATTTCCAGGCGGGCCACCCGCGCACCGGGTGGTCCGGGGAAGGAAGGGAAGGAAGGACACGAGCGTAAACGCGTCGTCGAATTCCCGGTAAAATGAAAACCTGGTGTGGCCTCTGGCGGTCAACCATCCGCACGTGCAATGTGCCTGGTGGTTATTCGGGCCGTTGCGCCTGTTCCAACTCAAATCCTCGCATCACTCCCCGCCGCAGCCAGTTAATGCCCGCGCTCCCTGAAAATCAGCGTCATGCCTTTCATTGCCGAGGTCCCTATTGCTGACACTCACGGTTCGGCGTCTTCGATAAGCTCAACCCAAAGGCGGAGGGCAGCGGCGCGGGGTCGGCTATCGTCAAAAGCATTATCGAGTTGCATGGAGGGCGGATCCGGGTGGAGTCGCCGAAAACGGGTTCGACGTTCTGGTTCACCCCTGAAAGGAGCGGACAACAAGCGGCCCGAAAAAGAGCCCGGTGCGGAGAAAATGTGATACCGGGGGAAGTATTGCAGATTCTGATGGTTGAAGACGATGACGACCACCGGAGATTACCGCGCGGGGAATCGCGAACAGCAGCTTCGAAATCCGGATTCACCGCGTTTCCGACGGCGAGGCGGCGCTGGATTATGTGTTCCTCAGGGGGACCTGCGCCGGCTCTGAGCCCGCGGCCCCACATGATTCTCCTCGATCTGCGGCTGCCCGCGATCGATGGAATCGAGGTGTTGCGCACCATTAAGGAAGCTCCCGAACTGCGCACTATTCCGGCGATTATGCTTACCACGTCGGACGCGGAACGGGATATTGCGTCCGCCGATGAAAACGACGCCAACAGCTATCTTGCAAAATCCACGGAATCCCGCCACATCAATGACTTGACGGAAGCCCTCGGCGCTTGTTGGCCGAGTTGATCGGCGTAAGCAGACGATACAAAACGGGAGACCGGCCTCGCCCGACGGAACCCGCAACCGCGCTCCTGAGCATCAAGGCGCACGACCCGGCGTTATGTGGCACCTCCAAGCTATCGCCGCGATGCCTGCAGCACCGGGGTGGTCCCGGGGAAAAACCCGAAAGCTGTGGCAATAGTGAGTAACATGAATAAGTCGGCTATCTCCCTTCGCAACCAATTGGACATCTGTCCGACATCGTCTGACGATGCACAAGGTGGAGCAAGACATGGAAGTCAAAGGCGCGACCTTTTTGTTCACATTGGCTGGCCTGATGATCACCTTCGCGGGGTTCTCGGCGCTCCTGTTCGGCGTCCGGCAGGCCGCTGGAGCTACGTTGTCACGGCTTGACAGATACATTGCCAGAACGGTCATGACGTACATTTTCGTCTTGACGGCGGGAGCGCTGATGCCGTCGCTGTTCGCGCTGTACGACATTCGGGAGGATTGGATTTGGCGAGGCTCGGGTGTGCTTTTCGGACTACCGATGCTGTCCCTTCAGGTCACCTATCCGCGCCGTCGTCGCAAGGTGGTCGGCCATGGACCACCGCCGGCAATATTCGCGGTTTTCGTTGTGTGTGGTTCCGCTGTAACACTGGCGATGCTTGGCTGCATTCTGGCGGGCTTCCGGTACAGCGCCGCCGCCTACATCACGGCGTTGACGATCGACTTCTTTACCGTGATTTACGGCTTCGTCGCCGCGCTCGACATCATTATGCAGCAGCCAATGGAAGTGTCGGAGCGGCCGGAGATGGGGTGGTCCGACGAAGGACGCGAAAGCCTCGCTGATTCAACACAACCGCGCTCACCGCGAACGAATTAACCCCGAACCGCCGCTTGCCCTGGCGGTAGCTCTTGCAGGCCGTCCGCTACGACCCCGCCCGCGACCATCCTGAGTTCGTTTTGTAAATCCGCGCGGCGCATGGCGCGCCGCCTGCCAAGCGGTCGGAGCCTGGCCGCCGACTAAGAATCCGCCCTACTCCACATCCCGCGCCAGCCGAAAACCAAGATTCGTAGTCGCGGAATCGGGCGTATTCGACGTGCGCGCCGCTACTCGGTATCGATTGCAATACGACGCGTGGCAAAGGTACGACCCACCCCGCATCGCGCGCGTGTTGCCGCGATCCGGTCCCACCGGATTCACGCGCGTCGCATACAGGTGGTATTCAGGCGAGAACCAGTCCGAACACCATTCCCATGTATTGCCCGTGATCGTATAAACGCCATAGCCGTTGGGCGGATACGTGTTCACCGGCGCGGGGGCGGAATAGCCGTCCTCGGCCGTGTCGTTGTCCGGGAACTCGCCCTGCCAGATATTGCACAAATGAACGCCGCCCGGCGTCAACTCGTTGCCCCAGGGGAACCGCTTCTCTTCGAGTCCGCCGCGCGCCGCAAATTCCCATTCGGCTTCGGTCGGCAGACGCTTGCGCGCCCATGCCGCGCAGGCCGCCGCATCGTTCCATGAAACCTGCACTACGGGATAATGCTCGCGGCCCTTCACCGAAGAATCCGGCCCCTCGGGATGGTTCCAGTCCGCGCCATCCACCTTGCGCCACCAGCGAAGACCTTCCGGGTGCAGCAACTCCGTCCCTTTCTCTCGCAGGTGGCCGATAAATACAAACGACCAGCCAAAAACTTCCGCTTCCGTCTTGTACCCTGTGGCCCGGATAAACTCCGCAAATTGTTCGTTCGTCACCGCATATTGGTCGAGATAAAAAGGATCGACGACGACCGGCCGGATCGGGCCTTCGCCATCCGCCTGGATCGAGTCGGAATCCTCGGCGCCCATCACGAATCGTCCGCCGTCGAGCCGGATCATCCCCTCGGTCGATCCGCTTGTCGCCCGGACGCGTTCAGCCGATCCTGCGCGGGAGCTCTCAAGAATCTGCGCTCGGGCTTTGGTCGGCGCACAACAGGGAAGCAATTGCAGCGGGTTGGAACTCATGCCGCCACCTGGATCACGGCCTTCCGCCGAAGTGCTTCGAGTTGCCGACCCACCTCCCGATCCTGCTTCACCCGATGCAGCGCTTCCGCGATGTTGCCGCCCACCTCGGTGAGTTCCATAATTCCTTCCGTTCGGCGCTCGTGAACCATCGCGATGTGCACGCCGAACCGGGTTTCAAAGACCGGCGTTACCTCGCGCAGGGGAGCGCTGAAGACGATGGCGTCGAACTCCTCCACCATCACCCCGCGCGCGAAGAAACCAAGGTCGCCGCCGTTTTCGGGGCAATCCGAACAAGCCGCAGCCAGCTTGGCGAAGTCTTCACCCTCGATCAGACGCTGCCGCGCGGCCTCTATTTCCGGGCGAATTTCGTCGATGCTGCGGCCTTCCTTATTGCGCACGAGATGCGAGGCGTGAATGGTTTCCGGCCGCCAGAACTGATCCTGGTGGCTGCGATAGTAGTCGCGCACCTCCGTGGATTTCGGAGGCGCTATGTTGCGGCACCAGCGAGCCAGCATGGCTGCGAACGTCAGCCGCCGCTCGGCTTCGCGCCTCACTTCGGTGAGGTCGGTTCCGGCGCGGCATCCGGAGACGCCGTCAACCCGGGGCACCAATGCGGCCGCCGCTTCTTCGATAACTTGCGGCGTCGGCGAAATCCCCAAACGCCGGCATTCCTGGAAGATCAGCCTCCGTTCGACCAACAGCGAAATGGCCCGATCGCGCAACTGAAGCCGTTGCTCAAAACTCAATTCGCAGGCGCGGCTTTCCAGTTCCTTCCGCAGCCCGGAGACCTCCGCGCGAATCTCCCCTTCCTCAATCGGCTCGCCGTTCACGACGACAGGTGCACCGGCCATTTCTCAGCCCGCCACCGGCATACGGCGCTTAGTCGTCGGCTTTGCGCTCTCCCGCTGCCGCACGAAACCTTCGTCGATCTGCTTCCATTTGGCCGCCATCGTCTTCATTGTCTCGGCCTTCGCGCCGGCCAGATTGTGCTGCTCGCTGCGGTCTTTCGCCATGTCGTAAAGTTCCCAATCGCCGGTCTTGCCGGTTGCGATCACCTTCTGGTCTCCGACGCGAAGAGCGCGATTGTCGTTGTGGTTGAAGTAAATGAAGTCGTGCGGTGCGGCACCGTCTTTTTGGAACGCGGGCGCGAGACTTCGGCCGGCGATTCCCTTCGCCGCGTTTCCTCCGGCCAGATCCAGGAACGTCGGCAGAATGTCGACGAAGTGGCACGGATCGTGGCGCAGCTTGTTCTGCTCCCGAATGCCGGCAGGCCAGCGCACGATCATCGGCGATGCAATCCCGCCCTCATTCACCCACGATTTATGCAGGCGGAAGGGCGCGTTTGAATTGCTGGCCCAACCCGGACCGAGGCCGAGGAACGAACTCGCCGAGCCGAGCGGCGAACTGCTGTCGTGGCCATCCCCGCGGATCAGCTGCTCGGAACTCGCCCCGTTGTCGGAGAGGAAAATCACCACCGTGTCGCGTTCCGCATCCATCGCCTTCAATTGATCGAGCAGCTTTCCGATTTCGGTATCCATGCGCGTGATCATCGCCGCATGAATCGCCATCTTGGTCCGCTGCAACGCCTTCTGGTCGGGATTGAGCGTCGACCAGTGCACCGCGCGCGTCACCTCGCCGGGGCCGATTTTCGCGAGCAGCTCCGCATCCGGAGTATTCCACGGCGTCCACATATTCGGCTCGAGCGGCGCGAGTTCGCAGTTGACCAGACCCATTCGCTTCATGCGCGCCAGCTTGACCTCGCGCGCCGTATCCCAGCCCTCGGCGAACTTGTCTTTGTACTTCTCGATATCCTCGGCGGGAGCCTGTAGCGGGAAATGCGGCGAATGCGGCGCGAAATACATGAGGAACGGATCAGCCGCATGGTCGCGCGCATGCTCTTTCAGGAAACCAACGGCGCGGTCGGCGATCGCCGACGTGGTGTAGTAATGGTCTTCGATCTTCGGTTGTGGCAGCTTCTCGCCGTCGAGCAGCAGTGACTTGGGCGTGAAGTACCGGTCTTCGTCCATCAGCGTGTAGGAGTGGTCGAAGCCCACGCCGCCCTCGCCGGTGACGAAACGCAGATGCCACTTGCCCGAATGGTAACTGCGGTAGCCGAGCGGCTTCAGGACTTCCGGCGCGAACTGCACGAAATCGGGCACGTTGCCCGGAGTCATGATATCGACGGCCGTCTGTTGCGCGTAGTAGCCAGTCATGAGGCAGTTGCGCGACGGCCCGCAGCGGGCCGTCGAATACATCTGAGTGAACCGAAGTCCCTGCGAAGCGAGCCGGTCGAGATTCGGCGTCTCGATCTCCCCGCCGTAGCAACCGGCGTCGGAAAAGCCCATGTCGTCGGCGAGCAGAAGCAGGAAATTCGGCTTCTTCGCAGGCGCGCCGGGCGCGGGGGAAGAGGCGGCTACCCCAGCGGCCGCTGCCGCGCCGATCATTCGCCCGAATTTTCTTCGGTTCAGCATATCGTTTCTCAGAATTTATCAGATGCCCGCGTGCAGGAAATCGGACCAGGCGATTTGCCGGCCAGCATCCCGCCACGTGTTAACCTGATGCAGGACCGGAGGCGTGTACCACAAACCTGCGGCCGGCATTTCCATCTCTATCGGGCGAGACGCGCCAAACTCGGCGTCATCGTCACCTGATCGGTTTAACGTCAAAGAAGGACATCAATGAGTCACGGTTTAAACATTTCTCCCGCAACAAAGGGCGGCCTGGATTTTCTCGCGCTTGGCGCACTGGTGCATCGGCTGGACCCGGGTATTATCCCGTTCCGCAAAGCCCGCACCTGCGAAATCCACGTCAGCGGCGGCGAGTTCAACTGCGCCGCGAACCTTGCCGATTGCTTCGAGCTGTCGACCGGCGTCGCCACCGCGATGGTGAATTACCCCATCGGCGACCTGATCGCGGAACGCGTCCGGGCCATGGGTGTCAAGCCGTTCTACAAGCGTTTCGAGCACAACGGCGTCACCGGGCCCAACATGGCCGCGGTCTACAGCGATCGCGGCTATGGCGTGCGCGCTCCGGTCGTGTTCTACAATCGCGCCAATGAAGCGGGCGCCCTGCTCAAGCCGGGAGACTTCGATTGGAACGAGATCTTCGCGAGCGGCGTCCGCTGGTTCCACTCGGGCGGCATCTTCGCGGCACTATCCGAAACAACCGGGGAACTGATCATCGAAGGCATGAAGGCCGCTCGCGCCGCAGGTGCGGTTACGTCGCTCGACCTGAACTACCGTGAAAAGCTCTGGAGACTGATGGGAGGCGGCGGCCGCGCAGTGGAAATGCTGGGGCGCATCGTCGAGCACGTCGACGTGCTTGTCGGCAACGAAGAGGATCTGCAAAAGGGTCTGGGCATCGAAGGGCCGCAGGTGGAAGCGACGTCCAAGCTCGATACCCGCGCCTTCGCCGGCATGATGGATAACGTGGTGAAGAAATACCCGCGCGTCCGCATTGTGGCGACCACGCTGCGCGAGGTGCACTCCACGTCGCGGCACACCTGGAGCGCGGTTGCGTGGATCAACGGCAAGATCTACACGGCGCCGACCTGCGAACTGGACGTGATCGACCGCGTGGGCGGCGGCGACGGCTTCGCATCGGGCTTCTTCTTCGGTCTGCTGACCGGCGAACCGCTCGAAGACGCGTTGAAACTGGGCTGGGCGCATGGCGCGATGATCACCACATTCCCCGGCGACACGACCATGGCCACACTCGATCAGGTCCGCGCGTTCGCCGGGGGCGGATCGGCGCGGATCCAGCGATAAACGCGACTTTTGGTCAAACGCCTGAGGCTACGATAAACGCAGCGTCGGGCGAGTCAATTGCTAATCCCGTCCCGGCCTCAACCAGCCAGGCATCTCCTGCGCGAAATGGCTCTCCGGCGATCTGCCCTTCACCGGCGAGCGCTATACAGATCGCCGGACCCGAGTAGGCCGGACGCGTCGTAATCCCACACGCGATCAGCAGCTCCGTTCGGAAGTACTCGCACTCGACCGGCATTTCGCGGCGTCCATTGGGCGTTGGAACGAGCACGGAAACCGCGACCCCGTCGTCCAGGTGCAACTCACGTTCAGGTTTCCGGTGGTAGTCGAACAAACGATACGTCACGTCGGAAAACTGCTGCACCTCGCACAGCGCCAGCCCGCCGCCGATCGCGTGGATCGTTCCCGCAGGCAGGAAGAAAGTGTCGCCTTCGCTGGCTGGAATCCAATCCAGCAAGTCGACGATCTCACCGCTCACGGCCGACTCGCGCAGCCGCTCGCCTGTAATCGCCTTCTTTAGTCCACACGCGATTGTGGCTCCCGGTGCCGCGCGGAGGACGTGCCACATCTCGGTCTTGCCCCGCAGGTGGCCGTGAGACCGGGCGTAATCGTCGCCCGGATGCACCTGAACCGACAGATTCTCCGTAGTGAAGAGCAATTTTACCAGGACAGGCAAGACCTCCGGAGCCGAAAACCAGATCTCTCCGATTTTGCGGCCCGCGGGATTAGCCAGCCAGGGTTCCGTCAGCGCGGAACCCCAGACCTTATCGTGAACGGCAGGAGTTAGCTTGCGGATGGCCATGAAAAGCGCCGGCGACAACGCCTGCTCCACATCAGCCTAATTTTTCGACGAACTTCTGGATGCGATCGAGTCCCCGCTCCAGTTCCCCCATCGACGTCGCATACGAGATACGAACATGATGATCGGTTCCGAAGGCCTCGCCGGGAACGACCGCGACGTTGGCTTCTTTCAGCAGGCGATCGGCAAACTCGAGCGGCGTCCTGATTCCGCCCTTGTCGAGCGCGCCGCGCAGATTCGGATACGCATAAAAGGCTCCTGCCGGCATCGAACAGGTCACGCCCGGAATCTGCCGCAGCCGCGGAACCACGAAATCCCGGCGCTTGCGGTATTCGGCCAGCATCTGCGGCACGGAATCCTGCGGGCCATTTAACGCTTCAACGGCGGCCTTCTGCGCGATCGAGGTGGGGTTCGATGTCGAGTGGCTTTGCAGCTTCATCATTGCGCCGATGATCGGCTCAGGCGCCAAACCGTAGCCGATGCGCCAACCGGTCATCGCGTAAGTTTTCGACACTGTCCCTGCAACCAGCACGGTTGGCTTCGAGTTGGCGATCGATGCGACCGACCAGGGCTTCCCGTCGTAAAGGAAGTGCGAATAACATTCGTCGGTAATCAGAAAGATGCCGCGCTTCGATGTCGCGTAGTAGAGCTTCTCGAATTCCTCGTTGGTCATCAGCGCGCCCGAAGGATTGCTGGGGGAATTGATGATCACGATCTTCGTTTTCGGCGTGATGTTACGCTCCACCATATCGGCGGTGAGCCGGAAGCCTTCCTGCTCGTCGGTCTCGACGAAAACGCATTTGCCGCCCGCGTAGTTGACGATGTCCTTATAGGTCACCCAGTAGGGAACCGGGATCACGACTTCATCGCCAGGGTTAACCAGCGCCTGCGTGTAGTTGAACAGGACATGCTTGCCGCCGACGGTGGCGATGCATTCCGAAGGCTTGTAATCGGTGCCGAATTCGGTTTTGTGGCGCGCCACGATGGCCGCCTTGATCTCGGCCGTGCCGCCGGCCGGCGTGTACTTGGTGAAGCCCGCATTGATGGCGGCAATCGCCGCGTTGCGGATGTTCTCCGGCGTGATGAAATCCGGTTCGCCGGCGCTGAAATCGACCACGTCGACTCCCTCGCGGCGAAGCTTGTCGGCATCGGCCATGACCTTCATGGTCGAAGAAACGCTGATCAGCGAGATGCGATCGGCGATAACTGGTTTGCTGGGTGTTGGTGTCATTTAAGTGCTCGAAGTTCTCTTATAGTTTGCGATGCGCCGCTTCAGCCGGTCCTCCACCAGCGGCGGAACAAGTCCGTTAATGTTGCCGCCGAGCGAAATCACTTCCTTCACCATCTTCGAACTGATGAAGGAGAACGTTTCGCTGGCGGGCAGGAAAATGGTCTCGAGGCCGGGTTGCAGCCGCCGGTTCATCAGGGCCATCTGCAATTCGTACTCATAGTCCGAAATAGCGCGGATGCCGCGGAGGATGACACGCGCACCCTTCGCCATCGCGTACTCGGCCAGCAGTCCCTGGAACGCGTCCACCTCCACGCCGGAAAACCCCGTAAGACTCTCCCGCAGCATCTCCATACGCTCCGCGACCGTGAACAGGGGCTGCTTGGCTTCGTTTTGTAAAATCGCCACGATCACCCGGCTGAACATCTTCGAGCCGCGCTCAATTACATCCAGATGTCCGCTTGTGATCGGGTCGAACGAGCCAGGGTATATGGCAACTACGCCGGACGGGGGCTGCGTCATGGCAAACCCTGATTCTAGCAGGACGGCTCCCCGGCGACCGCGCGAATCGACCGGGCCGCCCGACCCGCGCACTCAACCGCCCATATCCTACAGTGATAGTACGAGTCTGCCGACGGACGGTTTGCAACTAATTGTGGTTCTCGCGCGTCCAATCTTGTAGCAAAACAGACACAATTCGATCGGTCAATCCAACCGATATTTACTATTATTTTCAATAAGTTAGGATGAATTGTGGCTGGACGGGCCTTACAAACGTCGTTATTTTGTGCAATACTTACTTCCAGAAACGGAAGAAATGGACGCTAACCGGCGTCCATCATGAAAGAGCGCCACGTATGACGCAACTTGACGAAGCCATCGCCCGGTATCACCGGATTCTCGAATCCGAGCCCTACCGCGACTTGCGGTGGGTAAAAAATTTACAGGAGCAGATGGAGGCCCGCCAGTTGTCCGCTGGCGGCCGACTCCTCTGTCCTTTCCTGCGGCCGAATTTCGTAACCCAGAAGCAATACGACAATCTGGTAAAAACCGGCGAAGCGCTTATCTCGGCGGTTGACCGGATGCTGCAGCTTGCGCTGACATCCCCGCAACTTCTTTCTACCATGCAGTTGCTGCCAGCCGAGAAGATGCTGGCCGCGATCGACCCCGGCTATGCGATGCCGGAAGTCTCCGCGCAACTCGATCTGCAGATCCACAACGGATCGCTGCATGTCCGTCAATATAGCGCAGACGCTTTGACGGGCGGCGCATACGCCGAGGGCCTGTCCGAAGTGTTCTACGATTGCCCTCCCGTGAAAGAGTTCCGGCGGCGCTATAACCTCACGCGGCTCGGCGGCAAGAAGCCGTTTTTGCAGGCGCTGCTCAAGGCGTATAAGATGTTTTCCGGCTCCGCAAAAAAACCGAACATCGCGATCCTCGAATTCCGCGCGACCACGGGCGGCAGCGAGTACGAGATGTTCCGCGACTTTTTCCGCGAGGAAGGTTATCAGGCCGAACTGGTCTCGCCCGAACAGCTGGAATACCGCAACGGCGTGCTGCGCGGCGCGGGCATCGACATCGATCTGATTTATCGGCGCGTCAGCGTACAGGAATTCCTCATGCGCTTCACGCTCGATCATCCGCTGGTGCACGCTTACCGCGACCACAGAGTTTGCGTCGTGAACAGTTTTCGCTCGGAGCTTTCTCACAAGAAGGCCATGTTTGCGCTGCTGACCGACGATGCGCTTACGGCGAAATTCCCGCCCAACGAACGGAAGGCGATCAAAGAGCACGTTCCGTTCACGCGCGTGGTGAAGGCGGGCAAGACGATGTGGCGCGATAAGCAAGTAGAACTGATCGACTTCATTCGCGATAACCGCGAAACTCTGGTGCTGCGTCCGAACGACGATTATTCGGATCTGCACAGCTACGTCGGCCACGAGCACGACGACGGGGCATGGGCGCGCGCGCTGCGCGAAGCTCAGCGTTCGCCGTACGTGGTACAGGAGAGCGTGAAACCGGTCCGCAGCGTTTTCCCGATGCTCACCTATGGGCATCTCGAGTTTAAAGAGATGCAGGTGGATGTGCAGCCTCAGGCGTTTCTCGGCAAAGTGTCGGGTTGCCCGAGTTATGTGTCGTCGTCGGGACTGGGCTACTCGCATGCTTCCGGTATTGCGCCGACGTTCATCATTGAATCGCGTAACTAAAGTTGGCCGCGGCGCGAGCCACTGGCAACTGACCTGCATCGCGGCGGTTTCGGTTTTCATCGGAACCGCCGCGTTTCTGTTTGCGCAGCAATCGCCCGCGTCGGCGCTGCGTTTCGCAATCCTGGGCGACCGCACGGGCGAGACCGTTCCCGGCGTCTACGAAGCCGTCTGGCGGGAAGTGTCGGCGGCGAAACCGGCTTTCGTTGTGGGCGCCGGCGATGCGATCCAGGGGCTGGACGATACGACTGCGGAAAAGGAGTGGCTGGAATTTGAACATCTGCTTCAGCCGTTCCGCGGTATCCCGTACTTCCCCGCGGCCGGGAATCACGACGTCTGGTCGGATGCATCGGCGAAGCTCTTCGAAAAGCACGCCGGGCACTCGCCCGATTACAGTTTCGATAACGGCCCGGCGCATTTCACCGTGCTCGATAACAGCCGTAACGACGTTCTTCAGCCGGAGGAAATGTCGTTCCTCGAACAGGACTTGAAAGCGCACGCATCGCGGCCGGTGAAGTTCATCGTGTCGCACAGGCCGTCGTGGCTGATCAATGTAGTGCTGCGAAACCCGAGTTTCCCGCTACAGCAACTGGCGGAGAAATATGGCGTCTGCTGCATCATTGCCGGACATGTCCATGAGATGATGCACGGGACGCTCAACGGCGTCGAGTACATTTCCGCCCCGAGCGCGGGCGGGCACTTACGCGCGTCGGGTAAGTATGAGGATGGGTGGTTTTTCGGTTACATAATGGCGACGGTTACCGGCAAAGACGTGTCGTTCGAAGTGCGAGAACTGCCCACTCCGAGTGGCGAAGGGCGGGTGACGCCACTTTCGGCATGGGGCGTGGTGGGGTTGGTGCGGGAGAGGTAACCAGAAAATCGCGCAGCGGACTCCGCGTGTCGTCTTCTTCGGGAAAACGCGCCCTACTTCCCTGCGCTTTTCGATTCGGCGAGCAGTTGGCTGGCATCCACAATTGCGCCCGCCAAGCCGCTGGAACGAATTGCATCGGCGCGCGCTGCTACGGATCGAGCTTCGCGCGTCCGATGATTCCGGGCCAGGACAACCGCATAGTTATCCAGCAGTGGCTCCAACTCAAGCGGACTTAGGCCCCCGGGATCGGCCAGCGACAACGCGGTACGCAGGTCGCCTTCGGCCTTCCGCCATTGTCCCCCTTTGGCATGCAGCACGGCTTGAGAGTTGAGGACTCGGATTCGGTCGGCAAGACCAACATCCGTCGCGACTGCAAAGATGGCGAGCGCACGGTCCAGCGTCTTGCTTGCTTCGTCAAATCGCCCGTCCACGATGTAAAGATCCGTTAACCCGTTGAGCACAGCAGCCTCATCGGCGGTCTTGCCACGACCAGCCTCTTCCCAGTCGGAAATTGCGGAAAGGTACTCCTTCTCTGCTTCCGCATGTCGACCCTCGGAATGGAATAACGCCGCCGCACTTCCGTGAAGAAGAGCGCGATCCAACGGCAGCGAGATTGGAATCCTTTGCATTCTCTGAAACGCCTCGCGGGCCGCGGCCAGCTTTCCCTGCTGGAATCGAACGGCCGCCAGCATGTGAAGCGGGCGCAACAGAATCGGATCGTCCGGCGGATAGTTTCTTTCGAGAATCCCGACCGATCGATATGCATAACTCTCCGCGACTTCGGGGTGCCCGGACCGGGACACAACCACTGCCATGTTCTGCAGGATGATCCATTCGCACGACTGAGAGACGCCGTTAGTCATATCGGCCAGAGTTCCGGACAAAGATAACTCAGCGTCCTTCAATTGGCCATTCGACGCCTGCGCGATCACGGTTCTGTTCAATTCCACGCAGGCGCGATTCGGGGCAGCCAGTCGGGGTGCGTCCTGCGCGACAGCTCGAGAAGACGCGCAAACCATCAGACAAACCAGCCCGCAGCCGATTCGGATTCCACTCGTGAAAGAGCGGAGTACACCAAACCGCCTGAAGACGCCAGCGCGTGTAGAAGGTCTGTTGCTGGCAGTCAGAGAATGCGTTATAGATTGCGGCATTTCTTGATCCTTCCTACGCGAATACGTTCGAATGCGCCGTGCAGAATGCGGCGTTTGTTCTTCTCAGACCTCAATACGTTCGAGTACTCATCGTGTTAGTTCCGGTCGGTTCAGATGCGTTTCAGTCAGATGCGCGCGGGCGCGTGTTTTACCAGCGGGCACCGATGACGAGTCTCGTTTAATGACTCCACGTTTTCATTACTCATGTCCGGGCGAAAGGTTACATCGCTTGTTTCCGTCGGGAGAATTCTCGGGAAGGAATCGGAAAGTCCCGGTTCTTACGCGTAAACTCACCGACCGGGTTCGGTTCGGATCTTTCCGTAAATCGGTATGAGCACCCGGAACTCGGGGACACTCAAATCTGAAGCGAAAACAGGCGGCGTCAGAGTCGGGCGGGTTTCGTCACCTGACTTCAGCCCGACGTCTGCGGATCGAGGCACTTTTCAGTTGGGCGAAGGCTTCTCAGCGTGCTCCACGACAATAGTCTCTACAGGCTCTTTGCTCGATTGAAGTTTCAGCCCGATACCCTGAACTGAAGGGAGTATCGCGGAAGTGACGTCCGGGTGCGGATCGTCAATCGAAATCCGTTTGGTTCGAGGGCGTACACGAAGGCTACGCCACTTGCCCTGGCATGTTCCCAGAACCGCGCGCCGCACGTGAGCACGGCCCGGACGCCGCACGGAACCAGGAGCGCTGCCGATCATGCCCACGAGCGCGATAACCATCTGCGACGGCGGAATCATGGTTACCCGATTACGATTCCGGACCGGCAGGCCAATTCGATCGCCGGTACCGCACCGGCCACGTTGACCAGACGCCAGAGAGCGGGGTGTTTCATGCCGCGGCCGAATGCGCCTCGCGGGGTGCGCGTGGATTATTGTGGTACAACACCGATAATGAAAGAACACATGGAAAAGATTCAGGTCAGGACCCCACTTGTTGAGATCGATGGCGATGAAATGACGCGCGTAATCTGGGCGTGGATTAAGGAGATGCTGATATTGCCGCACCTGAGTGTGGACCTCAGGTACTTCGATCTGGGCATCGAAAAACGCGACGCCACCGACGATCGGATAACGGTGGACGCGGCCAACGCGATCGCGGAATTCGGCGTAGGTGTGAAATGCGCCACCATCACTCCGGACGAAGCCCGGGTGAAGGAGTTCGGGCTGAAGAAGATGTGGAAGTCGCCCAACGGCACCATCCGCAATATTCTTGACGGCACTATCTTCCGCGAGCCCATCATCTGCGCAAACATACCGCGCTATGTGCCGGGCTGGGTGAAGCCGATTATCATAGGCCGCCATGCGTTCGGCGATCAGTACCGCGCGACCGACATTGTTATCCGGGAACCCGGCAAACTCACACTGACCTTCATGCCGTCGAATGGCGCGCCCGTGTCGTATGACGTGTTCGAATTCGATGGCGGCGGTGTGGCGATGGCGATGTACAACCTCGATAGCTCCATAGAAGGTTTCGCGCGCGCGTGCCTGAATTACGGGCTTTCGCTCGGGCTTCCCGTCTATCTTTCGACCAAGAACACCATCCTGAAGAAATACGACGGGCGCTTCAAGGACATTTTCCAGCGGATCTTCACCGATGAGTTTGAGGCGAAGTACGCAGCGGCGGGCATCCCTTATGAGCATCGCCTTATCGACGATCTGGTTGCGTTTGCGATCAAGTCCGAAGGAGGCTTCGTCTGGGCTTGCAAGAATTACGACGGCGACGTGCAGTCGGACGTGGTGGCGCAGGGCTTTGGCTCGCTGGGACTCATGACATCCGTACTGATTACGCCCGATGGTAAGACGGTGGAAACGGAAGCCGCTCACGGCACCGTCACCCGCCATTACCGCGAATACCAGAAGGGCCGCGAAACATCCACCAATCCGATCGCCTCCATCTTCGCCTGGACACAAGCTCTTAAATACCGCGGGCGGTTCGATAATACGCCCGATGTTGTGGCCTTCGCGGAGAAGCTCGAAAAAGCCACCGTCGGCGCGGTGGAGGCCGGATTCATGACTAAGGATTTAGCACTTCTTGTGGGCAAGGAGCAAAAATGGCTGACAACCCGGCAATATCTGGAAAAGGTAGCGGAGAGGTTGCAATAAGCCGGGCGTTCACCTGTTTCAGGCAACTCTTCAAGTCGCCGGGAAGCAACAGCTTTTGTCCGGCATGCAACTGCTCGTCGAACGCAATCACTTCACAGGCGGTGGCGGCGTAAAGCCCATCAGTTCCTCCGGGTCGACGGCGCCGAGGCGCCCGATCAACTGCAGCGTCTTCGCGAACGTTGCCGAGGACACATCCCGCGCACCGAGCCATCTCGCGGCCGAACGTGATCACCACAGCGTCCTTCGGATCGGGGTCCGTCGCGGGACCGCAATACATGATCGCGTCGACGGCATTGGGCGCCACATAACGCGGTCTTTCGGAGTGCGGACGTGTTCTCCCTATTGCGTCCACTCAAACTGGTTGCCCAGTTCGCGGGCCGATATGGCAGGCTGAGCAGTATGTAGCTACGAATAGGCGTACTGCTGTTCAAAGAGCGGCTTCCGTGACAGAGGCTGTCGTCGCAACTGCGGCGACGTAAGCGAGCGTCACCGGAGCTATCGCAGCGTACGCGAAATGTAACTTCACGCACGCACTCCCTGGGTGCCTGATTGTTCCGGCAACGCTTGGCCAGGCCTCGGACAGGACAGTTGAATTATGGACCTTTCCTGACATTTGAGAAACATCGGGCCTTCGGGCGTTCCCGGTTTTTCTTAGTGGCGGACTCGGATAATGGTTGCGACCTGTATGCCCGGACGCGTGGAAGGGGAACCTTGCAAGTCTCCCGCGCGGCCGGCGGCTCGCGGAATTGGGCTCTCGACCTGATTGCCCGGCGCGTGGGCGAAAATAGTTCCGGAGCACCGGCAAAAGCTGCGGGGCGCGCCCAGGCCGTGCGCGTGCTCATCAAAGGCGCGCGGGCCGCGACGCGCGGCGGCAGGCAATTCAGGAATACCCGCAAAGCCCCGCCGCGCGGCCGGGTCGTGCAAGTGTTCCACAAAGGAGAAAAAGCGTTTCAGGTGCAGAACGAGCCATCGGATTCGAATGACGCGCAGATCCTGCAAGTTGCAGCCGGGGATCTGCCGCGTCGAACCGCGGGTTTTCGTATTCTGCTGGCGGACGATTCGGAAGCCGACCGGTTCCTGACTGTCGCGTTCTTGAAGGATCTCCGGTGCGTGATCGACACCGCCGAGAACGGCAGGATCGCGGTGGAACTCTTTCGCACCCGTTGCTACGATCTGGTTCTCATGGATTTCGAAATGCCGGTCATGGATGGCCAGGAGGCTGTTCGCGAGATTCGGCGTATCGAAACAGAGACGGGAACCCCGCCTGGTCCCGTGCTGGGATTGACGGCCCATACCATCGCGAAAGTAGCCATGAAGGCGTATAAGGCGGGATTCACGGAACTGCTTTCCAAACCGCTGCGCCGCGAGATATTGCTCAAAACGGTAGCAACCTACGGAAGTCCGGGACCGGATACGGGAACTGCGTCCAGCCGGATTCACGCGGATCAGGATATGGCGGCCATAGTCGGCGCCTATCTCGAAAAACGTCGGGGCGACATGCGGGTCTGTCGTTCTGCCCTTGAAAACGCGGATTTCGATGTTATCCGGAGGCTCGCGCACAAGATGAAAGGCACGGGCTCCGGCTATGGTTTCCCGAGGCTCACTGAACTTGGCGCCATGATAGAGTCGGCCGCGCTCCGGTCGGATGCGTCCGCAGTCCGGGAGCATCTGGGGGACCTTGCCGCCTGGATGGAACGAGTTGGGTTATAGAGTCGCACGCATGCCATCCGAGGGACCGACGGGACATCTTTCTCGAATAAGGCCCGCATGCGGTTTTTTCGGCCGCGCGGGATTCCGGTTTCGCGTCGTGACCCTGAAGGGTAGTCGCGGCGATCCGACTATCTTACTCTCGCCGTAAGGGGACATCGCGAATTCAGAAGCAACCTGGCTCCGGGATTTGACGATATCCCGTCATATGACCGCCCATCGCCACGGACGGCCTCGCTGCCAGGCTCAGGCAGCCAACTCCGGTTTAATTGCGGCGGAAGACCAGAGTGACCGGCTTATACTCCGGCCGTACCACGCTGACCAGCATAGTGCCGTCAGCGGCAAGGCTGTAGCTTTCGACTGTAACCGCGCCGGACCGTGTGGTCGTCACCTTCAGGACGTCGTGATCCCAATCGGTCTTGCTTTTGAGGTCTTTGCCGGTGTGAAACGTATCGCCGTGCTCGCTGTCGGTGACATCGCGGTAGAAGAACGTCTCGGTAGCGCCTTCATACACGAAGCTGCGGGAGACGATGATCACGCCTTCACGATCGGCGATGGTCACGGTGCCAGTTTGAACGACCGGCTGGCCGGCAAAATCGCTGCTCGCGGGCACAAGCGTCCAGGTGCCGTTTAGTTCGTTGTGATCGCGCGCGAAAGAGGTAAACGCGAAAAGACCGGCCGTCAGGACGGCTCCGGCAACGGTGGTAGTTGAATATGACCTCATGGTTCCCTCGTGGCGCTGCATTATATCGATTCGGATGCAGCGTCGGGATTAGCCGGAGCACGCGCAATACCGTTCATTGGTTCGCCGGGTTACTCACCGGCCCTCGCGTTGACACCGCGTCGCTACAAATCGGACCCCGGGCGTCTGCCGATTGCGTCTGGCGTTGCGATTGCCCCGATGCTCTATCATCAATTTGTCGGATCACCAGACTCGGGAATATAGCGATCAACCTGGTGACGGAAACCGGGGACGAAATCATGGCCGAAACAACCCAAAACGCGCGGACGCCGGACGAACCAGCCGATCCGGCACAAGTCGAGCCGCAGCCCGACAAGCCCACCCAGGCGTTCCCGATCGTCGGGATAGGCGCGTCTGCCGGAGGCGTGGCTGCATTCGAAGCCTTCTTCTCCACGGTACCCTCCAATAACTCTCCGGGCATGGCTTTTGTCCTGGTGCAACATCTGGCGCGGGACCACAAGAGCATTCTCTCCGAATTGATCCGCCGCTACACGAAAATGCAGGTCTTTGAGGTGGAGGATGGAATGGTGGTCAAGCCGAATTGCGCCTACATCATCCCGCCCAATCGCGATATGGCCCTGATGAACGGCGCCTTGCAGTTGCTCGAACCGACGCTGGCCCGCGGCGTCCGGCTCCCCATCGATTTTTTCTTCCGCTCTCTGGCTCAGGACCAGCATGATCGCGCCATCTGCATTGTGCTCTCGGGCACCGGCAGCGACGGTACCCTGGGCGTCCGCGCAGTCAAGGGCGAGGGTGGCATGGTGATGGCACAGACTCCCGAAACGACCGAGTTCGACGGCATGCCCCGCAGCGCCATCGCGACAGGTATGGTGGATTTTGTGTTGCCTCCGAACCAGATGCCGGCCAAACTCCTCGACTATGCATCCCGCACGTTCACCCACACCCTGGTTCCGGTCTCCTCGCAGGCTCCTCTTTCGGGTGACGGACTCGAAAGGATCTTTCTCCTCCTGCGCTCGCGAACCGGCCACGATTTTTCTCTGTACAAACGGAACACCGTCCTGCGCCGCGTTGCGCGCCGCATGGCCGTCCACCAGATCGACCGGATGGAGGACTATCTTCGCTATCTGCAGCTCACCCGTGACGAAGTGGACGCGCTCTTTCGCGACCTCCTGATCGGCGTCACCAATTTCTTCCGCGACACCGAGATTTTCGAGACGATCCGCAAACAGGTCGTCCCGCAACTTCTCGCGGGCAAGACCGCGGGTTCGGTGATCCGCGTCTGGGTCCCCGGTTGTTCCACGGGCGAAGAAGCCTATTCCCTCGCCATACTGCTTCGGGAACTCATGGAAGAAATGAAAGAGAATTTCAAAGTGCAGGTCTTCGCCACCGATATCGACCGCGAGGCTATCGACCATGCCCGTGCCGGCATCTATCCGTCCAGTATCATCGCCGATGTCTCGGCTGAGCGGCTGGCTCACTTTTTCGACCAGGACAACCCGGACGGCAGTGCCTACCGCATCCACAGAACCATTCGCGACATGCTCATTTTTTCCGAGCACGATCTCATCAAAGACCCCCCTTTCTCGAAACTGGACCTGATCAGTTGCCGTAATCTTCTGATCTATATGGGTCCGGAACTTCAAAAAAGGCTCATGCCCCTGTTTCATTATGCGTTGAATTCCGGCGGTTTCCTGGTGCTGGGCTCTTCGGAAAGCGTGGGAGAGTTTTCGGACCTCTTTTCGACCGTGGATCGCAACGCCAAGATCTTTCGGCGCAATGTGGGTGAATCCGCCCCCCCCCGTATGGTTAGCGGAAGATCTTATCGCCCGCCGGAACACGAAATCGCAATTCAGGCAGTAAGCGGTCCAGGAAACAACAGGAGCCTTCCCCTGCATGAGATCGTCATGCGGACTCTGCTGACGCATTACTCTCCGGTTGGCGCGCTCGTGAACGAACGCGGCGATATCCTGTACCTGCTCGGCCGCACCGGCCGCTATCTGGAACCGACCCCGGGCGAGGCCAGCCTGAATATCTTCCGTATGGCTCGCGAAGGGTTGCGGGGCGATCTGACGATCACGCTGCACCGGGCAATGTCACAGGGAATTTCCGCACACCAGGCGGGGTTGCGCGTGAAAAGCGACGAAACTTTTACTACCGTGGACCTCACAGTCCTTCCCGTGGCGGGGAACACCGAAGGCACCGCGCCACACACACTTTTTCTGGTGGTTCTCGAAGAGAAAACGGTGGCGGATCCGAGGATCTCCACAGAGGCGGCCGTGGATGCCGTGGAAGGCGTGGCAACACTCGGCCCCGATCTCGATGCCTATATTCTCCGGCTGAAGCAGGAACTGAGGGGCAAAGACGAATATCTGCAGACGACTATCGAAGAACTGGAGACTTCCAACGAGGAACTCCGTTCCGCCCACGAAGAAATGCAGTCGGTGAACGAGGAGATGCAATCGACCAACGAGGAACTGGAGACATCCAAAGAAGAGCTGCAATCGGTCAACGAGGAACTTGCCACGGTCAATGTCGAACTACAGGCCAAAGTGGCCGATCTGTCGCGCTCCAACAACGATATGGTCAATCTGCTGAGCGGCACGGGGATCGCCACGCTTTTTGTGGACCATCTCCTGCGGATTCTTCGCTTCACTCCTCCCGTTGCGACGCTGATCAACCTGATCGAAACCGATGTGGGGCGCCCGGTTGACCAGATCCGCAACAACCTGGTCGGCTATGATCGTCTGGCGCCGGACGTGAAGGGCGTGTTGGAGACTCTGGTTCCGAGAGAACTGGAAGTGCAAACCAATTCAGGCGAGTGGTACCTGCTGCGGATTCGCCCCTACCGGACGCTCGAGAACGTGATTGAGGGCGCGGTCATCACCTTTACGGATATTTCTGTTCTGAAAAACGCGCAAATTGCGCTGCGGAATTCCGAAGCCCTGCAACGCCTGGCCGCGGTGGTGCGCGACTCCCGCGACTCCATTCTGATGCAGGACATGACGGGCCGCATTCTGGCCTGGAATCGCGGGGCCGAGAGAATGTACGGTTGGACGGAAGCCGAGGCGTTGGCGATGAATATCCGCGACCTGATGACCAAAGACAATCGGGAGCAGACGTTAGCGGCCATGCGGCAATTGTGCCTGTCCGGCGGTCTGGAACCGCAAATCGCGCAAAGGGTAACGAAAGACGGGAAAATCCTGCAGGTGTCTCTCATCGCTTCTCCTCTGGCGAACGAAGCCGGCGAAACGTACGCCATCGCCACAACCGAGCGGGGCGTAGCGGCGTGAATGATTTCCCGTCATGCTTCGGCGACGCGGGGCTTCTGTGAACCCGAACCGCCGGTAAGTGGTTCGGGCTGCACACGCTCGGAGGATTGTTCAGACTAATTCGGCAACGGCACCGAGTCGCCGGTTAGTGCCCGAGGAACAATCTCCGTTCGTCATGCACGATTCCGAGTCGGACACGATCCAGCCAGCCGCGACGGCCCAAAAACGCGGGCGGGATTCCATAGCATGGAAAAACGCCAGAGCCGACCATTGGAGACCAAGGATCTCGATTGTGATCTGGGGCCCGAAGGCCCGGAACGAACCCGTGACGGTCCGATAATGCCTCTCGACCCCCGATTCGGGAAGCTCCAGGGCATCTGGGTACGAAGCGGTCAAAAAGACAGTCTACAGCCCCAATGTCCAGCCGCGCTGTTAATTCCACGCTTCGGTCACCGCGGATCAATCGAACCGGGACAAGTATTCCAGAGGCTGCGTCCGCGTAATCGACGTCGAAGTCCAGCGAACTCAATCGACCGACCCGCCGGCAAACGGCTCTTGTTCGTCGGGGGAAACAAAGATCAGGAATGGCGAGGAGATTCCTCTCTCCCGCACGTCCTCATAAAGCTGCTTCGGATTCGAGCTGCTCGCGAAGACATGACCGCGCTCCAGCACGACCCACTTGCCGAGAAACTGCGCATCGGGGTTGGCGGCTCACGCCACCTCAGCGGAGCGATCACGGGGAGGCGGCGTCGCAACCGGCCGTGTAGGCGTCTCGCCAGGGAATGCGTTGACCGCCGTGGCGACCAACGCATCTATACCCATTCCACGAGCGGCGGCCGCCGCTCGTCGCCCGGCTTCGAAATCGGGAGCCAATTGGATACTCATAACGAACCTAAATAAAAGCATAGCGCAAACGCCAGCTCGGTCGTGCCAGTCGTTCCGATTCGTGCAAGCACTCCTTGCACAATCTCCCAGAGGCCGGAACCGCTTACCCATTTATCGCGGTTCATACCGATGTGCGCCGTATAGGGATTTGACCGCAACGCGGCAACTATTACGCCAGCGCGCCGACGAGCCCGGTTTCAATGAAGCCGAGCACCGCCGCGGGCGTCACCGCACCCTCCATCGGCAGGCGCAACACGCCGGCGGGAGTGAACTGCGCGTTGCGCGTCACCGCGACCAGCGCCATCAGCTTTTCGCCATCCACCGTCGTTTTCTCGTGGAACTTCACGTTCAGCACCGGCCCCCTCCGGTCGATGGCCTCGATGCCGATCTTCTCCGCCATCGTCTTAATCGCCGAATAGCGCATCAGATAGCGGATATCTTCCGGCACCGGCCCGTAGCGATCCGCCAGTTCCAGTTCCAGCTTCGTACTCTCTTCCGGCGTCGCCGATTGAGCGATTCGTTTATAAGCCCGCAGCCGCTGATTCTCGTCCGAAATATAGTTCGCGGGAATACGGAGATCGAGGCCAAGGTTCAGCGCGGAATGAATCTCCGGCGCGACTTCTTCGCCGCGCAGCTCGCGCACCGTGTCTTCCAGCATTCGGATATACATGTCGAAGCCGATCGCATTGATGTGCCCGTGCTGCTCGCCGCCCAGCAGATTGCCCGCGCCGCGCAGTTCCAGATCGAGCGCGGCGATGCGAAAGCCCGCGCCCAGGTCGGAGAACTCTTTCAGCGCCGCGAGGCGCTTGCGCGCGACCTCCGTCAATTCCGTGTGCGGCTCGATCAGCAGATAGCAGTATGCCCTGCGATTCGACCGCCCCACACGGCCACGCAACTGATACAGCTCCGAAAGCCCGTACCGTTCGGCATGTTCGATGATCATGGTGTTGGCCAGCGGAATGTCGAGGCCGTTCTCCACGATCGTCGTCGAGACGAAGATGTCGAACTCGTGCCGCATGAAGCCCAGCATCACCCGCTCCAGTTCCGCCTCGCCCATCTGCCCGTGTCCGACGCCGATGCGCGCCTGCGGGAACAGCTCCTGGACCATGGCGGCGCGATGCCAGATCGATTCGATCCGGTTGTGAACGAAATAAACCTGCCCGCCGCGCGCCAGTTCCATTTCGATGGCGGAGCGCACCAGCTCCGGCGTGATCGGCGCAACAACGGTGTGGATCGCCAGGCGATCGCGCGGTGGCGTCTCGATCACCGACATATCGCGCAGCCCCAGAAGCGACATGTGCAGCGTGCGCGGGATCGGCGTCGCGCTCATCGTAATGACGTCCACTTTCGCGCAGATCTCCTTCAGCCGTTCCTTGTGCTTCACACCGAAGCGCTGCTCTTCGTCGATGATGACGAGGCCAAGATCCTTCCAGACCACGTCCTTTGAAAACAGCCGGTGCGTGCCGAGGGCCATATCGATCTTGCCCTCGGCCAGATCCTCCAGCGCCGCTTTGATTTCCTTCGCGCTGCGGAAGCGGCTGAACATCTCCATGCGCACCGGGAACGATTGAAAACGCTTTTTGAAAGTTTCGAAATGCTGGAAGCAAAGAACGGTGGTCGGGGCGAGAACGGCAACCTGTTTGCCGTCGCCCAGCGCCTTGAACGCCGCGCGCATCACGACTTCGGTCTTGCCGTAACCCACGTCTCCGCAGAGCAAGCGGTCCATCGGCTGGCTGCCTTCCATGTCGCGCTTGATATCGGCGATGGCCGTCTTCTGATCGCGCGTCTCGGTAAACTCGAACGCGTCTTCGAATTCGCGCTGCCAGTTGCTATCGGCGGAAAAGGAAAAGCCCTGCGCGAGCTTGCGCTGCGCATACAGCTTGAGAAGTTCCTCGGCCATGTCGCGCATCTTTGTCTTGATGCGTGTCTTGGTGCGGGCCCAGGTGGCTCCTCCCATGCGGTCGAGTTGCGGCTTCGTTTCGCCCTCGCCCCGAAAGCGCTGCACCAGATCCATGCGCGCGAGCGGCACGTAGAGCTTATTGCCGCCCGCGTATTCGAGCAGCATGTAGTCGCCTTTGGTATCGCCCTGCGCGATCTCGCGAATCCCGAGGAACTGCCCCACGCCATGTTCCGCGTGGACCACGTAATCGCCCGCTTTGAGATCGAACTGATCGGCGGAAAATGCGCCCGCGCTCAGCCGGATTGGTTTCGCCGCCGTGTCGGGTGAATCGAAAAGATCCTCCGCGCCGAAAACCACCAGACCGGCTTCCGTAAACACGGTCCCGCGCGCGATGTCGCCGCGAACCAGCGCCACTGCCGCCAACGCGGGTTGCGCGCGCTCCCGCAGATGCTCCGGCACGATGCCGCCGAGATCGATCTGATATCGAATCTCGTATTCGGTAAACACGTCGGCGATGCGCTCGAGTTCGCCCGCCGTCGGCGCGAAGAATGCGATATGCGAGCCGGCTTCGATCAGCGTCTTCGCTTCTTTGATGGCGAACTGGAGATTGCCGTGGAACGCGAGAGACGGGCGGGTGGGGATGTGGAAGCTGTCGTTGCCGTCGCCGCCCGGGTCCGCTGGATCCTGCCCCATTACGCCCTGTCTGGTATCGATCAGCCGCGTTTCGATGACATCGTGCGCGCGGGCCTTCGCGAGAAACGGCTCCCATGCGATCATGCCCGCTTCGGCGTTTGCGTACTCCGGCGCGGCCTGCAGGCGTATCCACAGGCGCTCCGCCGCGGCCACGGTCAGTTCCGGCTCGTCGATCACGACGATCGGCTTGTGAAAGAAATCGAGGATGGTCGATTCGCGGGGATGCAGCGCGGGCACCAGCGTTTCCCACCCGGCAAAGGCCTCGCCCTCAGCGGGCAGTTCCAGACCTTGCAGCCCGGCTTCGCGCATGTGACCCGCCAGTTCGGACAGAACCGCGCGCGACTTCTGAAACTCGGTGAGCGGCTGGAGCACGCATTCGGTTAGCTTGCCTGTGGAGCGCTGCGTAGCCGGATCGAACCGCCTGATGGATTCGATTTCGTCGCCGAAAAACTCGATGCGCAGCGGCTCATCCTGTCCCGGCGGGAACACGTCGACGATGCCGCCGCGAATGGAATACTCGCCCGCCATTTCCACCGGATCGTGCCGCTCGTAGCCGATGCTTTCAAGGTGCGCCGCGAGATCGTCGAGCGGCATCTCGTCGTGCAGGCGCAGCGAAAGAGTCAATTGCCTGTAATATTCGGGCGGATTCGTGCGAACCAGCGCGGCGGCGATCGGCATCACCACGATGCCCGCTTCGCCTTTCGATAGCCGATCGAAGACGTCGGCGCGCGCGGCGAGGATCTCGGCGTGAGGCGACATTCCCTGGCCCGGCAACACGTCGAGCGCCGGCAACAGCAACGGCGGTCGCGCGATGCCGAGCAGATCGCAGAATGTGCCGATCGCGGGAAACATCGCCTCGGCTTGTTTGCTGCCATCCGCGATCAGGATCTGCTGCCGGCCGGTGGCGCGGTAGAGTACCGCGGAATAAGCGGCCTTCGCGGTCAGCGTCAGCCCCGAGAGGCGCAGCAACCGGGCTGGGCCATCGCCCGCGAGACGCTGCACGAGCGCCTGTAATCCTGCGCTTCGCCCCAGGCCGGAAAACAGTTCTTCAATGCGTGGATTTCGCAAGGCAGTTAATCCCGGAGGGTCCGGGGATCGCGTCCCGGCGCGAGCCGGGCGACGATTCGCAGGATAGCAGGCGCGGAAACCTCAGGTCGAAAGCCTCAGGCGCCAAAACATCAGGCAACGTACCGGTCGCGGCATTTCTCCGAACAGAAATGCACCACCTTGCCATTGCAGATTTTCCGCAATGAACTGCCGGCTGCGACGTATGTCCCGCAAACCGGATCCTGGTGCAGCAGGGTGGTCGCCGATGAACCGTCTGCGGCATTTCCTGGCGTTGGTTCCGGCCGTGAACTTCGCACGGAGTCCCGCGGCTCGCCTGAGCCCCGAAAGATGCGCAAGGCCGTCTGCAGGATGGCGCGAATCATGGCAAATGCCATGAGGAGTTCAAGTATGCGGCCGAGAAAAGCGAACATAAGAATGGGGCGCAAGCCATGGACAAAAGCGTTGCGCCCCCGGATCTGACACGCGCGGTGAACAGGAAACGCAATCAATCCGCCGGTCTGTCCGAAAACAGCGCACGAACCGGATGCGCCGCCCGGTTGAAGCGGATGCTCCTGAACTGCGTAACGCCGAGCGACGCGGCCCGCGCGGCCCCGCCCGCACGCCGAAAACTATTTGCCCTTCTTTTTCGGCGCGGGAGCGTTCGGGTCTTTATAGTCGACGTTCACGGCGCTGCCGAGCGCCGCGATCAGCTGCTTGGCCGATTCCGCGTTGGGTCCGTCCGGCTTGAGCGTAAGATACTTCTGCAGCGCTTCGATCGTACCGTCGGGAGCGACCATCTTTCCGGTTTTCTGATCGAGCGTCGCTTTACCTACCAGAGTCGACCCGAGGTAGTAGTAAGCCTCCGCGTAATTCGGGTCGGCCGCGATGGACTTACGGAACTCCTCCAGAGCCGGATCGGCCTGTCCGCTGTTCATCAGCAACGCGCCCAGATTGTAGTGATATTTCCCGGCGCCCGGAGGATCGAGTTCGACAGCCTTGGCCAGTTTCACCTTCGCGTCGTCCAGTTTCTTGTCGTTCGCGAGCGCGAGCGCATAGTTGTTATACGTCCCTGCATCGTCGGGAGACAGCGTCAGCAATTTGTCGAAGGAAGCGAAAGCCTTGTCGAAAATCGGCCCCGCATCGGCGCCTTTTGCCGCCTTCGCGCTGCCGACATAAGCTTCGGCCAGGCCGGCCCATACGGCAATCTGCGTCGGCCCCAGCTCGGAGGCCTTCGTCAGCTGGGTGATGGCTTCGTCCCACTGTTTATTCTCGATGGCCGTCTTGCCCGCGCCGAAGGCATCGTTCAGTTCCTTATTCTTGGCCAGCTGAGCCTCACGCTCCTTCGCCGCCTTGTCTTTATCCTTGTCCGCCTGCGATGTGCCGCCCTTGGAGGCGGGAGCCGCTGTCGTGAGCGCCGGGGCCGGCGCCGCCGCGCCTGCCGCGGGTGCGGCCTTCAGATTGAAATCGAGCGGATCGCCCGTGCCTCCAACGGCGTCGTAGTGGCCAATCTTGTCGCGAAGCTTCCCGTCGACCGTAACCGTAACCGAATAGGCGGCGGGCTTCATCGAAGTAATGTAGTGTCCCTTTTTGTCGGTCTTGGCATCGTGGTGGTCCTTCATTTCGATGCCCTCAAAACTGACCACAGCGCCCTGAATGGCGGCGCCGTCGGGACCCTTTACCACTCCCTGCACGAAGGCAACCTGGGAAAAAGCCGGCACGGCGAAAAGTGCTGCGGCGAAAGCTGTCAGAACGAATGGCTTGAAACGAAAATACATGGGAAATACCTCTGCCTGGAATGGTTTCCAGAATACATCAGGATACTACATTCATAGACGACGAGCGGAGGCGGGTAGTGCCTGAAAAGTGCGTTGACGGAAAAACAGCGAACGCTGGCAATTTCGTTTCGACCGCTGTAGCCTTGAAGTATGGCATCCGACCGAACCGAACTACGAGCGCTCCGAAACCTGATCTCCGAGGCTGAACTGACGATTGCAACAGCTGAACTTCCGCAAGGCCGTGGGTTACGTGCACTGGAACTCCTGCGGTCCGCGCTGGCGCTAACCGATGACCTGATTGGCCAGACCAAACTCGCACCAGCCGTCATGATGGGGCGCAAGGGCGGTGCCAGCATCGCGAAACGCGGGCCGGAGTACTTCCGCCAGTTGGCCGCGAAACGCAAGACGCGGGCTGGTGGAAGGCCACGCAAACAGAAATAGCATCATCTCCGTTACAATTGGTCCTGGAAACGAAAAGCCCGGCTTGCGCCGGGGCAGTTCGATGACGGACTAGACAACCTCATCGTACCGCTCCATCGCGCCGGTCTGCAACGGTGATGGCAAACTCTGCTTTCTGGCGCGATCTCGGCGCGCGATTCATTGCACTCAGGACCGAGTTATACGGGACTACTGGGTTCAATGTCAAGGCAGCGTGGACCTCAGATCACTCGATGACGCCGCCGATGGAATTCTATGAAGTGAGGGCAAATAACCCAGGAATCCGACTGAGATTTATAGCCCTCGCAAAGGACGGAGGCGACGCCCTCAGTCCGAATGATTTTGTTGATTCACTCCACGCGTGGCTTAGCGCTTTGGCCCGTGAAACCCACGTAACGGGTGTAGCCACGACACGCACCGCTGATGGCTTTGAACTCAGTAATCCGATTGAAGCATCGATCAATCTGTGCGCTGCTATGGAATCGGAGATGCTCACTTCCGAACGGCACCAAAGGTATCTCAACGCTAACGCATCGGCGCAGAACGTCGGTTCTGGTCCTCCTATTGTGGATTACGACGGCATGGCAAACTCTCCAGCAGCATATTACGCCGAATATCAGTCGCCGATAACAATTACGACTGGGCCTCTACCATACGAAATATTGGATGAAGCCGCACCAAGGCCGGTGATATCCGTCGCGCCAACTCCCAACGTTCCTAATCCGCCGCCAAGTGTTCCCGAACCAGAGTCGATGGTTCCTGCTAGACGGGTGCGACAGTCCGGGGCAATTGAGAATCTCCACGCAGCCCGAAGGGTAGCGAAACACCTTGATGACAGAGGTATCAAGCAGAATGATTTCGCGAAGAAAGCGAAGATTTCAGAGAGGACGTTGCGATCCTTTCTTAAGACAGGCAAATTGCGGAAAGGTTCCGTTTCTGATCTTTGCAACGCGATGAAAATAGACCGGGAAACGCTCCTGAGGGAGTTCTTGGAAACCGGCAACTAAGCGGCAACTAACCAGCAAAATAAACTGATCGAAAACATTGCCGGTGTGTTGCAGACAAAAGCGGTTAAAACAGAAAAAGCCCCACGCTCTAACGGTGGGGCTTTGAAAGGACCGCTTATGACCTTGGAAATCAAGCGGACTCGCGGGAGTGTCACTATCCGAATCCAGATCGGCGACGTGACGATCACCCTCGAAGTCCCATCATAGGCCGAAAGGCCAACTCTTGCAAGCCGTAGCCTACGGGATTACCCAGCCACGGCTTCGCCTGTAAGACATTGAAAAATAAAGAAATAAACCTTACGCAAACTGCGTTTAGTACGTTGAAAACAGCGCGCGCTCGTTGTAAAATAGAGGTATATGGTGATAGCACAAAAGACCAAGAAAACAATGACTTGCAAGGCGTGCGACGTTGTTTGTCAACGCTTCGGAAAGCACCGAAACGGGCTTGCGAGATTCCGCTGCCCTAACTGCAAGAAAACGTACACTGAGCCTCACCGCCTCACCCTTGGCGAAATGTGCGTGTCCGAAGAAAAGGTGCTCCTGGCCGTTCAGCTACTCATCGACGGCAACTCGATCCGCTCCACTCAGCGGATTACCGGTATCGACCAGAACACAATCATGAAAATCCTCGTCCTGGCCGGTGATCGCTGCGAAAAGCTCATGGGCCGTTTGATCGTCAACGTCCCGGTGAAGGACGTTGAGGCAGACGAGATTTGGGCGTTCATTCGGAAGAAGGAAGGCCACAAGATGCCCCACGAAGCGAACGACAACAGCATCGGAGACGCGTACTGCTTCGTGGCAATCGAGCGCAACACAAAGCTGGTCCTGAACTTCGCGCTCGGACGCCGCGACACGGTTACCACCCAAATATTCATCGAAGGGCTTCGCGCCGCAACAGCCGACCAGAGCTTTCAGATCACTACCGACGGATTCGCGCCGTATATTCCGGCCATCTGTGACACGCTGGGCGACCGCGTGAGCTTCGCGCAACTCATCAAGGTCTACCGCTCCCCGCAGGACGGCGAAAAGCGGTACAGCCCGGCTGAAGTGGTCGATACGGAGGTGGTCCTAGTCATGGGCAACCCCGACACGGCCCGTATTTGCACCAGCATCGTAGAGCGCCAGAACCTCACCATCAGAATGCAGATGCGCCGCTTGACCCGGCTGACGAATGCCTTTTCAAAGAAGTGGGAGAACCTCTGGGCCGCGTACTGCCTTCATTTCGCCTATTACAACTTCTGCCGGATTCACCGCTCGTTGCGCGTGACGCCCGCAATGCAAGCCGGGATCACGGATCGCATCTGGGAAATCAAAGACATTCTGGCTTGATATCATTCGTACCGTATAACAGTGTGGAGAGAAACCTGTATGACCGTTCGTGTGGAATATGTAGTGCGTCCGCCCAGGCTTTGGCTTGAATCAGTCCGCGCTTCCTGACAAGCCCTATAAAGATGAACTCCAAACATCCATTATCGCCGCAGGAAGTCACGGATTTCATGCACAAGCTGAGCACCGAATCCCGAAAGGTGCTTGTGCTGTTCTTCAATACGGCGATGGGGGTATCGTTCACTTTGCCTGGAAGGCTGCAAGTCGATGCAGGCGGGACGATCACTGTGCATCGAGATGGTACGCCGCCTTCAATAGACCCGTCTGGATTTGTGGACACTCCCGGTTTTGTCACTTCACTGCCAGCGCTGCTCAAGGTGCCGTGCGAATTTGCAGACCCGCGCACGTTCAAGAGCGATGGCAGCCCCTTGGGTGCCTTATTCGGGCGGGAACCGCTCTTCACTTTCAGTTTGGTTTTCATATTTCCTAATGGTTCTCTTCTCATCTTCATGGAAGTAAACGAAGCACATCTAGCGGCGTAGAATTGTTCCCATGCCAAGACAATTCAGCCGTCCATCGGCCACTGGCGGTAACGCCTTCGCTCGCTACGACTATGTTTGGTCGGAGATCGGCACAAGGATCAGCACCAAGCGCGTCGCAATGGGCGCATTGAAGGCCCTGTACGGCGTTTAGGCGGCGAATGCCGCGATCCGTGAGGCAGAGAAGGTATCTGGCAAAAAGCGCTGAAATGGCCACAAGAAAGCCAGTGAAACGAGGACCGAATGCAGGGCCGCCGAACCCGTGCTCGGAACCCGGCTGCTTCATTGTTCGCGGCAAGTCTTGGGTCAATGAACACGGTGAAGAGATCATAGACGAAGATGGCGACGTGATTTATGATGATGAGCTTGAGCAGTTCGAAAACTATCTTTATGACGAAGATGATTTTCGGCTCGACGGAACCCCGCGCGCCAAGGCAGTTCCGCTCTATGAACTGAGATGGTGCCCTGTTTCCAGGAAAACAAAGAAACATCGAAAGCTGTAAACCCTACACGCCGGTCGGCGCAACCGGGCGCTGTTCGCCAGTGGTATTGATTGCAAAACCCGTCTGATTTGTCAACTCCCTTCAACGCACCTTTCAGGCAGTACCCGGAGGCGAAAGGCAAGATCGTCTCCCGAGAACACGCGCAAGTTACGCCGCCCAACGCGGCTGAACGGGTGGTCCCTCCGATTTCTGTCGCGGCGTCCGGCCGCTCTTGCGTTCGGCGGGATTAAGCCTGGGAACCGTCAACTTGCCCCAGTGACATCTGTCTTGAAATGACACTGCGGGGAAAAGGGTACAATGATGTCTGACCAGATAACCGCAAAGGGCCGATCGCGGCCATGGGTCCCCGCGAACAGTCGCGGGGCAGTTAAGCCGCTACCCACGTTCCGTTTGCGTGCAATTTCCGGGAAGCAGGGAGTGTTCCGTTTATGTCTGAAAGGGCCCCAAAGCCGCGTATGGGCTGTTCGATGCGTTTCCAACCTCAGGTTCGCCGATTCCACTCGTTCCCGAGCCTCGGGCCTCTGCTGGCGGTCTGTTTGCTGTCGTTCCTGACCGCGGGATCGGTTGCCGTCGCCCAGTCGCCGCAAAAGCCCGCCACCACGGCTGCGGGACAGCAAGCCACCGCGACCGGACAAACTCTTTTCAGCAGCGCGGTCAACGAAGTCATCGTGCCGATCACGGCAACCGACTCCAAAGGCCGGTTTATCTCGGATCTGGTGCAGAGCGATTTTCACCTTTTCGACGAAGGCAAGGAGCAAAAGATCGACTTCTTCAGCCACCAGCAGTCGCAGCCCGTGGTTATCGGCTTCCTGATCGACATGAGCAACCGGATGAAGGTGAACTGGGAGCGCTACAAGGATTCCACCTCGGAACTGATGATCAACCTGCTTCCGGGCGATAAAAAATATTCCGGCTATCTCATCACCTATGGCAACCAGCCCGAACTCGTCACCGACACCAGCTCCGACCCCGAAGCCATGGTGGCGAAGGTTGCGAAGATGAAGCCGGCGGGGGGATCGGCTTTGTTTGACGCCATTTATATGGCCTGCACCAGCAGAAAGGCAGTTCAGGGCGAACCCTACGAGCCGAGACGCGTCATCATCGTGATCGGCGACGGCCACGATTCCGCCAGCAAGAAGACGCTCGAGGAAGTCGAAGAGATCGCGCAGCGCAATCTGGTGACCATTTACGCGATGGATACCGTTGCGTTCGGCTTTCACAACGACGACGAAGATAATCTGGTCGCTCTCACAACCCTCACCGGCGGCAGGATCGAAGCCCCGCTCGGCGAAAACATGTACAAGGACATCAGTGGCTACCTCTCGACGGTTCAGGACGCCGGGAATTACGCCGTTCAGGTGGGTACCGGCGGCTACACAGCGGAAGTGCAGCGATCGCTCTTTCTGGCCGTCAGCAATCTGATGGGAGAAATCACCACGCAGTACGTGGTGCGCTACCACCCGGATCTGCAGACGGAATGCGATCCGGATCACCCGAAGTGCGATACTTCGATGGACAAGAAATATCGCCACATCAAGGTGACGGTCGGTTTGCCGAACGTGACCCTTCGCTACCGCGACGGCTACTACCCGTTTCCCGTCCAACCGTAGTCCATTCAAATCCGCCGGCCCAATTTCCATTTCGCCCGCTTCCCTGTAAGATAGTCCCAGAGGGAAACGCTCGCTCCACCACGTTTCATCGCGGTGCGTTTCTTTTGTGTAAACCATGCCCGCAGCCGTCATCCCATTTCGGTCCGCCGTTGCAACGCGTCGCGCGACATGGTCTTTGCTCGAAATAGCGCGCCCGGATCGTTCGCCGGAGCCGCTTGGAATCCTCTTCGTCGACGAGGAAACCGGGGATCTGTCGGTCAGGCTACTCGACGAACGGGATTTCGACGACCTTGACGAGCAGGATTCGGATTATTTCGAAGCTCTGGAGGCGGATCTTGCGGCGAAAGGGCGCGAGCCGGGCGGAGGCCACGCGTTGCTGGACTCTCTCGAAAGTTCCCTATCCGGTTTCCTCCGTATCGGCGATCGTACCCCGATTGAGTACTCCGGCGATCCCGGCCTGACCCTAAACCGTCTCTTCGAAAAGCATGTGGGTGGCGAGGTGCGGCCCTTCGTCACTCATTTGCCGCTTTACGGTTTGCGCGCGGCGGCCACAAAGTTTGGCGAGGAGTTCGACCCTGCGGAGGTCGGCGAGCCGGTCGACTGGGTGCGGGCGCCGCGCGGCGTTCGCCTCACCGAAGGCATGTTCGTAGCCCAGGTAGTCGGGCGATCCATGGAACCTCTGATTCCCGATGGCAGCTATTGCCTTTTTCGCGGTCCGGTTACCGGCACGCGCCAGGGCAAGCGCCTGCTGATCGAGCAAACGGGCGGGCATGGAAAGGAGGGCCGGAGCCTTGCATCGGATCCCGCCAGCCGATATACGGTCAAACGATATACCAGCCGCAAGACCGCGGATCCCGATGGCGGCTGGCGGCATGAGAGCATCCGGCTCGAGCCGCTGAACCCGGAGTTTGAAGCCTTCGAACTCGGCCCGGGCGATTTCAGGGTGATCGCGGAGTTCATCCAGGTGCTCCCGTCCTGAAGCCTGCCCTGAAGAAGCCTGCGACGCCAGTCCGCCCCGTGCGCCGTCTCCCTGGAGTTTTTCGCAGGGCGCTTCTCGCCTGGTACGACGCGTCGAAGCGCGACCTACCATGGCGAACAGATCGGCGGCGAACCGCTCCGCCGGATTTCTATCGCGTCTGGATTTCCGAGATCATGCTGCAGCAGACGCGCGTCGGGGCGGTCATCCCGTATTACGAACGCTTCGTTTCGCTCTTTCCCGACGTGGAGGCGCTCGCCCGCGCTTCCGAGGCCGACATCCTGACCGCGTGGAGCGGACTCGGTTATTACAGCCGCGCCCGCAATCTGCATCGGGCCGCGAAGCAAGTAGTGGCGCTGGGGCAGCCTGGCAACCACGAGCAACTGATGGAACTGACAGGCATAGGCCCGTACACGGCCGCCGCCATCGCCAGCATCGCCTTCGGGGAGCCTCAGGCGGCAGTTGACGGCAACGTGATCCGTGTCGTCGCCAGGCTGTTGAACGACCCCGGTGAAATTTCGTCTCCCGCGACACTGCGGCGCTTCCGCGAAGAGGCGGGGCGTCTGCTCGATCCCGGTCGTCCGGGCGATTTCAATCAGGCCATGATGGAACTCGGTGCGACGGTTTGCATCCCGCGATCGCCGGATTGCGCCCGCTGTCCGGTGGCTCGCCTTTGTGCTGCGCGCGCCGCCGGCACGGAGCGGGAACTTCCGGTGAAGTTGAAAAAGAAAGTCGTGCGGGAGGTTGAACTGGACCTGGCGATGTTTTCCGGCCGTCTGAATGATCGCGGCAAGGTGTTCCTGATCCGGAGAGTTCCGGAAGACAGGCGTCTGGCCGGATTCTGGGAATTGCCGTCGAAGGACCTTTTTCCCGGCTGGCGTGGCCGCGCAACACGGGAAATCGTTCATCAAATCGTGAACGACCGCTTTCGGGTTACGGTTTGGCAAGGGAAAGCTCCGGGGAATCTTCCCGCCGGAGCCTGGTTCACGCCCTCCGAATTGGCCGCAATTCCGCTTGCGACCATGGCGCTCAAGGCTCTGGACGCAGCAGGCATTACGCTCACCGGCGTCCGGCCGTCAAGCCCTTCCCCGTGAAAGGGAGGTGCCCCGGGTAGCGCGTCGGCTACGCTCGCTACCCACTGCTTTTCACCGGTTGCGCTCAAACCCAAACGGTTCCGCTACCCCGCTACCCGGAAAGCCCTGTGCCCAACGCGCTTGCCGGGGCCGATTGCTCCCGCGTCCGCTTCATTCCGCGCCCAAGGCGCTCTGGCGCGCCTACCTCCGGCTGGTCAAAAGTAATACCACCTCCGTCTTCACGCGGAGGTATAGCAATCCGCGTCGATTTCAATGAGAATAACAGTGGTTGGAGCGTTCGCTTTTTCCGATGTCAGCCCTCTTTCACCAGCGCCCGGTCACGAAGCAAGCCCTGCGGATTCTTGCCGCGGCACTCTGTCTTCCGGCGGCAATTCCGGCCCTCGCGCAGACCACCAGCCAACCGCCGAATCCGACATATTCGGCGCAAAGCATCGTAAACGGAGCCACGCAAACCGTGGAAGCCCTCGCGCCAAACGTGATCGCCACGCTCTACGGCACCAACCTCGCGTTCTCAACCGACGCCGTAGCTCCAACCGACATCGTGGGAGGAATGCTGCCCACGAGCCTCGCCGGCGTTGGCGTCTGGGTCAACTCCATTCCGTGTAGCCTTCTCCTGGTTTCGCCGACCCAGATCAATTTTCTGATTCCTTACGAACTTACGCCCGGTACCGTGTCGTTGTTGGTGGCGCGCCAGGGAGTCGCCGGACCGGGCGTCAGCATCCAGTTAAACGCCGCCTCGCCCGGGCTGTTTGTCTGGAACGTCAACAACGCAATCGCCGAACACCTCAGCGGCCAGCTGATTTCCGCCGCCGCGCCCGCGGTCGGGGGCGAAATCATCGTGATTTATGCCGCCGGCCTCGGCAGAACCGCCCCGGATGCCACGGCGGGGCAGCTTGCCGCCATAGCCGCGCCCATCGTGAACAAATCCGGATTCCAGGTTCTGCTGAATGGCACACCCCTCCCTCCGGGCAGCGTGTTGTACGCGGGACTCACGCCTGGATTCGCGGGACTTTACCAGATCAACCTGCAACTGCCCCAGACTCTTCCGGTCAATCCCCAGATTCAACTGTCTCTCGATTCTCAGACCAGTCCCGGCGGGATTCTGCTAATCACCCAGTAGCGCCCTCTGAGTGCGCGCGCCGCACCGCGCGCACGGCAAATTAAAACAGTACTGCGCCGCCCAACCGCGTTTCGCACTACAATTAAGGAGTCATGCCGCCACCCATCGGACTCTCTCTGGAAAGCGCACGGACGTGCCGCGCCGCCAGGCTGAAACGGACGACAACGAACCCTGTGCCGCCCCGGGCTGCAATTCACGTGCTCAGCGGGGTGCTCGTTCTCGCCGCCGTCTTCGCGCTTCGCGCTTTCGGCCAATCCCCCCAACAGTCGGGCGACGCACCGGCGCCAGTTACGCCCGTAACATATACCGTGGAAACGGGAACCCGCATCCCTCTGGCCCTCATCAGCAGTGTGAGCAGCAAGAGTTCTTCGGCGGGCGACCGCATCTACCTCGAAACGGCATTTCCCATCGTGAACGGCAATCACATCGTGATTCCGACCGGCAGCTACGTAACGGGGACGGTGACCGAAGTTAAACGCCCTGGCCGCGTGAAGGGCCGGGGTCAATTGTATGTCCGGTTCGATTCCATCACCCTTCCTAACGGAATTACCCGCGAGTTCCGCTCGCGTCTCGGCTCGGTGGATGCCCGCTCCGGGGAAAAGCTGGATCCTAAGGAGGGAGAGATCGTGGCGGACTCCAACAAGGGCGGCGACGCGAAGACGATCGCTACGGGCGGACTGGCCGGCGCTTCTGTCGGCGGCATTGCGGGCTCCGCCGCAAGCCACCCGATCATGGGAGTGGGAGCCGGCAGCGCGGCCGGCGTCGTCGCGGGCGTAGCCGGCGTACTCCTGACCCGCGGACCCGACGCCGAACTGACGAAGGGCAGCACCATTGAAATGGTGCTCGACCGGCCTCTTACGTTCTCCGCTGAGGAGGTTGATTTCGCAACGGCCGGGTCCGGCCATTACGCCGATGGACCGGGACCCCAGAAGAGTAATCAGGGTTCCGGGCTGCCAGGCCTGCGTCGGCCGTACTAAACGCCTTTGCGGGGCGAGCACTTTCGCCTGCCGGCTCTCGCATTGAAACTGTCTTCCCAGGTTACGGGTCCAAATCAATTTCAGGGCCGATTCCCGTCCTGGCGCTACAAACCCGCGCTCACAGCAAATAGCCGGACGCCGCGATTCCAACCCCCAGCACGGCGCTCGTTATCCCCAGCGCGGGGAAAAGCTTCGACCTCGAAATAAAGTAGAGCGACGTGAGCACCAGCCCGATCTCGAGCAGCCCTTCCCCGAAATCGTAACGCAGGGCCTGGGCTTCCACGTCAGCCGCTTCCTTATCCTGATCCTTTGCCGCAGCCTGGGCCACGTCGGAATCGTGCGCGTACTTTTTCTTTTCGGCGCCATACTTCTCCAGCGTTTTCTGCGCGGCGGCGCTGTTTCCGCCCAGGACGCCGAGCAGATCCTCTCCCAGTTCCAGAC
The DNA here is from genome assembly GCA_003136575.1 of Bryobacterales bacterium. Taxonomy (GTDB): domain Bacteria; phylum Acidobacteriota; class Terriglobia; order Bryobacterales; family Bryobacteraceae; genus BOG-234. The sequence goes on along the minus strand of PLEX01000119.1, from coordinate 2,193 downwards.
TATGAAATTTAATGCGCTTCGACTGGTAGTACGACCATTTGTCGTTTGCTTCCGATTTCTTCAGCACCGCGTCCGTGTGGGCGCGGTGCGAAACGATCGTGACGACGGCGAGAAGCACCGCGATCACGGACGCGACAACGCCGATTTTCTTGCCGAACGGATCGGCGGATTCACCTTCGGTACGGACTTCGAGTTCAGCCATAGGGTGCGCCTCTTATTGTAAGCTGTAGGCACCTCCTAAGCTCAGGCATCTTCCAAGATTAGTACCGGCGCGCGTAATACTCCCGGCGCGTCGCGGTAACAAGGACTTCCATGCGACCCGAACCCGGCGAACCCGCTTCCGCCATTGAATCCCCTGAACCCGCACCGCACGAAAAATGGATGCGGCGGGCTCTCGATTTGGCTGCCGAGGCCGAGGCGGCCGGCGAAGTGCCCGTCGGGTGCGTCGTGGTATGCGCTGACGGTGTCTCGCTCGGCGACGCTCCTGGCGGCACCAGGGATAACGAACCCCGGATCGTCGGCGAAGGCCGCAACTCGCCCATCGCATTGCTGGATCCCACAGCCCACGCCGAAATGCTGGCGTTGCGGCAGGCCGCGCTCGCCGCCGGCAATTACCGTCTGGAAAATGCGACCGTCTACTGCACGCTGGAGCCATGTCCCATGTGTGCGGGAGCGATGGTGGCGGCTCGCGTCGGGACACTGGTCTTTGGCGCGCGCGATCTGCGCTTCGGCGGAGTTCGGAGCAAGTTTCAGATCGCCGATTCGCCGCTCCTCAACCATCGCCTGAAGATCGTGGAAGGCGTGCTGGGGGCCGAGTCCACTGCGCTGTTGCAAGAGTTTTTCGCCGCCCGCAGGTCTTAGCGCCCGCCGGTTCCCGAATCCCGTTCCTGAAGCCTTCTCCCGCCGCGGCCCGCCTCAGACTTTCGGGCCGCGAGCCTTCTTTACCATCGCGAGGAACCGGTGCGCCAGTTCCCGGATCCAGTCCGCCTTGCGTGCCGTGATCGCCCCGTGGGGAATCAGATCCTCGCGGATTCCCAACGCCGCCGCGCCAGCCTCGATAAAGGCGGTGGCCGTCTGCTGATTCACGCCTCCCGAGGCAATAAAAGCCACGCGCGGGAACGGGGCCCGCAGCGCCTTGAGGTACGTCGCGCCGCCGACCTGAGAGCACGGATAAATTTTGACCATATCCGCGCCGGCCCGCAACGCGCCCATGACTTCGGTCGGCGTCAGTGCGCCGGGAATCGCCGCGACTCCCGCGCTCTTCGCCGCTTCGACAATTCCCTTGTCGAAGCCCGGACTGGTGATGAACATCGCTCCGGCATCCAGACACCGTCGCGCCGCTTCGGCGTCGAGCACGGTACCCGCGCCGACCACGGCTCCAGGGTGGCGCTTCTTCAGGCCGGCAACGATTTCCAGCGCCCCCGGTACCGTCATCGTAATCTCAACGACCGGTATTCCCGCATCGATCACAGTGTCGGCGGCGAAAAAAGCGTCGTCCGCGTTTCCGACGCGAATGGCCGGAACAATTCCTATGTCACGTATCTTGCGGCAAACTTCTTCTCTTGTCATGAAGTGTGTGTCCTGAGGCACCGGGCGGTGGCCCTCAGCCACCGGTCCGAAATTTCCAGTCTCCCGTACCGGCGAGCGGGCAAGCGAGCGCAGACAGCGGACGTGGCTATTTGCCTTCCATCCACAAAGATAGCGCGGGCGCGTCCGGGGACGCATGAAAATTGATTGAAAACTTCCGGCCCGGTCCGTCGGCTAACCGCCTATCGAATACATAGGTCTCGGCGGCGCCACGAATTTCGGTGAATTGATTTCGTGTCCAATCCATTTGGCCGCCACGTTGCCGCGAATCACCGCGGCGATTTCCTCCTCCGGCGCGTGCGATCGCAGCAACCCCTTGACGTCCGTCTCATCGATCGCGAACAGGCAGTAGCGCAGCTTGCCGTCCGACGTCAGCCGCAGCCGGTTGCAGTTCAAGCAGAACGGACGGCTTACCGAGGCGATGAAACCCACCCGATAGCCGTCTTCAAATTCATACTCAGTGGCGGGTGCGCGCGGATCGGCGTCTTGCACCGCCGTCAAACGGCCATAGGCGCGCTCCAGCATCCCGATCATTTCGTCAGCCGTCAGCACCCGATCGAGCGACCAGATATGCTGCGCGTCCAGCGGCATGAATTCGATGAAGCG
>PLEX01000125.1 GCA_003136575.1 Bryobacterales bacterium | reverse complement strand
TCAGAGCATGCCTGAACTTCTCTTGTCGTCGCCAGACCTGCCCGGACCCGAACTTTCATGGCCGATCTTTGCGGCATCGTGAAACAGAACCTGGACCCGCCCCCGGAAGACGGCTCCACCCAGATGCGGCCGCCGTACTTCTCGACAATTCGCTGGCAAATGGCGAGTCCAATACCGGTTCCCGGATAGCTATGACGATGGAGCCTTTTGAAGATGCCGAAGACCTCCTGTGCATACTCGGGTTTGATTCCGATGCCGTTATCTTCGACACAGAATACCCAGTTCTTATCCCGGCTCTCGGCGGTGACGGAAATGACAGGCGGCTCGGGCCCGCGGTACTTGATGGCGTTTCCGATCAGATTCTGAAACAGCTGGACAATCCGGACCTCATGCGCCCGAAGTTCGGGTAAACGAGTCCAGGTGACGATGGCGTGGTTCTCTTCGATACTCGTCTGAAGGTGGAACACCGCCCTGGACAGAGCACTCTGGCAATCTACCGGACCGGCGGGCTCTTCGTCGGTTCCCGCCTGCGAGTAGGCCAGCAGATCCCTGAGGAGCATTTCCATCCGTTGCGCGCCCGTGATCATAAACCCGAGCGACCGATCGGCCTCCGGGTCGAGCCGGCCCGCATATCGTTTCTGGAACAGCTGGCCGTACAACGCGACCATTCTGAGGGGCTCCTGGAGATCATGGCTGGCCGCGTACGCGAACTGGCTCAAATCGTCGTTCGACTGCCGCAGGGCCTCGTTTGCATCCTGCAGTTCCCGCGTGCGTTCGGCCACGCGCTCCTCAAGACGCGCGTTAAGCTCACGAATCTCGTCGTCGATCCTTTTCCTGTCGGTGATGTCCCGAACCGCCGACGTCACGAGAAGCCCATCCTGGGTGTGCATCGGACTGAGGGTAATCTCAACCGCGAACCGGCTTCCATCCTTTCGAATAGCCCTCGCCTCCTTATGAGAACCGGCAAGTGCATGCAGGCTTCGCCATTCCGGCACCAGCGATTGAATATTTCCGTTTAGGAGTTCCTCCCGCCTGAATCCAAACAGCCTCTCCGCCTGTGAGTTGACGAGGCTGATCCGGCCGTCTTCGGAACTGATGATCATGGCGTCCGGAGCCGCCTCTAGCAGGGACCGGAACTTCTGTTCGGTCTTGCCCAGCGCCTCCGCCTGACGGCGCAGCAGGTCTGTGTTCAGGCTGAGCTTCACGAACACGGTGACTTTGGAGCGCAGGATTTCGGGCACCACGGGTTTGAACAGAAAGTCCACTGCCCCAAGGTCGTAGCCGCGGAAAAGATGCTCGTCGCTCTTATATCCGGTGAGAAAAAGAATCGGAGTGTGGCGAGATCTTTTTCGGGACCGGATCAATTCGGCCGTCTGGAAGCCGTCCATCCCCGGCATTTTCACGTCGAGGATGATGGCGGCAAAGTCCCTCTCCAGCAGATGGCGCAAAGCGTCCATGCCGGATCGCGCAGGAACCAAGGCGGCTTCCAGGCCTTCCAGCGCCGCTTCCAGTGAAACGAGATTCTCGGCGGAGTCGTCGACCAGGAGAACTCTGGGCCGATCCTCCCGAGAACCCGAAGCCGCCGGAGATGCCTCCTGACGCTGTACGGACTCCGATACCATAGTCAGTCCCATCCTACACCTGGACGGCGGCCTGCGCGACTTCCTGGTCGCAACTGATCCACACGCGGAGGACTGAGAAGAGCTGTTCCAGGTCAACCGGCTTGGTGATGTATTCGGAGGCGCCGGCTTCTATGCACTTGGCTCGATCGCCCTTCATGGCCTTGGCCGTCAGGGCAATAATCGGAAGCGAACGGAACTTCGGTATTTTGCGGATCGCTCTCATCGTTTCGTAGCCGTCCATCTCAGGCATCATGATGTCCATCAGCACAAGATCGACACCGGGCGTACTCGTGAGCAGTCCGATCCCGGCATGCCCGTTCTCCGCATGGACGACGTTCAGGTTGTGCTCCTCAAGGAGGCTGGTCAGGGCAAATATGTTGCGGACATCGTCATCCACCACAAGAACAGTCTTTCCGAACAGGGCGGAATCCGTCAGGCGCAGTTGTTCGAGTATCGCCCGCTGATGCGCCTGCAGGCCCGCTTCCGCGCGATGGAGCAGAAGTACGGAGTCGTCCAGCAGACGTTCGAGGGAATAAACCGGCTTCACGATGGAGTTCCTCGCTAAACCCCCGAGATTCTGCTCCTCCTGCGGAGTCAAGGCGCGGGTACTCAGAATCATGATCGGCGGCGTGCCGTGCGGTCCGCTGCGGGCCTGGATTTCCGCCGCAAGATGCAGACCGGACATGTCGTCGGGTCCCGAGTGGATAACTACTCCGTCCACGGACCGGCGGCTGGCCGCGGTCAAAGCCTCCTGCCCGGTACGCGCCTCGATGATTTCCAGATCGGGAGCACCCACCATCCGGACAATACCTTCCCGCTTCGCGTCATCCGCGCACACCACCAACAGCTTTCTTGTACGTGTGCGCGTCGAGTTTCCGATCGCGATAAACGTATCGGCGAGCGAGTCGTTGGCAACCGCTTTCTCCAGGTAGGTAATGGCCCCCAAAGCTAGACCGCGCCTGCGGTTCTCGTCTCCGGAAATGATGTGAACGGGAATGTGGCGCAAATTCGGGTCGTGCTTCAGGCGATCCAGGATGGTCCATCCGGCCATATCGGGAAGGCCGATATCCAGCGTAATCGCGCCCGGTTTGAATTCGCGGGCCAGCGATATCGCGCTGCTGCCCCGAAGGGCCACCAGCGCCTTCAGTCCGCGGTCGTGGGCCAGATCGACCAGAATCCGCGCGAAAGTAATGTCGTCTTCCACGATCAGAAGAACCGCGTCGCCCGGATGAATGATGTTGCGGTCATCGTCGAGTACCAGGTCCTCTACCAGTACCTTATCGTCCAGCGGCGACGTGAGTATCACATCGACGTTTTCGCCTGGCATCGCAGCCTCTTCGAGCATGATCGGAGTAATCCGGAGAGCTTCGCTCTTCGGCATCTGCATCGGCGTGATATACATCTGCGGCAAATACAGAGTGAACGTGCTGCCGACGCTCGGGGCGCTCTGGAGTCTGATCTCGCCCCCCAGCAGCCGCGCCAGTTCTCGGCTGATCGAGAGCCCCAGCCCGGTGCCGCCGTATTTGCGGCTCGTCGTTCCGTCGGCCTGCTGGAAGGCTTCGAAGACGATTCTCTGCTTGTCGGTCTGGATGCCGATGCCCGTATCGGTAACGGAGAAAGCGATCGCGGACTTGGCCCGCGTAAGGACCATGTGGCCCGTGCTCCATCCGGAGGTCACTTTGTCGATGGTCAGGCGCACCGACCCCCGTTCCGTGAACTTGAGCGCGTTCGAAAGAAGGTTCTTCAGCACCTGCTGGAGGCGTTTGGCGTCGGTGTGCATAACCTCGGAGACAAGCGAACTGCCGAGTTCGATGCTGAAATCCAGACTCTTCGCTTCCGCGACATGGCGGAACGTTTTTTCGCAGTAGTCCTGCAGTTCGGTGAAGCGCACCCCGCCGATATCGACATCCATCTTTCCAGATTCGATCTTGCTGAGATCGAGGATGTCGCTGATGAGCGCAAGGAGGTCGGTGCCCGATGTATGGATGGTTTCCGCGAACTTGACTTGCTTGGGAGTAAGATTTTTGTCCGAGTTTTCGGAAAGCATGCGGGCAAGTATGAGCAGATTATTGAGCGGCGTACGCAGTTCATGGCTCATGTTGGCCAGGAACTCGCTCTTGTATTTCGAGGTGAGGGCGAGCTGCTCGGCCTTTTCTTCCAGCGCTTTCTTGGCCTGCTCGACCTCCTGGTTCTTGGTTTCAACCTCCGTTTTCTGCTCGGCCAGCAATTGAGCCTTCTCCTGTAGTTCCGCATTGGTCGTCTGTAGCTGAAGCTGCTGGCTCTGAAGCTCTTCAGCAAGCGCCTGACTTTGTTTCAGGAGCTGCTCGGTTCGCATCGTTGCCGCGATCGTGTTCAGCACGATGCCGATGGATTGCGTGAGCTGGTCGAGGAAAGCGAGGTGAACGTCGCTGAACTGCCCAAAAGAGGCCAGCTCGATTGCAGCTTTCACGTCGCCTTCAAACAACACAGGCAGCACCACGAGGCTGACCGGAGTTCCGTCACCAAGGCTGGAATTGATCCGCACGTATTCCCCTGGCACGTTGGTGACGAGAATGCGTTCCTTCTCCCGGGCGCACTGGCCTACCAGGCCCTGGCCAAACCTGAACTTTTCGGGGACCCTTCCCTCTATTGCATATCCGGTCAGCAGTGTCATCGAGTGCGTTTCATCGGTGGTATCCGCCATGTAAAACGTTCCGTGCTGCGCGCCGACCAGCGGCGTCAGTTCGGAAAGCAGAAGTTGCGCGACGGCGAGCAAGTCACGCTGTCCCTGCATCATGCCGGTAAATTTGGCGATGTTGGTCTTCAGCCAGTCTTGTTCGTTGTTCTTGCGCGTGGTCGCCGCCAGGTTGACGATCATCTCGTTAATGTTGTCCTTCAGCGCTGCAACTTCGCCCTGGGCTTCCACGGCGATCGACCGCGTGAGGTCGCCCTTCGTTACGGCCGTCGCCACCTCCGCGATCGCGCGAACCTGGTTCGTGAGGTTCGCGGCCAGCTGGTTCACGTTGTCGGTGAGGTCGCGCCAGATGCCGGCGGCACCCGGAACGCGGGCCTGGCCACCCAGCTTGCCCTCAATACCGACTTCGCGCGCCACGGTAGTCACCTGGTCGGCGAACGTCGCCAGCGTATCGATCATTCCGTTGATCGTGTCGGCCAGTTCGGCGATCTCGCCCTTAGTCTCAAGAATCAGCTTTCGTTTCAAATCGCCGTTTGCCACAGCCGTAACTACTTTTGCGATGCCGCGTACCTGAGTAGTCAGGTTGGCCGCCATGGAATTCACGTTGTCGGTCAGATCCTTCCACGTTCCGGCAACGCCTTTGACCTCGGCTTGGCCGCCCAGCTTGCCATCGGTACCCACTTCCCGCGCCACACGGGTCACTTCGCTGGCAAACGAATTGAGCTGGTCGACCATGGTGTTGATAGTATCCTTCAGCTCCAGGATTTCGCCTTTAACGTCAACGGTGATTTTGCGCGACAGATTACCGTTGGCAACCGCCGTGGTGACCTGTGCGATATTACGAACCTGCGAGGTCAAATTGCCCGCCATGGAGTTCACACTGTCAGTCAGATCTTTCCAGGTTCCGGCGACTCCTGGTACATCCGCCTGGCCGCCCAGCTTTCCCTCGGTACCGACTTCGCGGGCCACACGCGTGACCTCTGAGGCAAAGGAACTGAGCCGATCCACCATCGTGTTAATTGTGTTCTTAAGTTCGAGGATTTCGCCGCGGACGTCGACCGTGATCTTGCGGGACAAATCTCCGCCGGCGACCGCGGTGGTGACTTCGGCGATATTGCGGACCTGATTGGTAAGATTACCCGCCATGAAATTCACGTTGTCCGTCAGATCTTTCCACGTTCCTGCTACGCCCCGCACGTCCGCCTGGCCACCCAGCTTGCCTTCGGTTCCGACTTCGCGCGCTACGCGCGTCACTTCCGATGCGAATGAGCTAAGCTGATCAACCATCGTGTTGATCGTGTTCTTGAGTTCCAGAATTTCGCCGCGGGCATCGACCGTAATCTTGGTGGTCAGGTCGCCCCGCGCGACGGCCGTGGTCACGCCGGCGATGTTGCGGACCTGATTAGTCAGATTGCTCGCCATGTAATTGACGCTGTCCGTCAGATCTTTCCATGTTCCGGCCACGCCACGAACGTCGGCCTGACCGCCCAGTTTGCCTTCGGTGCCGACTTCNNTCGACCATCGTGTTGATCGTGTTTTTCAGTTCGAGGATTTCGCCGCGCGCATCAACGGTGATTTTTGTCGACAGATCGCCCTTCGCAACGCCGGTGGTCACCTGCGCGATATTCCGGACCTGAGAGGTAAGGTTGCCACCCATGAAGTTCACGCTGTCTGTGAGGTCCTTCCAGACGCCTCCAACACCCTTGACATCCGCCTGGCCGCCCAGCTTACCCTCCGTACCTACCTCACGAGCCACGCGGGTGACTTCGCCGGCAAACGCATTGAGCTGATCCACCATCGTGTTGATCGTGTTCTTCAGCTCAAGGATTTCACCGCGCACATCGACCGTGATCTTGCGCGATAAATCGCCCTTGGCAACCGCCGTCGTGACTTCGGCAATGTTGCGAACCTGACTTGTGAGGTTGCTCGCCATTGAATTCACCGAATCGGTGAGATCCTTCCACGTACCCGCGACGCCGTGTACGTCGGCCTGGCCGCCCAGTTTACCCTCAGTGCCTACCTCGCGAGCCACGCGGGTGACCTCGGAAGCAAATGCATTGAGCTGGTCCACCATCGTATTGATGGTATTTTTCAATTCCAGAATTTCGCCGCGCGCATCCACGGTGATTTTAGTCGACAGATCGCCTTTTGCCACACCCGTAGTCACCTGAGCGATGTTTCGAACCTGGGAAGTCAGGTTTCCAGCCATGAAGTTTACGCTGTCGGTAAGATCCTTCCAGACGCCGCCCACGCCCTTGACATCCGCCTGACCGCCCAGCTTGCCTTCCGTACCGACCTCACGCGCCACACGGGTCACTTCGCCGGCGAATGCATTGAGCTGATCCACCATGGTGTTGATCGTGATCTTCAGCTCCAGAATCTCTCCGCGCACATCGACTGTAATCTTGCGCGACAAATCGCCGGTTGCGACAGCCGTTGTTACTTCAGCGATATTTCGAACCTGGGCCGTCAGATTGCCCGCCATCGAGTTCACGGAATCCGTCAGGTCCTTCCAGACCCCGCCCACGCCTTTTACCTGTGCCTGGCCACCCAGCTTTCCTTCCGTACCCACTTCCCGCGCCATACGAGTAACTTCGCTGCCGAAAGAATTGAGCTGATCCACCATCGTGTTGATCGTGTTCTTCAGCTCCAGAATCTCGCCGCGAGCGTCGACCGTGATCTTGGTGGAGAGATCGCCACGTGCGACAGCCGTCGTGACGCCCGCGATGTTGCGGACCTGATTGGTGAGGTTGCCGGCCATGGAGTTCACGCTCTCAGTGAGGTCGCGCCACGTTCCCGCTATGCCTTCCACCTTCGCCTGACCGCCAAGCTTCCCTTCCGTACCTACTTCGCGGGCCACGCGTGTGACTTCGGAAGCGAACGAACTGAGTTGATCCACCATCGTATTGATCGTGTTCTTCAGTTCGAGAATTTCTCCGCGAACGGCAACCGTGATCTTCCTCGACAGGTCGCCCTTAGCGACGGCGGTGGTGACTTCGGCAATATTGCGAACCTGCGCGGTGAGGTTGCCTGCCATGGAGTTGACCGAATCGGTCAGGTCCTTCCATGTGCCGGCCACGCCNNTCGTGTTGATCGTGTTTTTCAGCCGCAGGATTTCGCCCCGGGCGTCGACAGTAATGCGCGTCGACAAATCGCCCTTTGCCACGGCCGTTGTTACTTCGGCGATGTTGCGGACCTGACTGGTCAGGTTACCGGCCATGGAATTGACCGAGTCGGTCAGGTCTTTCCAGACACCGGCGACTCCCTTGACTTCGGCCTGGCCGCCCAGCCTGCCATCGGTGCCGACTTCGCGCGCCACGCGCGTTACTTCGGCGGCGAACGAACTAAGCTGATCCACCATCGTGTTGATGGTGTTTTTCAGTTCCAGGATCTCGCCACGCGCATCCACCGTGATCCTGGTGGTCAGGTCGCCGGTGGCGACGGCCGTGGTGACGCCCGCGATGTTACGAACCTGATTCGTCAGGTTGCTGGCCATCGAGTTGACGCTTTCGGTCAAATCCTTCCAGGTTCCCGCGACCCCGCGCACGACTGCTTGTCCGCCCAGTTTGCCTTCGGTGCCGACCTCGCGGGCGACGCGCGTTACCTCCGACGCGAACGAATTGAGCTGATCCACCATCGTGTTGACCACGCGCGCGGTGTGCAGAAACTCTCCACGCAACTGTCGCCCGTCCACTTCGAGAGACATGGTTTGGGAAAGATCCCCCTTGGCTACCGAACCGATGACACGAGCGACCTCGGTGGACGGCTGGACGAGGTCGCCGATCAGGCTATTGACCGACTCGAAACACCGGGCCCAGTCTCCACTGGTCGACCCGATCGACGCCCGTTGAGCGATCTTGCCTTCCTTGCCAACCGTTCGGCTGATGCGGTCGAACTCGTTGACCATCCTTTGGTTGAGTTCGAGGATGTCATTGATCGTGTCGGCTATCTTCCCGTCCATTCCGACAAGATCCACCGGCATGCGTACTCGGAAGTTCCCTTTCTTGAAAGAAATCAGAGTCTTGAGCAACACGTTGGCCTCACGCGTCCCTGGTACGCTTGAGGCGGTTCGCCTGGTTCCCGAGGCAGTGGCTGTCATGGATTTTCTCTTTCCCCCTTGTGATCAACTCGCCAAATTCGGTTAGATTCCGCCCGCTCCGAAGTGTTACAAGATTTTTTTCCAACCCGGCTGCAAGCCAAACGAGCAGCGACGCCTGTGTGCGTTCCATGACAGTCAATCAGAGTTGCGCGGTACTCGAACCGTCAATCGGTTCGTCTTTCCCTACAGAAAGTGGAACAATGGCTTTAGCTGTGCGATACGACTCATGGAGGATGGGGCGGGCTGCAGCGCGCGATGGCGACTACCGCGAGAGTGCGATCGGGGACACTCCGTTGCCGCTTAGTCGATTACCGCTGAAGCGCTTCCGCGTGACGTTTTAGCGCGAATCGCTGAAACTCGCACGGCAGGATCGAGGTTCACATGTCAACGGCTGGCTGCAAGACCGCAAAATACGATGCCGGCGAACTTCAGGCCTCCCTTCAGGCGGAGACGCAACTGCGCCTTGAAGCTGAGGACCGCCTGCGACGGACACGCGAAGATTTTGAGGAGTTTATTGTAAGAGCCGCCCATGACCTCCGGGAACCGCTACGCACGGTGAGCGCTTACTGCGAATTATTGGCCCGAAGCGAGCCGCAACGCGCCGATTCGGAGACGGACCAGTTCCGCGGCTACATTCTGGACGGGACGGGACGAATTCAACTGTTGATCGCCGACATGGTTGAATACGCCACAGCGGCGTCGGACAGCGCGTACCTTTTGTCCATTGACATGAATGACGTGTTCCGTGAAGCCGCGGCGGGTGCGGGACAGCCTGCCGCGGTTGTTACTCTCGATACGCTGCCCGTGGTGACAGGCGATTTCGGAAAGCTGGTAAAAGTCGCGCGGCACCTTCTTGATAACGCGGCTAGATATTGCGACAAGCCGGAATCGCGGGTTCACGTTTCCTCGCGACGGGACGGCCCTGACTGGCTGTTCATTGTACAAGACAACGGTCCGGGAATAGATGCGGCATACCACGAGCGGATTTTTGAGCCGTTCAGGCGGTTGCACGGGAGACAGTATCCGGGTAGCGGGCTGGGCCTTGCGTTCTGCCGGAAGGCAATCGAATCGCAGGGCGGCCGGATCTGGATGGAATCGGAACCGGGCCACGAATCCAGCCTCTTTTTCACTTTGCCCGCAGCCGACTGACGGCGTTGGCCTCAGCGCCCGGCTTCGGCCCGAGTCAGATTTCCGTGCCCCGGCCGTAAGAGCCGTTGATACATGCTGCGGCTCCCGAGTGCTCTGGAAATCATAGCCGGGGACGTTAACGGAATGTCCCGGCACGGACCCTCGATCTTCATTTTTTGCCAGTTGTATGCGAGTTCTTCACCACAGTGCAGGCACGTCACGTATGTGTGCCGGAGGATTTCACTGTCCACGCGCGACCTGCTTGACAAGGTCATGGGAAAGGTCGTCCTCGTGTGGAAGCATCCAAAGAAGAACGCATACAAACATCGCAACATAGGACCTCACATTCAATGGCTTAGCGTCACCGAGCCTCCGCTGGAGGCCTGATCAAAGCGTGTTGTCTCAGTCGGTCAGGCGGTCGATTCCGTGGAGGATCTTCGCCAGGCGGGATATCTCAACAGTCAACCCGCCGTACTGATGGTCGTTTTTCGCCAACCCGGCGCAAATATCATTCAGACCGTCGACCGCATTCGCGCCGCGATTCCGCAACTGGAATCGGCGATCTCCCGGGCCATCACGCTGACCGTGGCCATGGATCAGACGGTGACGATTCGCGCGTCGGTATCGGATGTCGAACGGACGCTTCTGATATCGGTGGCGCTCGTCATCCTCGTGGTCTTTTTCTTCCTGCGAAACGTTCGGACAACTTTCATTCCGAGCGTTGCCGTCCCCGTCTCGCTGATCGGCACTTTTGGAGTGATGTATCGTTGGGCTACAGCATCGACAACCTGTCGCTGATGGCCCTGACGATCTCGACCGGCTTCGTCGTCGACGATGCGATCGTCGTCATTGAGAACATTACCCGCTGCCTCGAACAAGGCACGCCGCCATTCCAGGCTGCGTTGAAAGGGGCGCAGGAAATCAGTTTCACGGTTTTGACGATCAGTTTCTCGCTGGTCGCGGTTTTCATTCCCCTGCTGATGATGGGTGGGATTGTAGGCCGGCTGTTCCGCGAATTCGCCGTGACCCTTTCCGTGGCAATCCTTGTCTCGATGGTCGTTTCACTGAGTACGACGCCGATGATGTGCGCCCATCTGCTGAAACAACCGGAGAGCCACGGCCGGCTCTATCGCGCGAGCGAACGATTCTTTAACTGGATCGTCGAGACCTACGGCCGAACTCTGAACACCGTCCTCAATTACGCCGTAATCACCCTGACTGTTCTCCTGGCGACCATCGGGCTTACCGTTTATCTGTTTATTCATATACCAAAGGGTTTCTTCCCGGAGCAGGACAATGGCCGTATCAGCGGTTCGCTGCTGGCCGATCAGGACACCTCGTTCCAGTCGCTGGATAAAACTCTGCTCCGAATGATCGATATCGTGAAAACCGACCCGGGCGTGGCGGAGGCCCTGGGCTTCACGGGAAGCGCGAATACCGCGAGGATGTTCATTTCCCTGAAACCGCTGGAGCAAAGGAAAGCGACCGCCCATCAGATCATCGCCCGTCTGCGTCCCAGGCTTGCCAAGGTGCCGGGCGCCAGTCTTTATCTTCAGGCCGCCCAGGATGTGCGAATCGGCGGGAGACAAAGCGGAGCCGAGTATCAATTCACTATGCAGGGGGATAATCTGCCCGACCTTGTGACGTATTCGCCGAAGATGCTGGAAAAGCTGAAGGCGATCCACAGCATCGCCGATGTAAACAGCGACCTGCAGAACCAGGGCCTGCAGGCGATGATCGCCTACGACCGGCGGACGGCGGCGCGATTCAATATCGCGCCGCAACTCATTGACGATACGCTGTACGACGCATTCGGCCAGCGCCAGGTCTCGACCATGTACACCTCACTGAATCAGTACCACGTAGTAATGGAGGCCGCGCCGCAGTTCTGGCAGAATCCTCAGTTTCTGCGCGAGGTCTATGTGAGCGCGCCTGCCGGCCAACAAGTTCCGTTGAGCGCTCTCGCATCGTACGAATCCGAGACGGCTCCGCTGACCGTCAACCATCAGGGTCTTTTCCCCGCCGTGACAATCTCCTTTAACCTCGCCCCTGACGCTTCGCTCGGGGATGCGGTGAACGAAATCCAGTCGGCAACCGCGACGATTGGTCTTCCGCGGACGATCCACACTCTGTTCGCCGGCACGGCGCAGGCTTATCAGGATTCTCTCGGCGGCGAACCGGTGCTGATTGCCGCCGCATTGATAACCGTCTATCTGGTCCTTGGCATTCTATACGAGAGTCTGGTTCACCCGATTACGATTCTTTCCACGATTCCCTCGGCCGGCGTTGGAGCGCTGCTGGCCCTTTTTGCGACGGATACGGATCTGACGATTATTGCGATCATCGGGATTATTTTGCTGATCGGGATCGTCAAGAAGNNAACGCCATCATGATGATCGATTTTGCCCTGGCGGCAGAGCGCGAGGAAGGTAAGAATTCGCGGGATTCGATCTATGAAGCATGCATGTTGCGTCTGCGTCCGATCCTTATGACTACGATCGCGGCAATGCTCGGTGCTTTACCGCTCGCCCTTGGCCGGGGTACAGGGTCCGAACTGCGGCGGCCGCTGGGGATTGCGATTATCGGCGGCTTGATCGTGAGCCAGCTGCTGACGTTGTACACGACTCCGGTGGTTTACCTCTACTTCGACCGTATCCAGCACTGGTGGGCGGACGCACGGAAGAGCAATCCGGACAAACCCGACCACAAGCCCCGCGTGTCGCAAAGACCCGGAATCGCACTGGAGACATTACATTGATAGCGCTTGGCCGACAGCGCGCTTGGAGATAGGGCCCAGACCGGCACTTTGCACTCAGCAAAAGTTGCAGCGCCTCGCCGGTAAAGACTGCCGGAGATTGCCAAATGCCGCCGACTTCCGGAATGGGACCTGCTCTTGACTAACTCCTTTGCATGCACCGCGTCCCGCCTCCGGAACTTCAGATAAGAACATCGGTGGCATCGATCTTTCCACCAATCGATTGGGTTCGCGGTCCCGCAGTTTGGCTGGAGACGTGCTCACTCAACGACAGAGTAATCGGCAGATCCCACGCGAGAAGGCGGAGAATAAAGGAGTTGAGTTTATGAGCGAATCGAATGATAAAACCAAAGAACAGATACATGCCAAAATAGACGCCGCGGCGGACGCGGCGAAGCGGGCGACGGACATAATGGTTGACAAATCCAAAGATGTCGCCCACAGCGCGGGAAAAAAGCTTGAGCGTGAAGGTAAACGCCTTCAAAGTGTATGATGCGTCATCGGGTGCCCTCGCATCGGACATCACGAGACGAGGATCGCTACCTATTTGCGGGGTGGAAGTGGTCGCTTATAGTAGCAGCTGCTGCGGCGCTTGCGATATCCGCCGCCGTCTCATTTCCGAATAAACATTCGGACTCCGCCAATTCCGCGCCCGCGGCGACCGCGCCGCCGACGCAGTTTATGCGCGAGGGTGCTGAGCAGGAGACTGAAGGCGCGGCGTCGCGGTATGTAAAGCCGAGCCCCCTTGCCAGTCCAGCCGGAAAGAAACGCATAGGGGCGAAGGAGGCGGTTTCCGTCAGCGCCCCACTTGCACCTGCCTCGCAGGTCGATACGCCAACGGAGTCGCAGGCATCTTTTGTTGAATGATAAGTCGTCTGGAACCGAACGCGAACCGACGGCCAAGCGAGGACTGCACGAACTGCGCCCCTTCATCGGACAGGCCGAGCGGAGGAAGCGCCGTCCACGTGCGTCCTTCTTGAGATGCGGCCAGCGTTAACGGCATACTCATAGGGCTTGGTAAAGATCCCTCGCTGCCGCTGGCTTGTCCCGTCCATGCGAAAATGGGTCCGGTCAGCACCGGTGCCATCAGGCGGGCGCTGCCCCTTTAGAGAGGAGTGAGCGGAGCGCGATTGCTGGTTAAGAAGGTGTTGACGGCAGAGTTAGGCAAGACCGGGATCGGTGGTGTCCTCCGGGTGCCTTCTCAAACAATGGAAGACTCCCGAACTTTATCGCTTGCGTTTGACCCAAACTACTATTCGCAACGACAGCGGAACGCCCGCGTATATTCTGCGTTTCACAATCCAGCGCGTCCCGAGCCGAAAGGTGCGCTAGTCAGGACCTTATGCGTTTGCGTCGGCCGATGCGGTTGGGAAGGCCACTATGTTCCGTCCCGAGAGTCAGCGTGGGATCAGCGCGGTCCATTTGGTCGCGATGCGACGAGTCTCCATCATGTTCCATCATGTAAACTCTGCGTCTTCGAAACCCGAGGCGCTATCTGGGCGCTTGATTTTCGCCAGCGGGTGGCGCAGGCCGATGTATTACCAGATTGTTCCAGAGCCTGACGACCTCGCTCCATAGACCGAATACCCGAAGAACCCGTACGCAGGTTGCGACTAGCCTAGCGTTTTGCACATTTATGCA
>PLEX01000067.1 GCA_003136575.1 Bryobacterales bacterium | reverse complement strand
AATGCTTTAAGTGAACAGTATTGCGTCTAGCGCAATCTGGAGCGAGGCCGCTTTCTCTTGTTGGTGATCGGTGACGGAATACAGACTCGAACCGAGAATATCTCGATGTTCCTTCAGCAGCAAAGTCAGTATCAATTCCGACGAGTGCGTAGTGGCGCCCACAATCTGGTATGCGGAGCTTTGAATCGCGAGGTGCTCTAACGTCTCTTGCCGCGAGCCTTGCCCTTAAGGCGGGTCGCAGCATCGAGCGACCTTTCCATCGCCAACATATCGTTAAGATCCGGCAGTTCAACGCCATGCCTCCCAAACTCCTTCTGGGCGGTGTTCACATAACGCAGCAGAATGGAGTTTACGCCCGCGTTGATTTCAGCCAGATCGAGGGTGCGGTGATGGGAGCACATTGAGTTTAGATGAGTGAAAACACGGCAGCCTGCCTTGTGTGCCTTCGAAGTGAAGTAGATGTCTTCCCCGACGGTCGGCTCTTCGTCCTTGTCGTAAGAGAATTTGAAGTACGGCCGCTGAATTTTCTGAAAAACGCGGCGGCGGATGAAGATCGAGCCCGTTCCGCCCGCACTGCCTTCGTGCCACCCGAGGCTTGAGTACTGTTTTACGTACATTCGGGGCTTGCCTCCGACCGTCACCGAGTCGCCGAAGCAGCGCATCGGGCGTAGATCCTTCGGGTTCCAGAACCAGTACAGAAGAGTGACAATATCGGCTTCTTCCCGGAGCGGTCAGAATTACATCGACGACATTCCCAGGCGGTCCTATGTCGTTGTCAAACATGCACATTCGTCGATGCGCTTGCGCTTCCGTTGGCTGACCGCGGCAGCTCCCGATATCTGTGCATATCGCGCCTGGCGCAAGCTCGGAGCGATTGGTTTGTACTGAGACGCCTTCACCCGCGTCCGCCAGGATGTTTCCCGGGTTTTGGTGGTCCGGCTGGCCCGTTGCTTTGGATGATGTCTCCAGGCAGGACTAAGGGAGTGGCGCGAATCAGTACTAAAGCACAGGCGGGAACACGCCGATGAGACGAGCGAGTGGAGTGGATTCCGGTACCGATTCGCGACATCTGCCGCATTACCGCCCTGTGCCTCACACTCGTGACGGGCTGCGCGGGCCAGGCCAGTTCGCCCTGGCGGTCCTGGGATACGTCCGACGGATTCCCGGAATCCTTCATAAGCAGTGTGGCATTGACGCCTGGCGGCTCGCTCTGGGTTAAACACGGAGATTTGCGCGGGGTTGATTTTCTCGACGGCTATACGGTCAAAACGTACCCGGATCCCGGTGGCACGGGGAAGATCGAATGCGCTCCCGACGGGACTCTCTGGATATGGCTTGGCAAGACGCTGAAGCGGCTTGACGGCTCGCGCTGGACAGCGTTTGACGTCGGCGAGGTAACGAGCTACGGCGGGTTGCGAAACACCTCCGAAGAGAGGTGGGAAATTACCTCGTCAACGCTTCCATACTACCGAGCGGTCGTCTCGTTGGTGGCGCTGGACCGCACGCACGTCCTGATCATGCTGCCGGACCGGGTTCTGGAGTTTGACGCTGCGCGATCCATCTCCCGGATCGTTATTCCGCTCGCCCAAACGCGGTTGAAGCGGTTTCTCTCCATGCGTGGGGCGCCGGACGGAACGGTCTGGCTGACGGGAGGAGACGGAATTGGCCGGATATCCCGCACTGCGACAGGCCCGGGCACAATCGACTCAGGCGCGGAGCCGGACTGGCAGTGGGCCGCGCTTCCAACTCAACCTGCGAAATGGGTGGATATATCCGAACCATTCGAACGCGGCGACGATAGGCTGTTCGTCACTGGCGCAACGTCTTCTCAGGCGAAAGCGGCACTCGAATTCGACGGACATCGCTGGAAGGAAATTTACAGCAGCGACTCGACAACCCTGCGAGCCTGGCCAGGCTCGGCCGACACGGTCTGGATTCAGGACGGAAACCGAGTTCTCGAACTGGCCGGCGGCGAGAAAAGGATGGTCGAGAGGTACGGGGTTCTGGCAGGTACTCCCAGACTTGTCACCCTTGCGAATTCCGGAAGATTCTGGGTCGGCAGTTCTGAGGGACTGGCGTTTCACAACCAGCCGCTATGGCAGACTCCGGATGGCGCCCCGCAGGTGGACGATGTCGTCAACGCCATTTCGGAGGATCGCTCCGGAAACATCTGGTTTCTGGCCGCCCATGAACTCATTCGGTTCGACAACTCGGCATGGGCGACCTTCCCTCTACCGCGGGAAGAGACGGCCTGGCCAGTATACACGGAGGGGCCGGCGGCGCTGTCCGATGGCAGGCTGGTGATTCTTACCACCTCCCGGCACTGGCTTTGCTTCGACCCCCAACGCGAGGAATTTCACGTTGTCGAACACCCGAAAAAACGAGACATGCGGGCGTTTGTTCAGGGTCCGGACGGAAAGGTCATCGGGGAATCGTATCCGGCCGGGTCCAGTGGCGGGATGACGCTGGAATCTTTCGACGGTCGGCGGTTCCGGCCAGTCCTCGGGCCCGGGAACCTCGACGATCTGCGGGCGTTGCGTGTGCGGTCCAACGGAGAGATTCGGGCCGGAGGCAACAACTTCTTCGGCGTCTACCGCGATTCGCCGGGAAGTCCCGGGACGGTGAAGATAGGTCGAGAGAATGGCTACCTGGATCCGGCGCCTATTACATCTTCGACGATCCCTCCGGATCTCTGCTGGCAGGTGGGCAAAATGGCCTATACCGGCAGGAGGGCGAAAAATGGAGCCTGATCCGGAAGGGCTTCGATCGCGTGCGGAACATGCTCCGCTCGCGGGACGGCACTTTGTGGCTCGCTTCCGGCACGGGAATCCACAGGTACCGCGACGGGAACTGGATTACGAACGGTCTTGAAGAGGGCTTGCCGTCAAGCGTCGCCTACAAGGTCTTCGAAGACAGCCGGGGCCGCATTTGGGCGGGGACAACGCGCGGACTGAGCCTGTTTAATCCCGGCGCGGATATCGATCCGCCGGTCGTCGTCATGGACGACGACCAGAATCCCCGCGAGGCCCGGCCGGGCGGCAGGGCGCGGTTTCAGTTTTCCGCCGTCGACCGTTGGAAGATGACTGTGTCCGGCAGACTACTCTTCTCGCACCGCCTGGACGGCGGCCCGTGGAGTCTGTTCGAGCCGGCAGACTCGGCATCCTTCGACAAACTTTCGGCCGGACCGCACCGATTCGAAGTCCGGGCAATGGACCGAAACGGCAACATCAGCGCTCACGCCGCCAGCCACGCTTTTTCGGTTCTGCTTGCGTGGTACGCCACACCGGAATTTCGTCGGCTTGCAGGCGGTGCCCTTTCAGTTATTGTTCTGCTCCTGACGCTTGCGTTCCGCAGCTACAAGAATCGGGGCGATCTGATTTGTGAGCTGAACCGCACGAACAAGATTGAGCGCGACCGGCAGGCGATTCTCGAAATGATCGCGCGGCGCGTACCCCTGCCAACGGTGGCACGCCGGATCGCCCAGTCGGTCGAGAAGAACTGCGCGGAGTTCGCCTGTGCGGTCGTACTGGGCCATAGTCAGATGCACGGGGTTTTCCCGGGTTCCGCTTTGCCCGAATCGCTGGGGGAATTCCTTGCAACCGCGCCTTCCGGAGACGCATTGGTCGACTGGTGGCGGGATCGTAGCGATGCTTTGCGGAACTGCTTCGCCGGTACATGCCGGGCTGTTCCGATTCGCGCCGGAGAGCGTGAAACGTTTGGTTTCATCGCACTGTTTTGCCGGGGTGCGAATGACACCGGCGGCGCGGAAGACGGCGCACCCGAGGCCTTCGCCTCCATCGCCTCCGCCGCGATTGAAAGCGCCCGTCTGTATGAGAGCCTTGCCCATCAGGCCTGCCACGATGCGCTCACGGGTCTGCCGAACCGACTGAGTTTCGACCAACAGCTGAGGCAGGCGGTCGCAAAGGCGGAAGAATCCGGGCAGGAGTTGTCGGTCTTCTATCTCGATCTCGACCGCTTCAAGCAGATTAACGATTCCCTTGGCCACCGCGTGGGGGATCTCTTCCTGACGCAGGTTGCGGAGCGTATCAACCGGGCACTCAACAACGAGGCGATTCTCGCCCGCATCGGTGGCGATGAGTTTACCGTCTTGCTCGAAAGCGGGGCGTGCAAGGCTAAAGCGAGGCAGATGGCGACGGCCATGATCGAGTCGCTTGGTCCGCCCATTCAGGTGGAAGGCCACGATTTGTTTGCGGCGCCAGCGTCGGCGTGAGTTTTTTCCCCGCCGATGGCCAAACGCCCGTGATTCTGCAAAAAAGCGCCGATATTCCGATGTACAGGGCCAAGGCCAGAGGCAGAAACTGCATCGAATTCTTCGCCCTGAAATGGCTTCCGTCACCGAAGCCGCCATGGGCATAGAGCAGATCATCAGAAACGCGCTGGAGAACGACGGCTTTGAGCTGCATTTCCAGCCTCAGTTCACCATGTCGGAGTCGCTGGCGGGATTCGAAGCCTTGCTGCGGCTGAACGACCCCGTCAGGGGCCCCATCGGTCCCGACACGTTTATTCCCATAGCCGAAGAGACCGGGCTCATTGTTCCCATCGGGGCGACAGTTCTCCGCAAAGCCTGCGGGCAACTCCGCGAATGGCTCGACGAAGGGTTTACCGTGTCGAAAGTGGCGGTCAACGTTTCCGCGCTTGAAATCATGGGAGATTCCTTCGCCGATAACGTCGCGACCGCGTCGGAAGTGGCCGGCGTCGATCCACGGATGCTGGAGATGGAACTCACCGAATCCGCCGTCGCCCGGAATCCCGTGGAGGCGACCCGGCAGATGCAAAAACTACGCGAGAGCGGTGTACGTCTTGCCCTAGACGACTTTGGCGCCGGTTACTCCTCGTTTGCCAGCCTGAAGAATCTACCGCTGGACACTCTCAAGATCGACCGGTCGTTCCTCGCGGGCACGTCGGCGGTGCCTAACAGCCTCCAATTGATGCAGACAATCGTGGATCTTGGACACAGCCTGGGTCTGACCGTTATAGCCGAGGGCGTCGAAACCGAGGCGCAGTTCTCGATGCTGCGACAGAGCCGATGCGACGTCGTGCAGGGATATCTCACGGGGCGTCCCCAAACGGCGGAGCAAGTCCGCGCGTTCCTTGCGGACGCGACCGCCGAGACTCCCGTCGGCGTCGGTTAGCGCAACCGGCAATCGACCCTCCCTGGCCGGTGGAGTTACCGATCGGGATCGGGTGTAGCTGCGCGGACGCGTTTCGAGTATACTTTCTCCGAATCGTTTCGCGGTTTGCGGCGTCTGCTTCTCATAATGCGACAACGCGTCAGCTTACTCACTGCTATCGCCTGGTTGATTTTATTCGCCTATGTGGCTTTTCCTCAATCCTCGCCCGTTTTCGACGCCGCTTCCGTCAAACCGGCTGCCCCGCAGGCCGATGGCAGAATCATGACCACGATTCGCGGCGGCCCCGGAAGCCCGGACCCGGGGCAGATCACCTACACTAACGTCACGTTGTCGAGCGTGATTACCAGGGCGTACGACGTGAAAGATTACCAGGTCACAGGCACGTCTCAACTGACCCCGGATCGATTCGATATCGTCGCGAAGGTGCCGGCCGGAGCCACTAAAGAGCAATTTGGCCTGATGCTGCAGAACCTTCTGGCCGAACGATTCCACCTGAAGCTGCACCGTGAGACGAAGGAGATGCAGGGCTTCGAACTTGTTGTCGGCAAGAATGGCTCGAAACTGAAGGAAAGTTCGCCGGAGGACGCGGCTATTGACCAGTCCGCGCAGCCTCAGGGTCCGCCGGCAGGGCCGCCAAAGCCGGATGCCAATGGTTTCATAAAACTGGATCACCCCGGTGCGATTATGATGATGCGGATGTCCGAAAAAGGCGCGATTGCCGCTCACATGACAGGCCGGGCACAAACCATTTCGCAACTGCTGAATCTGATCGGTTCGCAACTGAACCGGCCAGTGGTGGATAAGACGGGTCTGACCGGAAAATACGACTTCACACTGGAGTACGCTCCCGAGAATATGGGGACGATGATGGTAGGCGGAACTCCGCCGCCGGGAGCGGGAGCAACGGGACCTCCGGCCGGCGGCTTGCCCGAGGACGCCGAGCCGAATCTGGTCACGGCGTTGCCGGAGCAACTGGGGCTGCGGCTGGAACCCAAAAAAGTACAAGTGGATATTCTCGTGATCGACCACGCCGACAAGACGCCGACAGACAACTGACCTGTCCGCCCCGCGGCGCGAGACGCGCGATCAGGCCTTTGCGCGCCGGACTAGCCCTACCTTCGCAACAAA
>PLEX01000052.1 GCA_003136575.1 Bryobacterales bacterium | reverse complement strand
TTTGTTGCGAAGGTAGGGCTAGGTACACACCGGAGGCGATCAGTCCTGACTTGCAGAGGTGCATGATCACGACAGTAGGTGGCACTTGCAAAGATGGCGTAGACCAGAGCACAGGCGGGGTAAGCAATTGCCGATCCCACGGGAAAGATTCCGGGTTCCCGGACCGCACACCAACCCATATTCTGCCTTACCGCACCCCACGTTGTCTCGTACCTCCTGTTAACGCGACAGGACGGGAACGGGTACTGCGACTGAAACGCAAAATGGCACAACACTGCCATGCCCGGTTTGAGCTGAGTGCAAACGGCGAGATTGGAGGAAGGTGCAAATCAGCCCAGCAACTTACCTTGCCGCAGATACGCCGGCACGTCGAGTTCATCGTCGAAAGTGTGGCCCGGTCCGACCGCGGCCATGGCTGGCTCAGCTTCCGGGTCCGCTCTTGCAGGTTCCGGCGTTCCGGGTAGTGACGCGAACGCGCCCGGTTCTCTCGGTGCGAAGAAAGCTTCGGGCGGCAGCGCTTCAATCACGGGAACGCGCTCCGCGAACACCGGCTCCTCGGGAACCGGGGCGGGGAAGCCGGTCGCAATCACGGTCACCCGCACTTCTTCACCCATACCCTCTTTTTCAATCACGCCGAAACTCACGTGCGTATCGCCCGAGCCGCAGGCTTCGCGGACCAGCGAACACGCTTCGTTCATCTCGTGCAGTCCGATCTCGCGCGACGCGGTGATGTTCATCAGCACCTGCCGCGCTCCACGAATCTTCGTGTCTTCTAGCAGCGGCGAATTGATCGCACCGCGCGCCGCGTCCACCGCCGCGTTTTCGCCCGTTGCCGAGGCGTTTCCGATAAGCGCGTGACCCATGCCGAGAATCGCGGCGCGGATGTCGGAGAAATCGAGATTGATCAGGCCCGGCGTCAGGATGATTTCGCTGATACCCTCAACCGCCTGGCGAAGAACTTCGTCGGCGAGCCGAAATGCCTGCTTCATGCCCGTTCCGCGCGGCGCGATCTGCAGCAGGCGGTCGTTGGGAATTGTCGTGAGGATATCGACCGAGTCGGCCAGATCGTTGACGCTGCGCTCGGCCTGTGCCATTCGCTTCGCGCCCTCGAAACCGAACGGCTTGGTTACGATGGCGATGGTCAGCGCGTCCATCGATTTCGCGAGCGACGCGACGACTGGCGCCGCGCCCGCGCCCGTGCCGCCGCCGAGTCCCGCCGTGACGAACACGAGGTCCGCGCCTTCCAGGATGCCGAGAATCCGCTCGGTATCTTCGAGCGCGGCTCTGCGGCCGACCTCGGGATCGGACCCGGCACCGAGTCCGCCAGTGATTTTTTCGCCGATCTGGATCTTGTTCGGCACGCGCGAAGCCTGTAGCGCCTGCGAATCGGTATTCATGACATAGAACTCGACTCCTTCGAGTCCCGCCTCAAACATGCGCCCCACCGCATTGGAGCCGCCGCCGCCCACGCCGATGACCTTTATGTGCGCGCCGCGCCGCGTCTCGTCCTGCATTTCGTATTTGAAAATGTCCATTGGCAAGTCTCCTCTTTCTACCTGAGTATTCTTCCGAGCAATCCCGTCGAGCGACGATCCAGATCCACCTGCGTCCGCAACCGGGCGGCGTACATGGAAAGGCCGGCCGCCGTCGTCCACGCCGGGTCTTTCAATTCCACCGGCAAATCCCGATAACCCTGAGTGAGTCCGATCCGCGCGGGCCTTTGCAGTTCCCGCTCCGCGATGTCGCAGATGCCGGGGAGCAGCGCGCCCGCGCCCGTGAGGACCACGCCGTTCGCAAGCGCCGGATACAGCCCCGCGGAGGCCAGTTCGTCGCGCACCATCGCGAACAATTCCTGCGCCCGCGATTCCAGAATCCGGTTGATCAGCAGACGCGGCACCTCGCGCGAGTCGCGGCCCGCGCCGTCGCGAAACGGAAGCTCAACCACGCTGTTCTCCGCCGTTCCCTCCGCAACCGCGCTGCCAAATTCCTCTTTTACAAGTGCGCCGTCTTCGATCGGCACGTGCAGCGCAAAAGCGATATCGCGGGAAAAATGATCGCCGCAGATTTTGATTGTGCTCGCCAACTGCACCGACTCCCCGAAATAGCAGACGAGTTCGGTCGAATGCGCGCCAATATCCACCAGCACCACGCCGCCCACGCGATCTTCCGGCATGACGCTGGCATAGCAGGAAGCGATCGGCTCGAACACGGTTTCGTCCAGCGCGAGATGCGCAAGATTCACCGCGCCGGTGAGAGTCGCGTGTTCATGCGTCGAGATCGTCACCAGATGGGCATTGGCGATCAGGCGCGAAGCCATCATGGATCGCGGATCCTCGCAGTCTTCGTGATCGTCCACCACGAAAGCCTGCGGCAGGACGTGCAGCATCATGCGGTCTTCCTGCAACCGGACCTTCATCGCGCGTTCCATGGCGCGGTTCACGTCGCGCTGTTCGATCTCGCGCGGACGGGCCAGATCGACCTGGCCCTTATTGCTCGCGCCGCGCACGGAGAATCCGCCGATGCCCGCGACGGCGGTTTCCACGTGCACCTGCGCCATCGCCTCGGCCTGCTCCACGGCGGCGAGAACGCTCTTCGACACCGCCTGCTGGTCGACGATCCGGCTCTTCGACCAGCCCTGGGCCGGAGAGCACCCGCAGCCGAGAAAGCGAAGCTTTTCATCTTCGACCAGCCCTATGATCACCCGCGTGTAACTGCTGCCGGCGTCAATGCCCGTCGCGAGTATTGGTTTGGTTGTCATGCCTTGTCCTTAAAATCTTTTCGCCGTTCAGCGCACGAGCACCCGGTCGTCCAGCCGCAGGTCGAAAACTGCCGCGTGCGAATCAAGCTGCATTTCGGGGTAGTGATTCAGAAAATTCGTATAGCGCGAGAGATAGTGCTGGTCTCCCAGCCAGAGTTCGACTGCGCGGCCGCCGATTGTGGTGACCACGCGCATATCCTCCACCGTTGCCGCGTTGATCTCGGAGATCTCTTTGGACCGCTGACCAAGGTCAAACAAGAGGTGTTGCATCGCCTCCACGCGCTTCTGCCGTTCCGCTTCGCTCTGGTCTTCGGAGATGCCGCTCAGAACGGGCAGCGGAAAGCGAGTGTGCGGAGGCAGCGTTAGCAAGACTCCCTGATCGTCGATCAGCGCCAGCCAATGGCGCGCCGAACCGCCGATGGGCAGGCTCGCGAAGGCGACGGGTACGCGCTCCACGATATCGATCCGAATCCGGTCCGGCCACACACGCATGACGGACGCTTCCCGCACCCAGTCGACGGCCAGCAGATGGCGGCGGCGTTCGGCGAGCGGGATATCGAACACGCTCTTGCCCGAATCCTCGGCGAAAGCCGCCAGTACCCGCGCCATGTTGGAATGCACGGCGCCGTGAATTTCAATGCCGGGGCAAGCCGCGCGCGTATTGCACTGAAGCGCAAAGCGCGGGTCGCGCAGCATGAACGAATGGACTTCGATGCCCCCGAATGCGAGACCCGCGCACAAGCCGCTCCATAAGACGACACGCCTCGCGAGGCCCCAGTTGAATTTTGGCTTCGATTGATTGGAAGACGGTCTTGGCATGACTACCCCTTCAGCCTCTCCAGAATTTTTTCGCCCAGTTGCGATACGCTGCCGGCGCCGAGCGTAACGATCAGGTCGCCCGGATGGACGCCGCGGACAACCTCCGCCACTCCCGCGTCGCCTGTACCCGCGTAAACCACATCGCGATGGCCGAACTGCCGCATTCGAGCGGCCAGCACTTCGGAGGTAACGCCGTCGATGGGCGCTTCCGAAGCGGCATAGATATCCAGCAATACGACGCGATCCGCCGAATGGAAGGCGCGAGCGAATTCATCCATCAGGTGCATCGTCCGTGTATAGCGGTGGGGCTGGAACAGAACATGAACACGGCCCTCCGTGCATGACCTGGCCGCGGCGAGCGTGGCCAGAATCTCGGTCGGGTGGTGCCCGTAATCGTCCACCACGCGGACGCCGTTCACTTCGCCCCTGATCTCAAATCTCCGGCCCACACCGGCGAATGTCGCGAGGCCATCGCGGACCGCGTCGGGCGTCAGACCCAGTTCCAGTGCAACCGCGATCGCGGCTGTGGCATTCAGGACGTTGTGCGCGCCGGGGCTGTTTACGCGAAACACGCCGAGATCGGCGAAGCCGGAGCCGTTTCTGCGAGCGCGCAGACGGAACGCGCTGTGCATGCCTTCCACTTCGGTTTCACCGGGCTGGTAATCGGCCTGTGAACTCCGGCCATAAGTTACTTTGCGCCGACGGATGGCGGGCAGGATCTCCTGAACGTTTTCGTCGTCGAGACAAACGATCGCCGCGCCGTAAAATGGCACTTTGTTGACGAACTCGGTGAATGCCGCGCGAATGGCTTCGATATCGGCGTAATGGTCCAGATGCTCGCGGTCGATGTTGGTAACAACAGCGAGGATCGGCGAGAGCTTCAGGAACGAGCCATCGCTTTCGTCCGACTCAACCACGAGAAATTCACTCAGGCCGACGCGCGCGTTCGATCCGCCCATGGCAGCGGCTTTGCCGCCGACAACGACGGTCGGGTCCATGCCGGCGTGGCTGAGGATTGCGGCGACCATCGAGGTCGTGGTTGTCTTGCCATGGCTGCCCGCGATGGCGATGCCGTACTTGAGGCGCATCAGTTCGGCCAGCAGTTCACCGCGCGGAATGACGGGAATGCCCAGCCGTCGCGCTGCCTGGACTTCGGGATTCGCTTCGTTCACGGCGGAACTCACCACCAGCGCCTTCGCGCCGCCGAGGTTATTCGCGCTGTGTCCTTCAAAGACCGTTGCGCCGAGTTTGACCAGGCGCTCGGTGGTGGGCGACAGCTTCAGATCCGATCCTGAGATCGTGTAGCCGAGATTGAGCAGCACCTCGGCGATGCCGCTCATGCCGATTCCGCCGATTCCCGCGAAGTGCAGATGCTGCCGTGAAAAAAACATTTCCAGTATTTATTGTTTCGGTCCGCTACCTGCGCTGTCAATGCCTTTGCACGCTTTTACCGGCTTCCGAGAGAAGTATTTCCGCCGCGCGCCGCGCCGCGTCCCGCCGCGCGAGTCCTCTGGCCGCCTGTCCCATCGCGCGCAGGCGATCGGGATTGGCTTGTAATTCGGTGACGGCGGCGAAGAGCTTGTCGCCGGTCCAATCCTTATCGCTCGAACGAATTGCAGCGCCGGCGCGTTCCAGCACTTCGGCGTTCTTTGTCTGATGGTCGTCCGCCGCAAAGGGAAACGGCACCAGAATCGAGGGCTTGCCTGCCGCGGCAAGCTCGGAAACGGCGCCGGCGCCCGACCGGCATACGATTAAGTCGGCCTTCGCAAATGCATCGGGCATATCGCCGATGAAAGGGACGATTTCCCCGGCCAGACCGGATGCCGCGAACTCCTCCGCCAGTTCGGATTGCATCGGCGTGCCTGTCTGGTGAATCAACCGGACGTTCAAGCCGGATCGCCGGAACAGCGGCCAGCTCGCGCGCGCCGCGTTGTTGAGCGTTCGCGATCCTTGGCTGCCTCCCGTGATCAGAACCGTAAACTCTCCGGATGGCACCTTATCAGGCAACTCGAAGAACTCCTGACGCACGGGCAATCCCGTTAACTCAGTTCTTTCCTTCGGAAAAAAACGGCGGGTTTCTTCGAAGCTGATCAGCGCGCGACGAACCCACCGCGAGATCCATCGGTTGGTCGCGCCCGGAACGGCGTTCGGCTCCATCACGACAAGAGGCACGCCGCGCATGATCGCCGCCAGAACCGGCGGTCCGGCCACATAGCCGCCCATGCTGAAAACCGCCGCGGGCTTCCACTCGCCGAACAAACGCCACTGCGACACGGTCTCGGCCGCCAACCGCCAAAGGCTCGTGAGCTTGGTCAATATGCCGAGATTCTTCATGCCGCCAACCCGAATCCTTTCCAGCCGAAATCCGGCCGACGGCACAAGGCGCGCTTCCGCGCCGCGCTCGGTGCCGACGAACAACGCTTCGTGCCCGGCGCGCGCCAGTTCCCGCGCGACGGCTATCGCGGGAATGACGTGACCGCCGGTGCCGCCTCCCGCCATCACAAAGATCACCCGGCGTGCTCCGATACATTCATCAGAATGCCCAGCAGCGTCATGCTCACAAGCAGCGAACTGCCTCCATAGCTGATCATTGGCAGCGGAAAACCTTTGGTGGGAAAAATCCCCAGCACAACGCTCATATTGAAAAATGCCTGGACGATCATCAACGTCGTGATCCCCAGCGCGAGATAGCGGCCGAATTCGTCGTGAATCAGCACAGTCGCGCGCACGCCTCGCCAGAGAATGATCACGAAGCCGAGCAGGACGCCTGTAGTGCCGAACAGTCCCCACTCTTCGCCAATAACGGCGTAGATGGTATCGGTGTGCGCTTCGGGCAGGTAGAAGAGCTTCTGCCGGCCCTGCATCAGACCAACGCCCGTTGGTCCGCCCGAGCCAACCGCGATCTTCGCCTGGTCGG
The DNA here is from genome assembly GCA_003136575.1 of Bryobacterales bacterium. GTDB lineage: Bacteria > Acidobacteriota > Terriglobia > Bryobacterales > Bryobacteraceae > BOG-234. The sequence goes on along the minus strand of PLEX01000052.1, from coordinate 13,205 downwards.
CCTGATAGTTGGTGTCTTTCGTCGTGGCCGTTTGTTGCATCTGAGCGCGAATCCAGCCGCGCTTATCGATCTTGTCAACGAGCCTAAACTGAGGATCGGCGAAGAGTACGACGCGCTTGAGACGGTAGGGCCGCTCCCAGACCGCACCGACGGAGACCACGAGAACGACCAGTGCGGCGATGCCGATATAGCGCCACTCCAGACCCGCCACGAAGAATATTACGACCGCTGTCAGCACCAGAACGATCGCGGTTCCAAGGTCCGCGACCACCACCGCAAGTGTCAGAAGTCCGACGGCCAGAATCGCGGGCGCGAGGGTGTAGCGGCTGTTCAGAGCACGGGAACGCTGGGCGATAAAGAACGCCAGAAAGATCACAAGCGCCGGTTTTGCAAACTCGGATGGCTGCAATTCGCCGATCGGCAAGCGCAGCCAGCGGTGTTGCACACCCGTGAAATACACCACCACCAGCAGCATCATAATGATGGCCATCGACGTGAAAGCGACTTCCGGCGTCTGTAGCTTGCGGTAATGCAGGTTCTTGAAAAACAGCATCAGCGGAATCGACAGCACCACCCACACCAGTTGCCTGACCGCGAAGTAGTAGCTGGAGCCATACTTGCTCTCGGCAGTTACGCTGGACGCGCTGTAAACCATCAGCGCGCCAAACAACACCATGAGCACGACCGTGATGAAGAGGATTTTGTCCGTCTTAAGCCGCTGCGCCATTTTTCAAATCCTTTACCAGTTGCTTGAATATCTGCCCGCGTTGTTCGTAACTCCTGAACTGGTCGAAACTCGCGCATGCGGGGGCGAGGAGGACCGTATCGCCGGGATGAGCGTTGGCGCGGGCTTCGGATACCGCGCGATCCAGCGTTCCGCAGGGGATCAGGCGGACAGCCCCTTCCAGATGCGCGGCGATCTTTTCGGCCGCGTCGCCGATCAGCAACACCGCGCGCGCTTTTTTGTTCAGCTTGTCGCGCATTACTGTATAGTCGCTGCCTTTATCCTTGCCGCCGAGGATCACCCAGAGATTGCCGTCGAACGAATCGATAGCTTTCATCGCGGCGTCAACGCTGGTCGCTTTCGAATCGTTGTAGTAGCGAACGCCGCCGATCGCGGCCGTGAATTCGAGGCGATGTTCGACGGCTCTGAACGTCCGCACCGCGGCGGCGATCTGGTCGACCGGCACACCGGCAAGCCGGGCCACATGCGCCGCCGCCATAACGTTCTCGGCATTGTGCAATCCGGGAATCGGAACGTCCGAGAGAGGCATCAGGGGCGTGTCTTCTCCCAGCCAGATGTGGCCTTTGCGAACGTCGGACTTGCCGAACCATACCGGGGCGGCGACGGTCATCTCGGAGAATCCACGGCAAACGGCGTCGCCCGAATTGAGAACAGCGTAGCTACCAGGCAGTTGCATTCGAAACAGGTTGCCTTTCGCGTAGATGTAGTTCTCCATCGTGTAGTGGCGGTCGAGGTGATTCTGCGTCACGTTCAGGCAAACGCCGATATGCGCCCGGAACGTCCGCGCCGTCTCGAGCTGGAAACTGGAAAGTTCGAGCACGTTCCATTGACCGTCGCGGGAGTTTTCGGCCATCGCAATTACGGGCGTTCCGATATTCCCGCCCACGATCGCGGGCACTCCGGCCGATTGCATAATATGGCCGACCAGCGCCGTGGTAGTCGTCTTGCCGTTGGAACCGGTAATCCCGATCGATCTACCGCGCAGGAACCCGGCTGCGAGTTCGATTTCGCCAATCACATCCACGCCGCGGGCACGAGCGTGTTGCAGCGGTTTGAGATCGGCCGGGACGCCGGGAGACAACACGATCAGGTCCCAGTTTTCCGTGAACAAATCATCCGTTTGCGGCCGGAACAAGGGCAAGTCCAGCCGGCGAATATCGGTAGTAGTGACGTCGGAACCGTGCGCCCGCAGGAATGCGGCGGAGGCCTGGCCCGACTTCTCCATCCCCACCACCAGCGCTCTGATTCCTTCCAGTTTCATGCGATGTCTTTATCTCAGTTTCAGTGTTGTGAGTGCGAACAGGGCCAGCACCAGTCCCGCGATCCAGAAGCGCGCGATGATCTTCGATTCGCCCCACCCCAGCGCTTCAAAATGGTGATGAATCGGCGCCATCTTGAAAATGCGTTTCTGACGGAGTTTGTAGCTGCCGACCTGAAGGATTACGCTGACAAGCTCAATCACAAAGACGCCCGCGATGAAGAGCAGCAGCAGTTCCTGCTTGATCAGGATCGCCACCACGCCCATCGCTCCGCCCATCGAGAGGGACCCGACGTCGCCCATGAAAATGTCCGCCGGATGAGAGTTCCACCAGAGAAAGCCGAGACTCGCGCCGGTCAGCGAGCCGCAGAAGATGGTCAGTTCGGCGGTGTGTGGGTTGCGCGCCAGTTGCAGATACTGCGATAGTTCGCGATGTCCCGCGAGAAATGCCAGCACGGTCAGCGCGCTGCCGGCGATCACCATCAGACCCGCCGCCAGGCCGTCCAAACCATCGGTGATATTCACGGCGTTGCTCGACCCCACCACCACTAATACGACGAAGAGATAGAACGGCAGGAATGCGAGCGGGTATGTGTAAGGATTTCCCATGAACGCGTGCAGCAATAGATCCGGCCGGTACTGTTTGATGAAAGGCACGTTCAGTTCGGTCGTATAGAGCTTGTAGTACTGCATGAGCGCCAGCACGCCGGTAAGTATCGCCGCCACCGCCATCTGCATGGCGAATTTCTGTTTCGCGGTGAGGCCGAGGTTGCGTTTTCTCAGAACCTTGGAGTAGTCGTCGACGAAGCCGATGGCGCCAAATGCCATATAGCTGCACACCGCGATCCATATGTAGACGTTAGCCAGATTCGCCCACAGCAGCGTGGGGCCGACCGTGCTGACCATGATCAGCACACCGCCCATCGTCGGCGTGCCCGCTTTCTTATGATGCGATTGCGGGCCGTCTTCGCGGATGTTCTGGCCGATCTGCAACTGGCGCAGCTTGCGGATCATCCATGGCCCCAGCCCTACGCAAAGGAACAGCGAAGTCAGGCTCGCGAACATCGTACGCGAGGTCACGTATTCAAACACGCGAAAGGGCGACACCAGCGCGTGCAGTTTTTCGTATAACAGCCAGTAGAGCATTTAGTAGATCCGTAATCTCACTTACCGGCACCCGCGCCCGCGGTTACACCGGCAAACGCCAGTTCCAGGGCTCGTTCCACATGCACGCCGCGCGAGCCCTTGAAGAGCACCGCGTCGCCCGGTACCAGGAATGTCGCCAGAAATTCGCCCGCTTCTTCCGGAGTTTCGAAAAATAACGCGGCGCCGCCCGACATTCCCGCTGCGATGGCTTCGTCCACCATCCAGCGGCCGGCGCCGCGTATGCCAATAACGGCATGAATACCCTGCTCCGCGGCGAACCTTCCGATATTGCGGTGCAGAGTCCCGGCCTCGCGGCCAAGCTCCAGCATTTCTCCGAGCGCGGCAATCCGCCGCGTCGCCGGAGTATCCCGAAGCAACTCCAGCATGGAGCGCATGGCTTCGGGATTTGCGTTGTAACAATCGTCGATAACAGTGATTCCGTTGCGGACGCTTCGCTCGCCCCGCATTTTTCCTGGCTTCAGCGCGCGAACCGCGTCGCGCAGTTTTTCGGGCGCGATGCCCATCGCATGGGCTACGGCAAGACCCGCCAATACGTTGCTGACTCCGTGGCGTCCGGCCAGCGGCGATTCGAATTCAACGCCGAGAGCGCGGAAGCGCGTGCCGTGCGGCGTCAGGCTCATATCCTCCGCACGCACGTCCGCATCCTCGGAAAATCCGAACGTCAAACTCCGGCCGGCATGGAGGCTGGCGAAGCTCCGCACCCGGGCATCGTCGGCGTTGAGGATTGCCTTGCCCTCACGCGGAAGAGCCTGTATGAGTTCGCTCTTGGCGCGGGCGACGCCCTCGATGCCATCGGCAAAATTTTCGGTGTGTGCCCAGCCGACATTTGTGACCACGCCGATTTGCGGGTCCGCAATGGCGCAAAGCTCCCGAATCTCGCCCTCGTGGTTCATCCCCATTTCGAGAACCGCGACCTTGCTTTCCGCCGGCAAACGCAGGATCGACAACGGGAGACCGAGGTGGTTATTCAGATTACCAATGTTGCGACCGGTTGGAAATTCGGTGGCGAGCAGAGCCGCAATCGTGTCCTTCGTGGTGGTCTTGCCGGCGCTTCCGGTCACTCCCACGACGACTCCGCTCCAAAGGCACCGCGCCGCGGTCGCCAACGCCTGCAAGGCAACGGTGGTATCGGGAACCAGGAATTGCGGTCCGCCCGCGCCGCATTCTTTTTCGACAATCGCCAGGCTCGCGCCGCGTTCGAAGACGTTTGCGACGTAATCGTGGCCATCGTGCGCGGGTCCGCGCAGAGCGAAGAAGCAGTCCCCGCGTGCTATGGTGCGCGAATCGATACTCCATCCGGAGATATCCGGACCCTTCGCCGGCGGCGCTTCGATCAATCGGGCTATCGTTTCAAACGAGAGGGTCACTCGGCTTCGCTCCGGAATCCAAAGGACCGCAAGGCTTCTCTCGCTTCCTCACGGTCGTCGAAATGAATCGTTCTGTCGGCGAAAATCTGGTAAGTCTCGTGGCCTTTACCCGCCAGCAGCACGAGGTCTCCCGCGCGGGCTTCTTCGAGCGCTTTGCGGATCGCCAGCGCCCTGTCGGGTTCGACGATCGTCTTTGTGTCGAATCTCCGAATCCCCACCAGAGCGTCGTTCATGATCTGCAACGGGTCTTCCGAGCGGGGATTGTCGCTGGTAAGAACCACGACGTCGCTGAGTTCCGCCGCAACCTGACCCATCAAGGGCCGCTTGGTACGGTCGCGGTCGCCGCCGCAGCCGAACACCGTAATCACGCGGCGCGGTTCGAGCGAACGCGCGGCGGCGATCGCATTCCGCAATGCATCGTCGGTGTGCGAGTAATCCACAATCACGAGGAACGGCTGGCCTTCGTCGACGCGCTCAAACCGGCCAGGCACCCCTTTGCATGCTTCAATGCCCTGAGCGATCGTCTCCCCCGGCAATTGGTACGTCATGGCCGCGCCGCACGCGGCGAGAATATTGAGCACGTTGAACCGGCCCGCGAGCGGCGAGGAAACCTCGAACCTCGTTTTCCCCAATGCGACTTCAAACCGGAGTCCTTTATCGCTTTGCCGGATGTGGCGCGCGCGCAGCATGGCGTCCTTCCCGAGCCCGTACCAAAGCACTTCGGTTTCTTTTCCCGGCGTCATTTTCCGGCCCCACTCGTCGTCGCGATTCAACACCGCGTAGCGCGGCGCGGGGCCGCCCGAGCCGTCCACCAGCATCCTCTTCGCGGCGAAATAGTTCTCCATCGTGCCGTGGTAGTCGAGGTGGTCCCGCGTCAGATTGGTGAAGACCGCCGTGTGAAAATGCAGCCCATAGACGCGTCCCAGATCCAGCGCATGCGAGGAGACTTCCATCGTGACATGCGTGCCACCGATTGAGTCGAGTTCGGAAAACAGGCGCGCCAGATCGAGCGATTCCGGCGTCGTGTTTGGCGCAGGCAGCGTCTTCGGTCCCATTCGGTATTCGATCGTTCCAATCATCGCCGTCGTCTTCCCAGCCTGGCGAAGGATCGAGTCGAGCAGAAATGCCGTCGTCGTCTTGCCGTTCGTACCCGTGATCCCCGTTATCGAGAGCTTTTCGTCGAGCCTGCCGTAGAAGGCGCGCGCGGCCAGTGCCAGAGCCTGCCGCCCGTGCGCTACCTGAATCCATGGAGCCGCCCAGCCTTCTGGCGCAGGCAGTTCACTGACCGTCGCGATCGCCGCTTTTTCCGCAGCCTGCGCCGCAAACGCGCGGCCATCCACCCGCGCTCCCGGAAACGCGAAAAAAACGAACCCCGGACTTATGCGGCGCGAATCGTAATCGAGCCCACGAACGACCGCTGGAGCAAGACCTGGCGGTATTTCCGACAGTAACTGCGCGTCCGCCAAAACCTCGCTCAGGGTCATAATCAGCGCGTAAAAATTATCCGAATCCTGTCGCCCTGGCGCAATGGCGTACCCGGAAGGGGCGCTTGCGCACGCGCCATCCCGCTTCCTTCCACTGTCACTTCGATACCGCTTTCCGACGCAGTCGCCAGCACATCGCGCATCGACTTGCCACGGAAATCCGGTACGAGCGGCTCCCGATTCAGCGCCAGAGTAATCGCCTGCGGCGGGTTGGCCGAGGGTGATGCGGGTGCCGCAGGAGCTCCCGCCTGCGCCAGCGCCGATACCGGATGCGGTGCGACAGGGGCCGGAACTCCGCCCGCCGAGACAGAGGGCGAAGCCAGAGCCAGCAGCGGCATCGCCGGAGCTTCCGTCGCATCCGCGGCGGTCGGCACTATTTTCATTTGTTCCGAGAGCAACTGACGCACGCTGGGATCCTCCTCCATAATGCTTGTGCCGCCCAGGTCCGCGATCGACACGTCGTCGTAAACCTTTTCCTTCTTGCCGGGCTTGGCCGCAATTTCCTGTTCGGGAATATCGCGCGGCACGTCGAGCATGCGCAGGGCTTCCGTCATGATCGCGGTAAAGACCGGAGCGGCGGCATCGGCGCCCTGTCCGTTCTCGCCCGACGTCTTATGCACCGTCACCAATACAACTAGCGCCGGATTCGTCACCGGCGCGAAGCCGACAAACGAAGCGTTGTAGTTATGCGAATAGTGATGCGTTTCCGAATCGTAGATCTGCGCGGTACCTGTCTTGCCGGCGGATGTATAGCCGCTGATCCTCGCGTGAATGCGGCCCGTGCCGCGCAAAACCACGCCTTCCATCATCTGTCGCATCAGAATGGCCGTTTCCGGCTTGATGATGCGGACGGGCGCTTCGAGAGGCTCCGGCTTATCCCCTCGTTTCAGGACCAGCCGCGGCTTTACCAGCAGGCCGCCGTTCGCGATGACGCAGGCCGCGCGCGCGATCTGCACCGAAGTGACGCTCACTTCCTGGCCCATCGCAATGGACTCCAGCGACGTGGTTCCCCAGCGACTCAGCTGTCGCAGCACTCCCTGCGACTCGGCCGGCAGCGGCAGCCCGCTCTTCTGGCCGAAACCAAAACGGCGCGCGTACTCGTACATGTTCTCTTTACCGACCTTCATCCCGATCATGATCGCGCCGATATTCGAGGATTTCGCCAACACGTCCGCCATGCTGATGGTTCCGAGGCCACCATGCGATTCGTGGATCACGCGACCCGGCAGCACGAGAATGCCGTTGCCTGTGGGAATCATCGAATCGGGCCGTAAATTCGTCGTTTCCAGCGCCGCCGTCAGCGTGATGACCTTGAACATCGAACCCGGCTCGAAAGGCACGGAAGCGGCCAGATCCCAACGCGAAATCGGATCGTCGCCTTGTTTCGGCGATTCGTTGGGATCGTAAGTCGGATAATTCGCCATCGCCAGAACTTCTCCCGTATAGGGGTTCATCACGATGGCCGATCCGCTGCGCGCGTGTTTGGCGAGGACACCCGCCTTCAGTTCCCGTTCCGCGACGTACTGCATGCGCGAGTCGATTGAAAGAGTGAGGTCCGCTCCGGCGCGGGCCGCGGCTTCGACATGCGAATCGATGCCGTTGTGATTGACGTCCACCAGAACTCGCTCGGTTCCATCCTGTCCGCGGAGCGCTTTGTCCTGGCTGCGTTCGATACCCAGAACGCCCTGTATGGTTTTGCCCTCCGAAGGAATCACGCCAAGTCCGCCGAGAACGTGAGCGGCGGTCTCTCCGGCGGGGTAGTGACGCGTGCTCTCGCTCACCAGCGTGACGTAGCCAAGATGCAGCGCTTTGAGGCCTTCCGACTGTGTCGCATCCGCGCCGTGTTTGATCCACAGGAAGCCAAGGTGGCTTCGCTGCGCGGCCAGCAGGCGCTGGTAGAGCGCGGGCTGATCCAGCTTCAGGTAAGATGCGAGCAGTTCCGACGCCATCCGGGCATCCGTGATCTGCCTTGGATTCACCGACACGGAATTCACCTGAAGGCTGACCGCCAGCCGCTGCCCGTTGCGGTCGAAGATCGACCCTCGGGGCGCGCGAATCGCCAGCCGTTCTTCCTGCTGTTTGCGCGCCCGCTCCGCGTATTTTTCGTGCTGGACGACCTGGAGAAGGATGAGCCTGCCCAAAATAGCCAGCGCCCACAAAAGCAAAATCACCGCCATCAGCGTGAGGCGGTGATTCACTGCGGCCGAGCGACCTCTGACCTCCACGAAATGTCCTCCCTGTTACCTGTCGCCGGGCGACGCCGGTGTCCGGTTGCTGGCCAGGTTCGAACCCGCGTTCTGACCTTCGAGATGGACCACCTGGCTCGACATCGGGCTGGTGAGATTCTGCGCTTTCGCGATGTCGTTGAGCCGCGTCGGGTTCAGCATGGCAGCTTCCCGGTAATCGAGCTCCCGGCGCTTATCGAGCAGCGTCTGGCGCTCCGCCTTCAGCGCTTCAAGGCGATAGCCCTCGCGAACCAATGCCACGTGCGGAACCACGATACTGACTCCCAGCATCAGCAGCAGCACGCCCGCTCCCACCGCCGACAGGCATTCGCCGCTGGCGCAGGGATCCGCCTGGCGAACCAGACGCGAGTTGTCGATCTTCTTCGAGTAGAAGAAGACGTCGTCGTTCGGCAGACCGCGCAGTTCGTACGGATCGCTCTCACGCACGCTATTGCCGACCGCCGCCATCGCATTGCTCTTTTTCCAGATTGCCGCCAGACTTGCCATGGTTTTCGTTTACTCCTCGCTGTCTTCTTCTTCAACCGCTTTAACGCCGCCCGCTATCTCCACCGCCCGAAGCTTGGCGTCACGATATCTCCACCGCGCGAAGTTTCGCGCTCCGGGACGGAGGATTCTCGCGGACCTCCCGCTCACCGGGCACAACCGGCTTCTTCGTCAGCAAAACGGCCTTTCCCGCGCGCGCCAGCTCGCGAAAACTGTTTTTTACCTTGCGGTCTTCCAGAGAATGAAACGCGATAACGACGATCCGCCCGCCGGGGCGAACCATTTGCGGCGCGCGTTCCAGCAGCGCGTCCAGCTCTTCCATCTCCTGGTTGACCACCATCCTCAGTGCCATGAAAGTACGAGTCGCAGGATGAATTGGACCTGACCTCGGTACGGCCCGTTCCACGATATCCGCCAGATGCCGTGTGCTCCGAACGGGCCGACCTCGGATCAGTGCTCCAGTAATCTTCCGCGCTCTCCTTTCTTCGCCGAGCTGGTAGAGCCAGTCGGCTATTTGTTTTTCCGCACTGTGATTCACCAGATCGGCCGCCGTTATGCCCCTGGTTTGATCCAGACGCATATCCAGCGGTCCATCTGACATGAACGAAAAACCTCGCTCCGGATCCGTCAGGTGGAATCGACTCACACCCAGGTCCGCCAGCATGCCGTCGAGATTCGTATTTCGAAGCTCGCTGAACGCCGCATGCTGAAACTCGATCCGATCCCAAAACTCCGCCGTGTTCGCCCGCGCCATCTCCAGCGACTGCGGATCGCGATCNNGCGTATGCCCGCCCATCCCGGCCGTGCAATCTAAGTACGTCCCGGCCGGCCGAATATTGAGGAGCTCGATCGACTCCCGCTTCAAAACCGGATAATGTTGTGTCATGGCAGATCACGGCAACCCCAACTCGAGGAGCTCTTCCTCGTCCTTCTTCGCATCCGCCTTCTTGCAGTCGCTCACAAACTCGTTGAACATCTCAGCCGACAGAATCCGGAGGCGGTTCAGATTCCAGGGCTGCAAATGAAGCTCCTGGCCATCCAGCCCCAGTTCNNCCGTAAACAGCGCCCGCCGCGCCGAATCCTTCTTTCGGTTGGCGATAAGAAACTTTTCCGTTTCCCTCCACGTGGAAATCGGGTATATTTCAGCTATGCGTCCGTCGGTCGATGTCACATACACCTTCCGTTCGGGCAGAGCTTCGAAGAAATGNNCCCCTGGTTTGATCCAGACGCATGTCGAGCGGTCCATCCGATAAAAATGAAAATCCGCGTTCCGGATCCGTCAGGTGGAATCTGCTCACACCGAGGTCCGCCAGCATGCCATCCAGTCCTTCCGGCGCGATTTCCGGCCGCTTCAGATCCGAGAACGCCGCATGCTGAAATTCGATTCGATCCCAATATTCCGCTGTGTTCGCCCGCGCCATTTCCAGCGACTGCGGATCGCGATCGTTCGCAATTACCGTGCCCGCCTCCGACAGCCTCGCCGCAATGGCCCGCGTGTGCCCGCCCATGCCGGCGGTGCAATCCAGATAGACGCCATCCGGCCGGATGTTCAGAAGCTCCAGCGACTCCTCCAGCAAGACCGGATAATGTTGCGTCATAGATCTTCATCAGGGGCGTCCCGCATTCCGAAGGACCTCTTCGTCCTTCTCCGGGTCGGCACCCTCCAGTTCCGCCATCATCGCGGCGTACGCGTTCTCCGAGAGAATTCGGATTCGGTTCCGCTTGTACGGTTGGATATGCAGGTCCTGTCCGTCCAGCCCCAGCACCCGCCGCAGTTCCGAATTGATGTTGACCCGGCCCTGCCCGTCCACGTCGCACTCGCCGCCCAGGAGCGCCGCGTTATTCGCCGCCCGGCGCGCTTCCGGCATATGTTCCTTCTCCGCCAGAAACCTTTCCATTTCGCGCCAGGTCGAAATGGGGTATATTTCGGCTATACGCCTGTCGAGAGAAGTCACGAACACCTTCTGCTCGGGGAGGGCTTCGAAAAAATGGAGATAATCCGCCGCAAGTTTGATACGACCTTTGTCGTCGATCCGTGCCTTCGCTATCACGCGAGGCATTTCGACCGGCACCGGGGTTTTTACAGATAGCTCCACTTTCGCGCCACTTTCGATCCACAGCCCGACACAACAGATTGTGCCACGTCTGAAATAGAAAAACAAGGGGGTCTTCTTGTGGATGTGCCTATTTATCTGTTAGATAGATCATCGCTACATGGCAGGTTCTAAAGTGGTACAGCCACAATTAGTAGAGATATAGGCGAAAGTATGGCGAAAGTGGTATGGCTGGACGTTCCGCGAAGGTACGCACAGCCAGAAGTAGTGGTACAAAACGGCACGAAATTCGGTTCGGAACGGGAAAAGCCAAACGGCAGAGCGGCATCGGCGGCGGAAAATTATTTTGCTGGCCAGCCAGCGGACGTGCTTGCCGCTGCAGACGGAGGCATTGACGAGGCATCCCCCACCTCTTCCTGGCGATCCAGTCTGTAAATTCGGATGGGGGACAGCTTGGGTCCGGTCCGATGGAGCATGCCAATGGAGTTGTCTGAAGCCGAACATATATGTAGCTGGAGGCCCCGGTTTGACCGATGGCGAATGACAGCACGGACAAAGTGACGATGTTCCGAGCGTGATCTTGACGGGGATGCCGCCTGGCGAACGCCCCATTCCATGGGGTGAAATGGGCTTGAGAAGTTATCTGAGATCGAACCTCGCCGGGCGTTCTTCCCGGCGGAAATAGCGCGGGAGCGGTTGGCTCGTTCCGATGTGTGCCGGCAGGAAGATCGTCATACGCCAACGGCATGAGCGAAATTGGGCAGGAGGAGAGATTTATTGATTCTATTGGGGATAGAGGGAAAAATGGCGGTGACTGAAATGAGGGCCATTGATGCGTGAGTGGAACGCGAAGATCGGCGGTCGGCACCGGGACGATAGACGGTTGGCCAAATTTCCTTTTTCGTTTTGCAACGCAATTTTCTCTTGAAATCACGTCGTGAATGAATCGGCGGCGTGCTTCCGCGCCAGGAGCGCCAGCGATGACTTCCAACGTAATCTCGGTGGTCAGCGTCTTCCGAAGCTTTATCTAAATCAGCAATTTGGCCACTGCCGTCGGTTTTGCTCGCCTTAATGTTTGAAATTTCCGACTGTAGACGACCGAGTTCTCGTCGAAGGAAGTCAACCGAATCCGCTTCAATACTTGACGTCTCAACTCTTTCACCATAGAACATTGCTGGCTTCGGGGCTAACCGAATTGTCCCCCTGAAGGTAGCTCATGAGTAGAAAAGCAAGGCGACTAAGCACGATTGTCCCAGACACGACGACCATTGTCAGATAGCCGGTTATACTGATAGCGACGAACCCAAAGAGACTTCTAACGAAAAATACACCACTACACCCAGAACAATTAGGAATGTCCCCGATACCACTCTGGTGCGCGGTGCGCAACCACAGAAACACGTCTGTGGCATAAATTTCTTAGCGCTTCACAAATGCGGATCGTTGTCGGGACATTGGAATCAGTAGGTGCGTCGCGCGGAGAAATGACGACGCTCATTTGCTACGACCTCCACCTTGATAGCAAGATCGTGCACTGTTACCCAGTGTCCGGCGTCGACGTGGGAACGATCATGGAGGACGGCGGTGTCTTGGTGGACGACTCTTTTCATTTTATGCAGACCTGAGACAAAGAGCCACGCCAGTAAGAGGATGGCCCCAAATCCCCTTGGCATCGTCGCGAAGGGCGCGGTTCACCCACTGTGGACGCGAACGCGGTTTCGAGGGATCGCCTCCGATTTGCTGCGTTGTCTTGAACTGAAAGGAAATCGTGAGCCTTCGAGCTTCTCGCCCGAAAAGCGGCGGCTGCCCTTGGAGCAAGGCTGATGGAAGCTGGCGGTACGCTTTCATCATCAGGCAGCGCCCAGCGCACCGACAGGGTGGTCAAATTCATCCGCGGCGCCCCCCTAGGTAGTGAGCTCCGCGCTCTGGCGGGGAGAAGCGAAGGAGGCCCGGCGGCGTATCTGGAGGAGTCCGCAGCCGCTTTTCGCAGCGCGCTGCAGGTGAGAACCCGCGAACTGAATCCCTTAGAGTGGGCGGCGGCTCAGCACGATCTTGCTAATGTTCTCCGCGATATGGCGGCGCGGAGCGACGGGCCGAAGGCGGCGGAATATCTGGACGGCATTGTGGCCGCCTGCCGGAGCGCTGCAAGTTTACACCCGCGAACAACTGCCCCAGGCGGGGGCGATGACGCAGGACTGTTTGGGAGATGCGCTCCGCGACTTGGCGGGGCGGGGCGACGCAGCGCAGGCGCAGCGTATCTGGGGGAGTCGATAGATGCCTATCGTAGCGCGTTGCTGGTGAGAACCGAAGCCGAGTTTCCAGTCCAATGGACCCAGACAATGGAAAACCTAGCTAGCTCCAATACTGTTCACTTAAAGCATTTCTGTGATATTCTGTTCTA
>PLEX01000068.1 GCA_003136575.1 Bryobacterales bacterium | reverse complement strand
ATGTTCTGCCGTTCCGCCAGCACCGCGACGTGGAGAATTCGGGATACGAAGATGCCGTCGGCCTCGATTCGGTAAAACACAACGTGCATGCCCTGTTCCATCCGACGCAATCCGGGGCGTATCTGATCGCAGGCGCGACCCAGCTTCGGCCGATCCGCCAGCCTCTGGCAACAGGCTTCCAACTCGTCGAGATAGTGGATTGTCTGATCGGTACCCCAGGTCTGCTGGGTGTACTGCCCGATGTCCATCAGGTCTGCCTCGGCGAGGCGGGAAAGGCGGAATACGGCCACTCTTCAGTGCTTCTTTGCCGGGAGCTTCAGCTTCCGCCGGACGCGCTGGAACGAATCGCCCGCGGCGACACCGCTGGCGTCGCCGGCGTCAATCGCCGTTTGCAGCGCGGCAAGTTTCAGATCGTATTCACGCTCCTCGCGTTCCAGAGTGCGAAGCGCCGCGCGGACGACTTCACTGGCGTTTTCGTAGCGGCCGCTGTCGACTTTCGCGAGCACGAAGCTGTCCAGTTCCGCAGTGAGATTGACATTCCGGGTTGGCATTACGGTAACCAGTATACCAACCTGGCAAAGTTCGCCAATGGTCCCGGTCGCCATACAACGCTCGCTTATGGCCCCTGTTATCCTGCCGGTGCGCTCAATGGCGCCAAACATCGAACCGACGTGCGTCGTGGTTCCAGTAAAAGGTACCGCCACTACAATTCCAGACGTATCGCTTCCCCAAATGGCCGTCTGCGCATGGCCCTGACAGGTAAAGTCGCCGGTCACTTCGGATCTCGCCTGCCAGGTAACGCCCGGAACGTATTTCGCAGCAGTCTGGATCAGCGCTTCCTGTCTGGCGGCCGCTTGCGAAAGAGCTGCAGGCAGGAGAGTGAGAACAGTCCGACGCATGACACCCACAAGCGCGCAGGCCGCTAATCTATCCCGGCCAACACCCGCGTCACAAACTCCTGCGCATCGTCGATGATCCGTTGAAGATGCTCAGCACTTATGAAGCTTTCGGCGTAAAGCTTGTAGATGTTCTCGGTGCCTGACGGCCGCAGGGCGAACCAGCCCTTCTCCGTCAGCACCTTCAATCCACCGAGCGGCGCGCCTTTCAATCCATTCAGCTTCTTCGAGACCGGATCGCCCGCCAGCGTATCGGCCGCAAAATCCTCCGGCTTCAGATCCTTCAACCGCGCGCGCCGCGCCGCGCTGGCCGGCGAATCGACGCGCTTGCCCCAGACACTTCCCAGCTTTGCCGATAGATCGCGGTAGTATTCTCCCGGGTCTTTTCCGGTCACAGCGGTAATCTCCGCCGCAAGCAGTCCCAGGATCAAGCCGTCCTTATCGGTCGTCCAGACCGTGCCATCGCGGCGCAGAAAACTGGCGCCCGCGCTTTCTTCGCCGCCGAAGCAGCAAGTGCCGTCGAAGAGTTTGCCGGCAAACCACTTGAAGCCCGCGGGCACTTCAAACAACTCCCGTCCGAGGCCGGCCACAACCCAATCGATCAACGAACTACTCACCAGCGTCTTGCCGACGACCGCGCTCGCGGACCACTGCGGACGATGCGTCAACAAGTAGTGAACCGCTACTGCCAGGTAGGCATTCGGCTCCAGCAGACCCGCGCTCGGCGTCACGATGCCGTGGCGATCGGAATCCGGATCGCAGCCCCAGGCAATCGCGAAATCGTCTTTCAGTTTCACAAGTCCGGCCATCGCATAGGGGCTTGAGCAATCCATTCGGATTTTGCCATCATGATCGAGCGTCATGAATCCGAACTGCGGATCTACTTTCTTGTTGACGACTTCAATATTCAGGCCGTAGCGTTCGGCGATCGGTTGCCAGTAGGCGAGCGACGCACCGCCGAGCGGGTCGACGCCGATTTTCGTGCCGGCCTTGCGAATCGCTTCCATGTCGATCACATTCGCGAGGTCGTCGACGTAGCCATTTACGTAATCCTGTTCGCGGGTGGTCGATGCCTTCAGCGCCGCGGCGTACGGAACCCGTTTAACGCCGGCATTGCCTTCGCGCAGAAGTTCGTTCGCGCGGTCCTGAATCGCCCCTGTCACGTCCGTGTCGGCCGGCCCGCCATTGGGAGGGTTGTACTTGAAGCCGCCGTCGTCGGGCGGATTGTGCGAAGGAGTGATGACGATGCCGTCGGCGAGACCCGCGAGCCGCCCGCGGTTGAATTCGAGAATGGCGCGCGAGATAACGGGGGTCGGAGTAAAGCCGCCAGCCTGCTGAATGACGACGTCGACACCGTTCGCCGCCAGCACTTCGAGGGCGGTCTGCTGCGCGACGCCGGAAAGCGCGTGCGTGTCTTTTCCCATGAAAAGCAGCCCCGTTGCGCCGCTCGTCGTCCGGAATTCGCAAGTAGCCTGCGTGATCGCGAGAATATGCTGTTCGGTGAATGTCGAATTCCCGGGCGTTCCCCGATGGCCGCTGGTCCCGAAACTGACGAGCTGTTCCTTATTCGCCGTATCGGGCTTGCGCGAATAGTAATCGGCCTCGAGTTGCGCTACATCGATCAGGGAACTTGCTGGTGCGGGCTGGCCCGCGAGTTCATTCAGGGGCATAGGCGTGGACTTTTATTGTCCCGCACGCAGACCCACGGCCGGGAAGTAGAGTCCCTTGAGTTCGCGCTTCCAGTAATTGCCGGTTTTCCGCCGCTCATCCCACGACGTGAAGTGGTACTGCCAGATCGTGGCGCGCACCAGCTTCGGCAGCTGGCCGGACAGCGGCGTCTGAGCGAACAGCCCCGCAATGGGCTTCGATCCGCGCAATAGTCCGACCATGGCGCGGACAAACCAGGGGTTCTCCCGCGCGTTACTGAGCGCCGCAAACCACATCTGCCAGTCGAGCCGAGGCTGGTATGGTTCCACCCAGGGCAAACGGCGGTTCAGCGGGCCTGGCTTGTAATAGAACAAGTACGGTTCCCAGGTTTGGCCATCCTGCGATGCCTCGATCTGGATTTCCATGCGCTCGGTGGTCATCACGGCGAAGAGTCCGTAATGGTTGACGAAACCGAATTGCGAAATCTGCCGCGCCGCGCGCGCGATGGGGTCAGGCACCTTTCCCGCTGTCGCACCCAGTTCGACGCCGGACAGGAAAACCACGAGCGCCCATATGGTTGCAGTCACCCATCGGTTCGGACCGCGCATAGTTGCCGCCTTCACGTTCAGCTTCCATCGCGCGAAAAATGCGTCGTCGAACAGAAAAAGACAGAGCGCGATCGTCAACAGATTGAAGAAAGTGTAGTTGCCGGTCAGCATGATAAGGCATTGAAACGCGATGGTTCCAATGCCCGCAAACTGTTTCAGCCGCCGCGGACCGAACATCAGGAACGGCAACACCAGTTCGACCGCAAACACACCGCCCACCGACATCTTCTGGAACCAATCCGGCAACAGATGCATGTACCAGGCGAGCGGCGTGGGAATCGGTTGGGTTTCGTAGTGGAAGTTGAGCGCGGTGAAGTTGTGCCATGAAGGGTCGTGGCTCAGAAGCTTGACCGCGCCCGATTCGAACATCAGACGGAAGAGCAGCCAGCGATAGAGCCAGACGCGCGATTTCGCGGGCTGCAGAAAGATCGCAAGAAAACCCGCTTCCACGAGCAGCCAGTCCCATTGAAACGACATGAATTCCTGGCCGGCATTCACGATCGACAGATAGTACGCCCACAGGACAACGAAGATGATGCGCTGCCAGCGGGTGTGCGCCTTGGTCAGCAGCGACACGAGTGAAAGCGACACACCGCCCCAGGTGATGGAGAGCAACGTCAGATCGGCGCTTCCCCACCAGAACAGCGTCGGCACGCGCCACCAACCCATGCCGCCGAGCTGGTTGTGGACAGCCGTCAGAAATTCGCCGGCGGGCAGGATTCCTTCCGAGCCAATCAGGCCGCGAACCTGCAATCCGAACGAGAGAAAAGCTATGGCGTATATGATAGCCAGCGCGCGCGAGAAAAGCTCGGCCGCCGTTCGATAGGTGGCGCGCTCAATGCGCTCACCCCACAGCGCGCGAGTGAATCGCCACGCGGGGCTGCGATGGTTGGCGACGAATTTGTAGACCAATGACGCGAGCGCGGCAAAACCCGGCACGAATCGATAGCACCAGTAGAGCCATCCGTAGCCCGGCACGCCCGAGAGAAAGCGGCAGACGCCTTCGGCGCCCGGGAATCGGCCTTCCGGAGTGATGAACTGGACGGCCTTGCGGCAGTCCTCAAGCGGAACTTCGGGAAATCTTTCAGAAGCTTCCTGAAACGGCAGATATTCGAGGCTGTCTCCGGTCAGACTGCGCCAGAAATCGACCCACGCGCGGCAGAAAGAGCAGTCGCCATCGTAGATGAGAACGGGACGCGATGATTCGGCTGGCAAGTTTCAGAACTACC
This sequence comes from Bryobacterales bacterium, assembly GCA_003136575.1. Lineage (GTDB taxonomy): Bacteria > Acidobacteriota > Terriglobia > Bryobacterales > Bryobacteraceae > BOG-234. The sequence goes on along the minus strand of PLEX01000068.1, from coordinate 2,880 downwards.
ACACGGGAATCTGGCGCGACGCGGTAGCGAGCCAAACCCGTCTGCGATCAGTTTTCCGACGCTTTTTCCGCGCTGTCGACTACGACGACCCCGACCGGACCGCGTGTCGATTCCAGTTTCAGACCAAGCTGTTCCTGCAGGGCCGTGAATATGGATGGCGCGGTCGAATCAGGCTTGGGATCCGGAGCCCACTCCAGCGTCACATCGTACTCGCCCCTGAGCCCGGTATTGTCGACGACTTTGCGGTCCAGATCCCGGCCGAGGCGATACGCAAAACCGTCCATCGATACCTTTGTGGCGGTCAGTGTCGCCTTGCCCGACGCGTGCGAAGTATTAGTGGACGCGCCCCCATCGCCTGTGTGATCGGTCAGTCTCGGTCCGGATTTTGCCACCACCAGCGAGTACACGGGAAGCTGTTTCGTCTCGCGGTGAACCTTCAGTTTGAAACGATCGGCCAGTAGCGCCTGGAGCATCGGCCCATAATCGACGTGGCCCGTCACGCCGGAAACGTCCGCCTTCGCGTCGATATCATACTTCTCCGTGCCGATCCAGCCCGGGCCTCCGACGATTTGAAAATCGTTGACGTCGAACGCCGACTGAATTAGCCTCCGCAGGGTGACGTTGGTGGCCGTGAGTCTGCCGCGTCCGGTATTAACGCCGGAACCGCCCGTGGCGGTGGGGTTGGCCTTGATCGACGCAACATCGAATGTGGATATCGGCAGCGGAGCCTGACCGAATAGCGCGGATGCCATCAGGGCGATAGCGCTCACGCAATGCAGAGTCCGGATCATTTTGTGATTCCTCCCGTAAGGAAACCTGACGCGCGGATTCGCCGGGACGTTGACATCGAAAATGAAGTAGCATAAAAGAAACGCTATGCCAACACTTCTGGAACAACTTCGCACAATGACGGTCGTGGTCGCGGATACCGGCGACATTCAGTCGATCGAACAATTCAAGCCGAGAGACGCAACCACCAACCCTTCGCTGATTACCGCCGCTGCGGAAATGCCGAAATACAAAGAGATCGTTGACGGCACGCTGCTCGGTGCCCGAAAGGACCTCGGAGACGCCGCCGACCCGCGGCAGGTTGCGGCGCTCGCTTTCGACCACCTGGCCGTCGAGTTCGGAAAGCGAATCCTCAAGATCGTTCCGGGGAGGGTTTCCACGGAAGTCGATGCGCGGCTGTCGTTTGACACGAACGCCACTGTCGCCAAGGGCAGGGAAATTATTGCGCAATACGAAGGCGCCGGCATTTCGCGCAACCGAATCCTGATCAAGATCGCATCGACCTGGGAAGGCATCAAGGCGGGCGAAATCCTCGAGAAGGAGGGTATCCACTGCAATCTGACGCTGATGTTCGGACTGCACCAGGCTATCGCGTGCGCGGAAGCGGGCATTACGCTGATTTCGCCGTTTGTCGGGCGCATTCTCGACTGGTACAAGAAGGACACGGGGCACGACTATACGCCGCAGGAGGATCCTGGCGTGCTCTCCGTCCGAACAATCTACGATTATTACAAGAAGTTCGGTTACAAAACCGAAGTCATGGGCGCAAGCTTCCGCAATATCGGCGAGATCACTGAGCTTGCCGGCTGCGACCTCCTGACGATTTCCCCCGCGCTGTTGGCGGACCTGAATCAGAAAGAGGGCGAACTGCCGCGGCATCTCGATCCCGAAAAGGCGAAGGGAAAGGGTATTTCAAGAATACCGATGGACCAGGCGACGTTCGTCAAAATGCACGCCGCCGACCGCATGGCGAACGACAAGCTGGCGGAGGGCATCGCGGGATTCTCCAAGGCGCTGGTCAACCTGGAGACAATGCTGGCGCATCGCATCACGGAACTGGAAGAACAACCCGAGCCGGCAATGGCGTAGGTCGCATGGCACCGCGGTGGCAACCTTATCGGGAGCCTCTTCGCGCCACCCTGTTGCGCACGGGACTGATCGCTATTGCCGTGGGAGCCGTCGTTGCGCGGTTCTGGGGAGGACCGGGACGCTGGCCCCTGGCTACTCTCCTGGTTCTCTGGCCTTCGTTTGGCGGCCACTGGGTTGAGCTTTGGTTCCTCAATTGGCTGCGCCCCCGGTTGTCCGCCGCGCGCGGAGTACAAGCGGCGGCTCGCGTTGTTGTTTGGTTCGTTGGCGGTATTTTGCTCGCCGGTGGCATGTGCCTGACCTTGATTCTGCTGACACGTGTCCGGCCCGCGTGGCGGGCCGATTGGTGGATTGGCGGACTCGGCTTCATCGGAGTCGAACTGGTCGCGCATCTTGCGCTGCAATTGCGCGGTCGGCCCAGTTTTTATGACGGGCGTGGATAGCCGCGGGACGGCGTCACCGTAAACTGCGGCCCTAAGCCTGGTCTTCCAGGCTTGAAAGTCTCTGCTCGTGAACTTCGGCGATCCTCACAAGCCCGTGGATGTGCTCGCCATCCTGTTCGCTGCGCTTCATGAGCTTCTCGATGTTATCGCCGTGCTGGCGGCTCATCGTCAGCAGATCCTGAATATCGCGATGGGCGAGTTCGAGGTTCATCGTGAGGGCTTCAAGTCGCTCGTCAATATTCATTGCTTGCTCTTATTTTAACCTGGTTCGCCGCTGCCACGCATATTCATTACAACGTCTTCAGGAAGGCGATCAGGGCGGTCTTGTCGTCCGGCGATAGCTTCAGGCCGAATTCGTGGCCTTTGATCGGGCCCGGGCCGAGGTGGAAGCCTTTGGGGACGTAATCGTCTTTCAGGCGGGCGGGGTCGAGCCATTCTTCGAGCGTTTCGGCCCAGCCGCCGTGGCCGAAGGCGTTGCGGTACCAGACGCCTCGCAGTGACGGCACTTTGCAGAAGCGGGTGCCGCGGCGGGTTTGCAGGGCGAGGGTGGTCGGTGCCGATG